>NZ_JBQVPI010000004.1:0-128933 GCF_052438155.1 Shinella sp. | reverse complement strand
TGTTTCTGCGCCTGCGCCGGCATGATGTAGGGGAGTTTGAGGAGGTCGGTCTGTTCACTCACGGTCGGGCTCCTGTCCGGATGGAAGCCACAGTATGAGACGGCTCGGCGGAGTGGGGACGAAACAGGCTACAGTCAGCGCGGAATCAGGCGATACCGTCGAAAATCATGCACTCGGCGCATAGCCCTGCAGTTCTTCACAAGGCTCCAATCGCAAAGCGCCCTTTGCGCGAGACTACTCAGCGCAATGCCGAACCTGGTAGCACCGCGCGTTTGAATCCCCCGGCGCGGCCGCAAGTCGCACGACAGTCCCGATAGTCTGCAATAATCACAGGCCTGTGATGAATTTCTGATTCCGAGTGAACGGGAGCAAAGTCTTATTCCCTTGTTTTTGCCGCATTTTGCCAGCAAATGATTCCGCGTCGCTGCACGGTGCTTCGCCGGTTGGAGCGTAAGAAACAAATGCAAAAAGCCTCGAGTGTGCGCACACCCGAGGCTAACAAGACGACGGAAGTCCGTCGGAAAAAGCTGCAGAAACGGCCTCAGTGGGCCATTGCAAGCCGCTGACCAACGACACGCATGGTTTCGGCCATGCTGTGCGGGCAAGTCGAGAGAATCTTCAGGAAGCAGTCCTTGCTGATGCGAAGGGCTTCGACCGCAGTGGATGCCTTGACGGTGGCGTTGCGTGGCGTACCGCAGAGAATGGCGATTTCGCCGACGACCGAGCAACAGCCTTCAGAGGCGATCTTTTGTTCACCGGCAGGGCTGGCCCTGTATATGTCGACGACACCGGAAAGCACGACATAGGCTGCGTCGCCTTCGTCGCCTTCGTGGAAGAGTTCCTGGCCTTCACGGTAACTGACCCGGTTCGAGGCGAAGGCAAGCAATTTTAGCTTGCCCGCATCGATCCCTGAGAAGAGCGGAACACGTCGTAACATCTGTACTTCGTCGTTCAAGATCATAACAGTCAACCGCCTCGATTTCGGCTATCTGATCACGTCACACCAGTCATGCTATCAATTGCTTGTATACCGTACCACTTTCGACGATCGTCTCGTAGGTTCCATCTTCCACCAAACTTCCGCCATCAAAAGCAAGCACCCTTTTAAAGTGTCTTGCAAGCGGGGTATTTGATAAAACCCAGACAACTGCCGGATTATCACCGCTCTTGGCCAGGAACGCAAGGGCCGCCTCCACGATATGCTCCTGGAGGTGGTGGTCCACGCCTGAAAACGCGCGGTTGAAGATGTAGAAGTCCGACCGGCGGATAAGGGCGCGGGCAAGCCCGAGCTTCAGGCGTTGCAGGTTGTTCATTCTTCGTCCGCCGGCGCCAATATTCGACTCAAGCCCCAGCGCCATCAACGCCCGGTAGAGTTCCGGTCGATTGGCGAGCAACTCCCCGCCAATCTCCCTGAGCTTCGAAATGGCATCGCTGAAGCGATGATTGAGCTTGCCGAACACGATATTGTCCACCAGCGTTCCTGATGTCAGATAGGCATTCGGATTGTAACGTTCAATATAGCCTAGCAGTTCCGTAGGCAGGTTCGCGTGGAACTGGTGGCGCACCTCGACGATCTTGCGCATCAGCTTTTCGTCGAGCACACCGAAGCGGTGCCGCGGCTCGATATAGAAGAAGCTGAGGCGGATGAGCGCGATCCTTTCTTCTTCGCTCGGTGCGGCATTGTGCCGCAGTTTTTGCAGAAGATGTTGATAAGTCGGAATCTCTTCCGGCCGCATGAAGGTGAGCTGCTCGAAGAACGGGTGGTCGGGTGGCAGGTCCTTGAAGAGTTCCACCGTGCTTTCGGCGATTCCCTTGCCCATCTCGAAGAGCGCCTGGCCAAGGCCGCTTTCGCGCATCATGTTGCGGAAATAGGCCGTCTTGACGATTGCCTTGGTGGAGGCTTTTGGATCGGGCATCATGCCGAAGAACAGGTTTTCAGCGACCGGCGCTTCGGTGTTGTATTCATTATCTTCGAAGGGCACGACGAGATTGTTGAGATCGCGGCGGTTCAACTCCTCACGCAGGTCACGGCGCATCTCGACGATCTGGGCGGCCAGCTCCGGATCGTGATTGTCCCCGAGCGAGGAGTGAAGTGCTAGCTGCAACACGTCGTCGGAAAGCTCGACCACGTCCAGCACCGCCACCATGGCGCCGAAGAGCCCGTCCTCGCCGTGGGCGTGGAGTGTGCGCACATCGATCCAATTGCTGTTGAGGTCGAAATCCGGGTTGCCGGAACGGCGTGCTTCGGTCACGTCCCATTTGCGCTGGTCGGCGGCGGCGCCCTTGTAGGTCATCGGTTCGATGGGGGCGTGCTTGAGGCCGTAGAGCAGGTTGTCCTTGAGGCTCCCGTGGAAGAAGTAGGCTTCCGGCGAGGCATAGGAAATCCGTCGGCCGGTGATGGATTCCGGCAGGGCGAAGAGATCGTCGTCGCCGGCCGTCACTTTGCCGCCGGCGGGCCAGGTGATACGGGCGAGCGCCTCGGCGAGCCGATCGCCACCGCTGGCCGCTGCGCCGATGATGGCGACCGTTTCGCCGGGCTGGATCTTCACCGTTACATGCTCGAGCACCCGGCCGCCGATATCGTCGTCGATCAGCAAGTTGGTGGTGCAGAGCGGGCCGCGCAACGTCGCCTCGCTCGCGGCATTTATAGCCTGGATTTCCGGGTCGATCAGTTGATCGGATTCGAACTGTTCGACGACCTGCTCATATTTCACCTGCACGTCCTGGCGCACGAGTTCCCAGTCGATCAGCTCCTTCAGCGGGCCTGGCAGTTCCTTGTAGGCATTGATGACGGCCACGAGCTGGCCGACGTCGAGCTTGCCGACGATCGTGAGATAGCCACCGATGCAATAGAAAAGGAACGGCGTAAGCTGGGCCAGGAAATTGTTCAGGAATTTGACCAGGAACTTCCACTGGTAGATGTCGTAGCGAATGCGGAAGATGCGCCCGAGGCGCTCAGCGATATCGGCGCGTTCGTAGTTCGAGGTGTCGTAGGCGTGGATCGTGTCGATGCCATCAACGATCTCGGCGACGCGGCCAGCAAGTTGGCGGGCGGTGATTTGCCGCTCGCGGCCAAGCTCGATCAGCCGCCGACGCATGCGCGGGATGATGCCGACCTGGACCATCGCCATGGCAAACGCGATGAAGCCCAGCCAGAAATGCTGGATGAAGATGAAGATCAATGCGGTCAGTGCCTGGCCGCCGAGCAGGGCGGGCTGCACGAAGGCGTCCGCAGTGAAGCCGCCGAGCGGCTCCACCTCGTCCTTGATCATCGAGGAAACTTCGCCGGCCTTGACGTGCTTGAAGTATTTTGGCGGGAACCGGAGGATCCGGTCGACGAGTTCATACCGGATGCGCCGCAGGAGCCGCTCGCCGAGGCGGCCCTTGTAGGTGTTGATAAAATACTTGAACAGCCCGTTGATGATGACCAGCAGGAGGAACATCAGGCTGAGCGCGAGAAGCGACGGCATGCGCTCCAGCGGCAGGCCGGAATAGAGCTCGACATGGCCCCAGAACGGCAGGTCGAAGCTGATCGGCATGAAGAGCTGGGTATCGCCCGGCCCTTCGAACCCGCTTCCCTGGATAGGCCCGTTGACGATCTGCTTGGGCAGGTCGAACGCGAGGTAATAGGGAATCATAGACAGGCCGACGATCAGCAGGATCCAGAGCTGCTGCGGCCTTGTGTGATCCCAAATATACCGGGCGAGACTTTTTTCCATCGACGACTTCTATGCGCGAGAAAGGCCGCTGTCCTGTGTGAAGACTATAAGACAGGGGCAATACCGCAAGAGCTAGGAAGCCGCGCGCTGTTTTAGTAGGGCCCTCAGGATTTCGGATGTTCGATTGGCGCCATCTAGTTGCAAAACAGGCACATTTTTCTTTGTTTCGGCGTTGAGCGCGCGGGAAATTGCGCTAGCCATCGTTTCCGCAGAAAGCGCCTCCTCCGTCAAGACGACCGCCTGGCCGAGCCGTTCCAGTCGTTGCGCCCGTGCGGTCTGCTCCGTCTCGCCGCCAGATGCGAAGGGCACGAGCACTGAGGCGCAGCCGGCTTGCAGGACATCGCAGACGGTATTGTAGCCGGCCTGCGATATCGACAGCCGGGCGGTGGTCAGCAGACTGCGAAAATCGGTCCTGAAGTGCACAAGCTCGACATTTTCAGCCGATTGCGCGGCAAAGCGTTCGAAATCGGCTTGTGGCATGTTGGGGCCGGTAATCACCAGCCAGCGCCCGATGTCGCCGAGGTGACGGGACGCCTGGAGCGCTGCCTCGACCAGTCCTGCGCCAACCGCACCGCCACCGGCGGAGACGACGATATCGTACCGCTCGGCCGGCGGGGCCGCCGGTGCGGCACCGACAAGGCCGGTATAGAGGACGCGATCGGCAATCTGGCTCGCCAGCGGAAAGGTATCTTCAAGCCGCACGAAGCCGGGATCGCCGTGAACGAGGACACGGTCGAAATGACGGATGACGAGATCGATGGTTTCTTCATCGCGGCCGGGCTTAGCGCGTTCCTGGAGGATGTCGCGCAGCGACGTCATGAGCAGCGGTCGCGGCTCGCTCTTCTCGATCGCGTCGATCAGCGGCAGAAGTTCGAAACGCACCTGCCGGCGACCAAAGGGAAAGGCCTCGAGGATGACGACGTCCGGCCGACACGCATGGTAGGCGGCCAGAAGCCTGTCGCGCCGGTCGGCCCTGAAGGCATCGTCGATGACGTTTCCGCTCGCATCGACGAGCGCCGAAAAGCCGCCATCCCCGACGGCGATAGCCGGAAGGGCAACATGGTCAATGCCGGGGCCGGGAAAACCATCGACAGGCATGCCGCCAGTAACAAGCGTGACCTCGAAACCGTTTTCCCGGAGCGCGCGCGCAATGCGGCTCGCGCGTGCCAGATGCCCGATGCCGAGCAGATGCTGCACATAGAAGAAGACACGCGGTGGTCGGCCACCGTCGTTCGCCGCAGCACGGACAGTCATGCGGCCTCCTGCGCCCCAGCTTGGAAAAGCGCCTTCAATTGCGAGATGCTGGCATGATGATCGAAGCTGCCGCGTACCTTGGCTTCTGCCGCCTGGCCGAGCCGTTCACGCAGAGCCGGGTCGCGAATCGCGCGTTCGAGTGCGCCCGCGAGGGCGGCGGCGTCTTCAGAGGGCACCAGCAGTCCGTTGATCCCATCCTCGAACAATTCCGGAATGCCGGAAATATCCGTCGCGACGCAGGTCAATCGTTGGCTCGCCGCTTCCACCAGCACATTGGGCAAACCGTCGCGGTCGCCGTCGGCCGTGATGCGGCAGCCGAGCGCAAAGATGTCGGCCTTGCGGTAAGCCTCGAGCACATCTTTCTGGTCGATGGCGCCGAGCCATGTGATTCTGTCCGCAATGCCGAGTTCGGCAGCAAGCTGTTGCAGCTTCGGCCGCTCGCCACCGTCACCGGCATGGACGAAACGCCAGTGGAGATCTGCGGGGAGCTTGGCGAATGCCCGCAGCAGCACGTCATAGCCCTTTTTCGGCACGGCTCGCCCGACGCTGATGATGCTGACGGGATTGGCGGCATCGGAGCCGTCGCGCGGCGGGCGGGCGTGCTCGAAGCGCGGGAAACGGTCGAGATCGAGGCCGTGATAACTGAGATGCACCCGGTCGCGGTTCTGCGCCGCAAGGATTTGCAGATGCGCGTGGCCGCTCTTCGTGCAGGTCACGGCCCACTGGGCGGTCGTAAGCTTGCCGGCAAGGTCCCAGTCCTCGGAGGTCCAGATGTCCTTGGCGTGAGCCGATACCGTCCAGGGGATGCCGAGCATCTGGCTCGCATAGCTGGCGACGGAAGCCGGGGTGTGGATGAAATGTGCATGCAGCCAGCCGGCGTCCTGCGGCCATTCTCGCACGAGTACGACGGCCTGGCCGAAACGGCGAAAACGGTTCCGGCTGAAATCCCGTCGCAGGTCCTTCAGGAACTGGCGAAACGCCACGCCGAAGCCGGGCGCGCGGAAACTTGCGATGAGGCCGCGCAGGACCCGGATCGGCTCCTCGTGCAGGTATTCCGGCAGATAGTGCACCGGCGCCTTGATCTCGTCATGCACAGGGTGACGCTTGCGGTCGGTCGGACGGCGCAGCGAAACGAGGACGAGATCGAGCCCGGCCCGTTCAAGGCCAAGCAATTCCTGCGCTATGAAGGTTTCCGACAGGCGTGGATAGCCCTTCAGGAGCACGACGATTTTTCGCGGCTGCGACAACGCGGCTTCGCCTCTCATCAGGCAGCGGGTGGCGTGAGTTCACGCGCCGCAAGCTCGTCGCCGACAATACGGGCGATGTTGCGAAGGCCTTCCAGCCGCAGTTCCGGGCTGCCGCTCGACGGCGGTGGACGCTGCGGCAAGGCTTTCAGGGCAGCGGCAAGCCGCACCGGGTCGCTCGATTCGTCCGGCAGCAGCATGTCGACCAGCCCGAGTTCGGCGGCGCGCGACGCGCGTATCAGCTGCTCTTCGCGCGGCTGCACACGCGGCACGATCAGCGCCGGCTTGTCGAATGAGAGGATTTCGCAATAGGTGTTATAGCCCCCCATCGCCACGACGGCCCGGGCTCCGGCAACCAGGTCCTCCATGCGCGTGTCGAACTCGATCACCTCGACATAGGGAATTTTCGAGGCTTCCTGCGTGAGCTTGGTGCGCTGCTCCTGCGGCATGTAGGGGCCGAGGACGATAAGGGCCTTATGGGTCAGTTCGGGATCGTGCTGGTAGGCGCGTAGGACGTCCTGCACGAGGTCCGCCCCATCACCACCACCACCCGTGGTCACGAGCAGGTAATCGCCAGACGGCTGATACTGGGCGCGGTCCATCTGAAGCGCGTTCCTTTGCAGAAAGCCGACGAAGTTCAGCTTTTCCCGCACGCCCTTTGGCACGTCGAGACCGACGAGGGGGTCATAAAAGTCCGGTGGACCATAGACCCAGATGTCGTCGTAGAACCTGTCGATCTTGTGCATGACGTCCTTGCGCTTCCACTCGGCTTCGAGCAGATGGGGCGAGTCCATCACCTCGCGCAGGCCCAGAATGAGGCGCTTGCCGCGGCTCTTCAGGTAGGCGAGCGTCTCCTCCACTTCGCCGCTGAGACCCATCGGCTCCTTGTCGATGATGAAGATGTCCGGGTTGAAGGTCTCCGCGGTATGGCGGATGATCGACCGGCGCATGTTCAGGGTATCTTCAAGGTCGATATGACGCTCCAGCGAAGTGTACTCGCCATTGCGCAGCTTGATGACGCTCGGGATCTTCACGAAGTCGACGCGGGCGCGATAGTCGAAGGCGCCGGCGATCGTCGCGCCTGAAATGATCAGCACATTGAGGCCGCGATATTCCTCGACCAGCGCATGGGCGATCGTTCGGCACCGGCGCAGATGGCCGAGGCCGAACGTGTCGTGACTGTACATGAGGATACGGGCGTGTTCGAAGCTGCGGCTCATGGTGCAAGCCTCCGGGCTCCCACCCACTTCGCCTTCAAGCAACGGCGATTGTTCTGCATTCGTTATCCCAATTTCACTTATAGGGGTCAGCCGCATCGCGTAGTCCATCGCCAAGGAAGTTGAAAGCCAGAATTACCAGTACGACGGGTACCACCGGGTACAGCAGCCATGGGTATAGAGCGATAATGTTGATGCTGCGGGCCTCCGTCAGGAGAATGCCCCAGCTGGTGATGGGCGGGCGAAGGCCGAGCCCGAGGAAACTCAATGCCGTCTCCCCGAGGATCATGCCCGGAATGGTCAGCGTTGCGCTGGCGATCAGGTGGGACATGAAGCCGGGAACGAGATGGCGGCGGATGATGCGGGCGCTGCCTGCACCCATGACTTGCGCCGCCAATACATAATCTTCCTCGCGTAAGGCAAGAAGTTTCGAGCGTACGGCGCGTGCCAGCCCGGTCCAGTCGAGCATGCCGAGGATGATCGTAATGCCGATATAGACGAAAATAGGGCTCCAGGTAACGGGGATGATGGCGGCAAGCGCCATCCACAGCGGAATGCTTGGAATGGACTGCAGAACCTCGATTATGCGCTGCACGACGAGATCGAACCAGCCGCCGTGATAGCCGGCAAGCCCGCCAATCACGATCCCGAGAACGAAGCTCATCATCACGCCGAGCGCGCCGATGGTCAGTGAAATGCGGGCACCGTAGAGAATGCGTGAGAGCATGTCCCGGCCCAGCCGATCGGTGCCGAGGAAGAAGAACTGCCCCCCTTCCGCCGGGCAGACGAGATGGACGTCCGACTTGAAGAGGCCCCAGAATTTGTAAGCATCACCGCGGCAGAAGAAACGCAGCTTCTGCACGTCCGACGTATCGTCCGTATAGACGCGCTTCAGATTATCCATGTTCAGCGTCATGTTCTGGCCGTAGACGAAGGGGCCGACGAAGGCGCCCTCGTGCATGAAGCGCAACGTCTGCGGCGGAGAGTAGATGAAGTCGATGTTGCGGGTGTGCAGGTTGTAGGGCGCCAGGAACTCGCTGATCGTGATCATCAGGTAGACCAGGATCAGGAAGATGCCGGAGGCAAGCGCCATCTTGTGCCGGCGGAAATGCCACCACATCAATTGGAACTGCGAGGCCTGGGCGACCGCCTGCAGCTCTTCCGTCTTGCGTTCGGCCGCATAGGGATCGAACGGCGCGTCGGAGACGAAATGGCCGAACGGGGCGCCGGGTTCAGGGAGCGAGGTCTTCACTTGCGGCTTCCTCCGCCGAGCCGGATGCGCGGATCGAGGATCGCGAGCGCGATGTCGGAGACCAGCACCCCGATGACCGTCAGGAAGGCCAGGAACATCAGGAAGGAGCCAGCGAGATACATGTCCTGCGTCTGGAGTGCCTTGATCAGCATCGGACCGGTCGTTTCCAGCGACAGCACGATGGCGGTGACCTCCGCGCCGGAAATGATGGAGGGCAGGATCGAGCCGATGTCGGATATGAAGAAGTTCAGGGACATGCGAAGCGGATATTTCGTCAGAACCCGCATCGGATGCAGGCCCTTGGAACGCGCGGTCACGACATATTGCTTGTTGAGTTCATCGAGCAGGTTGGCGCGCAGGCGCCGCACCATGCCAGCCGTGCCAGCCGTGCCGATGATGATGACCGGAATCCAGATATGCGAAAGGATGGAGCGGAATTTCTCCCAGCTCATCGGCGCGCCCAGGAACTGGCGGTCCATCAGCCCGCCGATCGACACGCCGAACCAGATATTGGCGAAATACATGACGATGAGCGCCAGCATGAAGTTCGGCACCGCGATGCCGATCAGGCCGGCGAGCGTCAGGCCGTAATCACCCCAGCTGTACTGGTGCGTGGCCGAATAGATGCCGATCGGAAAGGCGAGCAGCCAGGTGAAGAGGATCGTGACGACGGAGACGAGAACCGTCAGCCATAACCGGTCGCCGACCACTTCGGAAACCGGCAGGCGGTATTCAAACGAGTACCCGAAATCGCCGACCAGCATGCCGCCGACCCAATGCAGGTAGCGCAATGGCGCCGGCTTGTCGAAGCCGTAGCGTTCGCGCAGCTCCTCGATTTCGGCCATGTCGGTTGCTTCGCCCATGGCACGCAGTTCCGCGACATAGCTTTCGAAATAGTCGCCGGGTGGAAGCTCGATGATGGTGAAGACCAGCATCGAGATGAGGATCAATGTCGGCACCATGACCGTGATGCGCCCGAGAATGTAGCGAACCATCACGCGCCCCCTTCGTACCAGAACGTATCCGGCATGTAGACGCCGAGGAAACTGGTCGGGTTGAAGCCGTAGAGTGCCTTGTCGGGCACGTTGCGCATCCGGCGAGCACGGACGACCGGCTGGGAAATGCCGTTGACCGTGCCGATGGTGAAAACCTGGTCGGCATGGTGCGCCAGCATGTCATGCCAGATCGTCGTCCGCTCGTCGCTGGTCGTCGTCATCTGCCAGGCATCGTATTTGTCGACGAGATACTGCACTTCCGGCATATCCGGTGGTTCGCCCTTGGTCTTGACGGTCGCGAAATACATGCCCCAGACCGGCCATTGGTACTGATCGTCGGAGGTTGGCGCGAGTTCGGAAGGCGACATTTCGGGCGTCGGAACGCCGTTGTCGAGGCCGTACCACACGGACATCACGACCTCGCCGCCGATGGCGCGGCTGCGGAAGATGTCACGCTGCGAGGTGCGCACGAAAAGTCCCAGGCCGACGTTGCGGAAATGGTCGGTGATCAGCTCCAGAACGTCCGTCTCCAGCGTGCTTTCACCGGCGCTTTCGACGACGACATGGGCAGAGCGGCCGTCCGGCAACAGACGCAGGCCTTCTTCGTCACGTTTGTCGAGACCTGCCTCGTCGAGCAGGCGATTGGCCTGGTCCGGGTCATAGGACGCCCAGGCCTTGGCGTAATCCGGCTTGAAGAGCGAGCTTTCCGGCAGCACCGTGTTGGCACTCTCCTGGCCGAGGCCATAGAAAACAGCCTTGTTGATTTCCGTGCGATTGATGGCGAGCGACATGGCCCGGCGCACCCGCACGTCCCGCAAAACCTTCCGCCAGCCTTCGTCACCGCAGTTGAGATTCGGAATCAGCGCGACGCGCGAGCCGAGTGTACGCTTCCAGAGCAGCACATTCAGCGGATAAATCGACTCAGCTTCCTTGAGGAGCGTGTAGTCGGCAAAATCGAGATTGGCGGACTGCAGGTCGCTTTCACCGGTGGCCGTCTTGGCTGAAATGAGGTCGGGCGAGGAGACATTCATCACCACGCGGTCGATATAGGGCAGTTGCACCCCATTCTCGTCCACCCGGTGGAAGAAGGGGTTGCGATCGAAGATGAATTGCTCGGCCGGTGGAGCCGTGCGCGGGCGCCAGGCTTCAAGAGTCGGCAGATCCGGATTTTCCGGCCGGTTCTGCCGCGACATCTTGATATGCAAGCCGCGCCAATCGTCGACGCGCTGCTTTTTTATATGCTTTTCCAGAACGTCGGCGGCCTGAAATTTCTTGTGGAACTGCCGCATGTAGGCGGATGGCAGCGCCAGCACCAGGGGGATAGGTGCGGCGAGTTTCGGCAGGAAATCCGGGATCGGCCTTTCCCAACTATAGCGTACCGTCAGCGGATCGATCACCTCAAAAGTCGGTGGCTTGCCCGCAACGAGCAGATCCACCGGCGGGCCACCCTTGAGGATTTCCCGGTTGAGGATGACCTCTTCCCAGCAGTAGCGGAAATCTTCGACGGTGAAGGGCTCGCCGCTCGACCATTTGTGACCTTCACGCAGGCGGAAGGTGAAGATACGCTCCTCCTCCACGGTGAAGGTTTCGAGGATATCGGCCTGTAGGTTCAAATCCCGATCATAGCCGACAAGGCGCGAATAGCTGTTGATCGGCATCAGGCGCACGTCGCGCTGCCCACCGATCAGCATGCGTGCCGTGCCGCCCTGGACGCCGGGCGCGCCACCCAGGGCCACGTTGTTTATGATGCGGGGTGTCTTCGGCAGCCTTTCGGCAACGGAGGGCAGTTCTCCCGCCTCCACCTTGGACTTCAGGTAATCGGATTCCGCAAAAGCCGTGCGGGCAAGGCCCGGAACGAAAGCCGTGGCGAGAAGGCCGAGCGCGGTGCGGCGCGTGATCATGGCGTCAACTCCCGCACATCGGCATTCCTGCGGGCAAGCACGAAATGGCCGCCGCCAAGATCGGCGGGTGCCATGCCGTCGCCACCGTCGTCATCGCGGAAGGCTTGTGCCCAGCTGGCGCGCGAGACGGTGCTGGTCTTTCCGGCCGTTTCGAAATTCAGCGGCCGATCGAGGTCCGGGAAGGCAACGGCATCAAGCAGCGCCCTTGTATAGGGATGCACCGGCGCGGTCATGATGATCTCGCGCGGCGCGATCTCGACGATCCTGCCAGCCCACATCACGGCAACCCGGTCAGCCATGTAGTCGACCACGGCGAGGTTGTGCGAGATGAAGAGGTAGGTGAGCCCCAGATCCTTCTGCAAGTCCTTGAGGAGGTTTAGGATCTGTGCCTGCACCGAAACGTCGAGCGCGGAAACCGGTTCGTCGCAGATGATGAGGCTCGGGCCGAGGGCAAGCGCGCGGGCAATGCCGATGCGCTGGCGCTGGCCGCCGGAAAAGCTGTGCGGGTAGCGTTGCAGCGACGCTTCGTCGAGGCCGATCGCGCGGATCAGCGCCTTGATGGCCATCTTGCGTTTTGCCGTGTCGCCATGATCGTGGATATCGAGCGGTTCGCGCAGGATGTCGCCGATGGTCATGCGTGGCGAGAGCGAGGACAGCGGGTCCTGGAAGACCATCTGCATCCGGGTGCGCAGGCTTTGCAGTTCCGCGCCCTTGGCCTTCAGGACGTCGATCGGCCCCTTTCCGTCGTCAAACAGGACGGAGCCGGCATCCGGCTCGATGGCGCGCATCAAGATCTTGCTGACGGTGGTCTTGCCGCAGCCACTTTCACCGACAAGGCCAAGGCATTCGCCGCGCTTGATGTCGAAGCTGACGTCATCGACGGCAGGCCGGTTCTTTTCCTTCTGCCGACCCGGCATCTGCCAGTTGTCCTTGCGGATCTCGAACGTCTTGCTGAGATTGCGAACCGAGAGGATCGTTTCCGGCCCCGTGCGTGCCTGGTATTTCTTGCTGAGCAGGCTGTCCTGGTTGACCTCGATTTCCCGAAGCGGCTTCAGGCGGTCGCCGCGCTGCATGCCGAAATGCGGGATCGCCGCCATCAGGCCCTTGAGATAGGGATGGGCGGGCTGGCGGAAGATCGTCTCGACCGGGCCGGCCTCCATGATCTCGCCCTGATAGATCACCACCACCTCGTCGGCGATGTTGGCGACGACGCCGAGGTCGTGCGTGACGAGCAGCACGGCCATGTCCATCTGCAATTGCAGGTCTTTCAGGAGCTTCAGGATCTGCGCCTGGATCGTCACGTCGAGTGCGGTGGTCGGCTCGTCGGCGATGAGGAGTGCGGGGCCGCAGACCAGCGCCATCGCGATCATCGCGCGCTGGCGCATGCCGCCCGACAGCTCGAAGGAATACATGTCGTAGACTTTTTTCGGATCGTTGAATCCGACGCGGGACAGCATGTCCTCGCAGCGTTCGCGCATTTCCGCGCCCGTCAGGCCCGTGTGGATTCGCAGCGACTCACTGATCTGGTCGCCGATCGTGTGCAGCGGCGAGAAGGACGTCATCGGCTCCTGGAAGATCATGCCCATGCGCCCGCCACGGATCGAGCGAATCTTCCGTCCGTCATGCGGCAGCGGCAGGATATCGATCGGGCCTTCGCCCGAGAGCGGATCGTCGAACAGGATTTTCCCCGAGACCCGCGCCGTGGTGGTCTGAAGTCCCATCGCGGTCTGGCTGATGACCGATTTGCCCGAGCCGGACTCCCCCACCAGGGCCGTTACCTTGCCCGGCAACACCCTGAGATTGGCACCCCTGACGGCGGTGATCCTTGCGCCCATCAACGAAAAGGAGACGTGTAGGTTTTCAATCCGCAGCAGGTCCCTCGGCCGGCGCGTCGCATTCACGTTCATATGTACTTTCTCGCCTGACGGATGTGCATCCACACGGCATTTTGTTGTATTCCCCGCCATGAGACTAGCGTGCGCATTTTTTTCTGTCCACGCCTTACTTTAAAGGCAGGTCGGGGGTTGTTCTCACTCCGACGCGGACCGAATATGACGGTTCTTTCCAGGGCGCCGGAGCCCTCCCATAGGATAGATTGATGTCAGTCAAGCAACGATTGAACGCGGAACTAGAAAAAGCTGCGCTACACCGGGACGCCGGCGCGTTCGACGCCGCCCGCAAGGTGCTGGAGGCGGTCGCCGCCGATCCAGAGAGGGCAGCGTTGGGGCCGGATACGACGCTCGGCCTGCCGCGCCGGCTGCACTCCGCCTTTCTGAAGCTTGCCAAGGCCGAACGGGATCCCGTCAAGCGCGTCGGTTACCAGTACCACCTCGTCCCCGACCCGGATATTCTGGCCGTCCACGGACAGTTCACCCTGGCCGAGAAGCGTGCGATCGCCGAGGCCAACCGGGCGGTGGTGCCACCGATCATCCACCAGATCTGGATCGGAAGCGCAGACCTGCCGCCCTCGACGAAAGCCTGGGAACACCACGCCAAGGCGCATGGCTACGGTTATTTCCTCTGGCGGGAAACGGACCTGGCGGAGGCCGGCGTCTACGAGAACAAGGCCTTCCAGGCGATGCTGGCGCGCGAAGACTATCCCGGCGCGGTCGATGTCGCGCGCTATCTTCTGGTGGAACAGGAAGGCGGCATCTATCTCGATTGCGACTGGTATCCGGCCCGCATGGACATCAGCTTCCACGATCTTTTACCGATGACCGGCCTGATCGCCATGGCGGAAGACATCCCGCGCAAGACCGGCCGCGGCAGCCTTTTGCTGGCCAATTCGTTCGTTGCCGCGCCCGCCCATCACCCGGTCCTGACGCGGCTCAACACCGTTTTGCCTTCCGTTGTCGAGGCGATGCCGGCGGCACCCGCTTGGTGGTCCACGGGGCCATTGCTCTTCACCGTCATCGCGCGCGGTGGCACCCTGACGCTCGCGGATGCATCCTTCGTCGCTGGAGAACTGCCCCGAGGGGCGCCGTTCTCCGACGTCGAGGCTGCCTGCGAGACCTTCGAAGCTCAGGATGCGGGCCTGTTGCTCGCCTGGAAGTCCTGGTAGTCGATGGTGGGGGCCGGTGCCGCACCGTATTCTAATTGTGACAAATTGCGTGCTAGAGCACTTCCATAGAAAGTGCGAACCGGTTTGACGGACCGAATTGCGCAGCAACAGACAGATTAGAGTGTCCGCCACGGCGGACCCGCTTGGAGACATTGCACCATGAAGATCGCCATGATTGGTTCCGGCTATGTAGGGCTGGTGTCTGGCGCCTGTTTTGCCGATTTCGGCCACACCGTCGTCTGCATCGACAAGGCAGAGACCAAGATCGAGGCGCTGAACCGCGGCGAAATACCGATTTTCGAGCCGGGCCTCGATGCGCTCGTCGCCGAAAACGTCAAGGCCGGCCGCCTTTCCTTCACCACGGAGTTCGCCGGTCCGGTGAGCGAGGCGGATGTCGTCTTCATCGCGGTTGGCACCCCGTCGCGTCGCGGCGACGGCCACGCGGACCTATCCTATGTCTACGCCGCCGCCCGCGAAATTGCCCAGTCGGTCAAGGGTTTTACGGTCGTCGTCACGAAATCGACGGTACCCGTCGGCACGGGCGACGAGGTGGAGCGCATCATGCGCGAAACCCGCCCCGATGCGGACATTGCCGTCGTTTCCAATCCGGAATTCCTGCGCGAGGGCGCGGCGATCAGCGACTTCAAGCGTCCGGACCGCATCGTCGTCGGTATCGAGGATGAACGCGCACGCGAGGTGATGACGGAGGTCTACCGGCCGCTCTATCTCAACCAGTTGCCGCTGCTCTTCACCACCCGCCGCACGTCCGAGCTGATCAAGTACGCCGCCAATGCGTTCCTTGCGATGAAGATCACCTTCATCAACGAAATCGCCGACCTCTGCGAAAAGGTCGGCGCCGACGTGCAGCAGATTTCGCGTGGCATCGGCCTTGACGGCCGCATCGGCTCGAAATTCCTGCATGCCGGCCCCGGTTACGGCGGCTCCTGCTTCCCGAAGGATACGCTGGCGCTCGTCAAGACCGCACAGGACAATGACAGCCCGATGCGCCTGATCGAGACCACGATCGCCATCAACGATACGCGCAAGCGCGCCATGGCCCGCAAGGTGATCAATGCGCTGAACGGCGACGTGCGCGGCAAGAAGATCGCCATCCTCGGCCTCACCTTCAAGCCCGAGACCGACGACATGCGCGATGCGCCGTCGATCTCGATCATCCAGGCCCTGCAGGACGGTGGCGCCCGGATCTTCGCCTATGATCCGGAAGGCATGGAAGCCTCCAAAGCCATCCTCGACAATGTGACCTACGGCACCTCGCCCTATGACATCGCCGAAGGTGCGGAGGCGGTGGTGATCGTCACGGAATGGAACCAGTTCCGCGCGCTGGATTTCCAGCGGCTGAAGTCCGTCATGGCCAAGCCCCTGCTGGTCGACCTTCGCAATGTCTATACGCCGGATGAGATCAAGCGACACGGCTTTGCCTATGCCAGCATCGGCCGCGGCACCTCCGCCATG
This sequence comes from Shinella sp., assembly GCF_052438155.1. Taxonomy (NCBI): domain Bacteria; kingdom Pseudomonadati; phylum Pseudomonadota; class Alphaproteobacteria; order Hyphomicrobiales; family Rhizobiaceae; genus Shinella; species Shinella sp. Next base: position 112,817 of record NZ_JBQVPI010000004.1, on the reverse strand, counting down.
GTCGTGCCGGTCTCCGAGGCGGCGGAATGACGCATTTTCTCGTCACGGGCACGGCCGGCTTCATCGGTTTCCATCTGGCAAAGCGACTGCTCGACGACGGCCATTCCGTCGTCGGCTTCGACGCCATGACGCCGTACTACGACGTGACGCTCAAGGAACAGCGCCTTGCGATCCTGGAACCCTATGCAGCGTTCCGGCAGGTCAGCGGCAGGCTGGAAGACAGGGCAGCGCTCGACGTAGCTGCCGCTATCCAGAAGCCCGACGTGATACTCCATCTCGCAGCACAGGCCGGCGTGCGCTACAGCCTCGAAAATCCCGGGGCCTATGTGGACTCCAATCTCGTCGGCTCCTGGAATGTGCTGGAGCTCGCCAAGGCGCTCCAGCCGCAGCATCTGCTGCTCGCCTCGACCTCGTCGATCTACGGGGCAAACGAGAAAATCCCGTTCGCCGAGGCCGACCGCGCCGACGAGCCAATGACGCTCTATGCCGCTTCCAAGAAATCCATGGAGCTGATGGCGCACTCCTATGCCCATCTCTACAAGGTGCCGACGACGGCCTTCCGGTTTTTCACGGTCTACGGGCCCTGGGGGCGCCCGGACATGGCGCCGATCAAGTTCACCGACGCCATCCTCAACGATCGCCCGATCGACGTTTACGGCCAGGGCAATATGAGCCGTGACTTCACCTATATCGACGACCTCGTCGAGGCCATCGTCCGCCTTGTTGGCGTCGTGCCCTCGGAAAGCAACCGTGCGACGGCGCCGGGTGTCATCGATACGCTCTCGGCGCACGCGCCCTTCCGCGTCGTCAACATCGGCGGCGGGCGTCCGGTTGAGCTTATGGCCTTCATCGAGACAATCGAGAAGGCCTTGGGTCGGCCAGCGGAGCGCAACTACATGCCGATGCAGCAAGGCGATGTGCCGCGCACCTTCGCCTCCACCGAGCTCCTGCATCATCTCACGGGTTTTGTCCCGCGTGTGACGCTGGAAGAGGGCATCGCTGCCTTCACGCAATGGTATCTGGAGTGGCGCAAGCGCAACAGCGGCCCCAGCGCCTCCTAGCGCACGTGAACTTGAGGTGCGGGTGTCCTTCGCGTCAGCTGTCGCGCTGCATGCAAAGAAATTCTATGGTTTTTGCCGGCAATAGGAGCAGCTTTCTTACCTTTACGACTCCCGGCGGGCATCATCGCAAGCAATATGATTTGCGAAGGAAGGCTGCCTCATGCCGTCAATCGATATTCCCATCGACACGCTCATCCTGCCCGGCCTCAACGGCTCGCCCGAAGGGCACTGGCAGCGCCACTGGGCACGTGACAATCCCGAAAGCCGTGTGGTCGAGCAATTTGACTGGGCCTGCCCCGATCGGCAGAGTTGGCTCCAGCAAGTGGAGCAGCAGGTCGAGATGGTCGGCAACGACGTTTGGCTTGTCGGCCACAGCCTCGGCTGCGTGCTGGCGGCGCATTTTGCGCAGAGCCGGCTGGCGTCGCGGATTCGCGGTGCGCTGCTCGTCGCCCCCTGCGATCTCGATACGACTGAAACGATGCATCCCTGTATCATCAGGTTCGGTGCCATGCCGCAGGCGCGACTGCCGTTTCCCTCACTCGTGGTCGGCAGTCTGAACGACCCCTATATGCCGGTCGACTGCCTTCGCCAGACCGCGCGCGCCTGGGGCAGCGATCTCGTCGATATCGGCGATGCCGGCCATATCAATGTCGCCAGCGGTTTTGGCCGCTGGACGGCGGGCTACGATTTCCTCGAGCTCCTGAAGGCAAGGGCGGGGCGGTCGATCTTCCCCGTAAAACAAGACGGCCGCCTGTTTACGGCGGCCGTCGCGAACCTGGGGCTGGCGCTCAACTGAGCGCCAGCATGGTCTCAGCGGTGCGAAGCCCAGGGCACCAGGCGCCGTTCGATTAGCCGGGCGATGTATTCCAGCAGAATGGCGATCAGCGCGATGACGATAATGCCGGCGATCACGATGTCGGTGACGAGGAACTGTGCGGCTGACTGGATCATGAAGCCGATACCGCTCGTCGCTGCAACCAGCTCCGCCGCCACCAGCGTCGTCCAGCCTGCACCGAGCGCGATGCGGATGCCGGTGAGGATCGACGGCACGGAGCTTGGCAAGACGACTTCCGCCAGAACCTGCCGTTTGCTCGCGCCGAGCGAACGCGCTGCATTGACATGATCCTTGGAGACCGCGCGCACGCCGGCGGAGGCCGACAGGATGATCGAGGGCAGCATGGAGAGTGCAATCACGGTGATCTTCGACGCCTCGCCGATGCCCACCCAGATGATGATGAGCGGCAGATAGGCAAGCGGCGGCAGCGGTCGCAGGAACTCGACGATCGGATCAAGAATGCCGCGGCCGACCCGGCTGGTGCCGATGGCGATGCCGGCGGGTATGCCGATGATGATGGACGCAATCAGCGCGCCAAAAATACGGGTAAGGCTGGCGCCGACATGTTCGGCAAGCGTCGCATCGACGAAACCCTTCACGATGAGATTGTAGAGGGCAAGCACGACCTCTCGCGGCGAGGGCAGGAAGACCGGCGAGACCAGCGCATAGGCCGAGGCAAGCCCCCATGCCCCGATGATCAGCACAACGGTGATCGCCGAAATGACGGCAACGGGCAGGGGACGCGCGGTCCGCGGGCGGGTGGTATTCTCAGCCGCGATCTGTTGCGGCAAGGCGTCGATTTCAGTGGAGAGCGTCATGCGGCAATCTCCTCGTCACTGGTGGAATGGATGAGGCCGGTGAGCCCCGCATGCATGCGCTTGAAGAGCGGTGAGGCCTTCACGGCGGCCACCGAGGCGCCATTCTGCACCTCCGCGTTGAAGCCGGCCTCGATCTCCGCCGTCAGCCGGCCGGGATTGGGCGAGAGTACGACGACGCGCGTGCCGAGCAACAGGGCTTCCTCAATGCTGTGGGTGATGAGCAGAGCCCCGGCACCGCTCTCGGCCTTGATGCGCAGCAGGAACTCCTGCATGCGTGTGCGGGTCAGCGCATCGAGCGCGCCGAGCGGTTCGTCGAGCAGCAGGAAGCGCGGCTCGGCGGCGAGCGCCCGGGCGATGCCGACACGCTGGCGCATGCCACCGGACAGTTCCCATATGCGCCGGTCGCCGGCATCCGCAAGGCCGACGCGGTCGAGAAGCGCGTCGGCACGCGCGCGACGTTCGGCAAGCGGAATGCCCTTCAGCTTGAAGGGAAAGGCGATGTTGTCGCGGGCATCGAGCCAGGGATAAAGCGCATCGTCTTGGAAGACGACGGCCCTGTCAGCGCCGGGGCCGCGAATGGGCTCGCCGTCGACGGTGATCGTGCCCGAGGAGGGATTAAGAAAACCGGCGGCGAGATTGAGCAGGCTCGTCTTGCCGGAGCCGGAACGGCCAATGACGGCAACCAGCTCGTTCGAGGCGATTTGCAGCTCGATCGTATCGAGCACAAGCTGTTCGCTGGTGCCGCCGCGGCCAGCCCTTGGCGGGTAGCGCAGCGAAACGTTGCGGAATGTCAGGACGCTCATGGGGCCTCCGGAAATGGGGTGGCGTTTTATCTGGCGATGGCCCGGCGGCGCTTTCGCGCGACCGGGCCATCTCCGCCGCAGGATTGTTGCCGGATCAGTAGGCGAGCTTTGCCGCGTCGGTCACCCAGCGGGTCGAGACGTAGGGCTTGTAGTCGGAGAGTGCCGCCGGGATCTTGCCCTGCTCCAGCAGGAAGGCAGAGGTATCGGAAACCGCCTTCACCGTACCGCCGCCAAGCAATGCCTCACCGGCCTGCTCTTCGAGCGTCGGGAAGATGTAGCCCTTGAGAAGGGCCGGAACCTCGTCCTGCTTGGCGCCCGTCAGGCGGGCGATCTTTTCAGCTTCCGGTGACGTCGCGTTCCAGGCGTCTGGGTTGGCGCGGTAGGCGGCGGTCGCATCGCCCGTCACCTTCACGAAGGCCGTCACGACGTCCGGATGCTCTTCGGCAAACTTCTTGCTGACGATCCACGCGTCGAAGGTCGGGCCGCCCCAATCGGCGACGTCCGCAGACGTGGCCAGAACCTTGCCGCTCTTCTTCAACTGCGCCAGGACCGGATCCCAGACATAGGCGCCATCGATATCGCCACGTTCCCACGCCGCCGCGATTTCCGGCGGACGCAGGTTGAGGATCTCGACGGACTTCGGATCGACCTTCCAGTGCTTCAGCGCCGTCAGTAGGCTGTAATGGGCCGTGGAAACGAAGGGCGTCGCGATCTTTTTGCCGGCAACGTCTTCCGGCTTGTCGATGGTCTTGACCGCAAGTGCTTCCGCCTCGCTGATCAGGCCGACGACGAAGATCGTCTCGATCGGCAGTTCGCGGCTTGATGCTGCGGCAAGCGGCGAGGAGCCGACATAACCGATGTCAAGTGAGCCGGAGGCGATCGCGGCAATCACGTCGGCGCCGCCGTCGAACTTCTGCCAGTTGATCTTGGCGCCCGTCACCTTCTCGTAGGTGCCGTCGGCCTGCGGGACGCGCGAGGGCTCGACAATCGGCTGGTAGCCGATGTTGAGCGTCACCTCTTCGGCAAAGGCGGTGCCGAACGACGCGGCCATGGCAAGGGCGGCGGTCGCGGCAAGCAGGGTTCTGCGGTTGATGGTCATGGTCCTCTCCTCAAGTTGCCGTTGCCCGAGGTTGGTGCGGGCCGGTTTCTCAAGGCTATATAATCAATAAATTTAGTAGAGAAATTTTTGCCTCAATTTCACCGCGCATCGGCGATTGCTTTTGCGTTTTCCGGGAGCAGTGCCGAAAACGGCCGCCCTGCATTTCGCCTGGTGTCAAAGACGGCTTGGGTGCGCCGAAAAGCACGGAACGAACAATTCGCCGGTAAAACCGATGCAGATTGGGCACGTCGCCGACGAAACCTGCATAAGAGCTTGACAAAAGGCGCCAATTCCCTTGCTGCACCCCGCACAAATAAATTATACCGTTTTTATATGTTTTTCGCACTTCGGTGCCAAGAATGAGCCAGAATCACCCGGCAAGGGTGAGCCATCGATCTTCCCCAAGATCGACGGATGGAACCCCTGGGACGCGGGATGTACGCGTCCGCGCTCCCGGGCGTATCCGGACGATGCCCCAGTGCTGATGGAAAGCAGACCGACATGCTGACGAAAAAGGGAAAATACGGACTGAAGGCGCTGGTGGACCTGGCACGCCTCGGGCCGGGCGAAACGGCGTTCGTGGCCGAAATTGCGCTGCGCAATAATATTCCGAAGAAGTTCCTCGACACGATCCTGCTCGAACTGCGCAATGCCGGCATGCTGCGCTCGAAGAAGGGTCCGGGCGGCGGCTATTCGCTGTCCCATCTGGCCTCCGAAATCCGCATCGGCCATGCCATCCGCGTGCTTGACGGGCCGCTTGCCCCCATTCGCTGTGCCAGCCGCACGGCCTTCGAGGCCTGCGAGGACTGCGCCGACCCGGATACCTGTCAGGTCCGGCGCGCCATGACGGATGTGCGCGACGCCATCGCCTCGATCCTCGACACGATGACGCTGGAACAGTTCGTCGCCGTACCGGGCGCGGCCGCCATCATCGACGAGGACGAGCTTGAAAAGCGCGTCGGCTGACCCGCGGGCGGCCTTTGCAAGGCCGCCTTTTCCGCACCATTTTCAAAAATTCGGCGGGCTGATCGCCCATAGCACCACGGCATCCCGTTGCCCCGGATTGCGATAGCGATGCGGCTCGCCGGCCGAGTATGAGCAACTGTCGCCCTCGTGGAGATGGAAGCGCCGCTCCCCGACCCAGATTTCCAGCTCCCCGGACAGCACGAAGCCGACGCCGTCGCCGGTGTGGCTGTAGCTTTCCGCACTCTCGCTGCCGGGCGGCAGGTTTGTGTAGATCAACTCTACCTGCAGGCTCATTTTCGGCGTCAGCAACTCGTCAATGATGCCTTGTTCATACTGGATCTTCAGCCGGTTGCCGCGCCGGACGACATAGCCATGCTCCTCCTGCGGCACCCGCGAGGCGCCGGCGAAGAACCATTGAACGGTCACGCCGAGACTGCGGGCAATCCCCACCAGCGCGGGGATAGACGGATAGGCGAGGTTGCGCTCGATCTGGCTGATATAGCCGGTCGAAAGGCCGGCGCTGTCCGCAAGCTGCGCCAGCGTCATCTTGCGCCGCTTGCGCAGGTCGCGAATGCGTTCGCCGAGAACGGCCTCCTCACCGGCAGGATCGGCCGGCAGTTTGAAGCCGAGATGGTCGTCAGAGGCCATTGCTGCCTTCCGTCTTTCTCTAGGGGCACGGCTCCAGACTATCCTTCGCTGCGCAGATTTTCGGCACAGGCATGCACAACCCTGCGCGAATGACAACAAATTTTGCCCAAAGTAAAAATATCGCATGTATTTTTTACTCAGGATAAAATATGCATCGTCAAGCTTTCGTAGTCACCGCAGGAGGAGGCCGGGTTTCATGACGACAGACGCATTCCCCCATCTGTTTCAGCCGCTGCAGATCCGTGGCGTGCGACTGAAGAATCGCATCATGTCGTCCGGCCACGATACGACACTGCCAACCGACGGCCTGATCAACGATGCGCTGATTGCCTATCACGCAGCGCGGGCGCAGGGCGGGGCGGGCCTGATCGTCAGCCAGGTGGCCGGCGTGCATGAGACGGCACGCTATACCTCGCACATGCTCATGGCGGTCAGCGACGACTGTATCGAGGGCTATCGACGGCTTGCGGAGGTCTGTCACGCCGAGGGATGTGCGCTGTTCTCGCAGCTCTTTCATCCCGGGCGCGAGATCATGGAGGGCGGCGACGGGCTTTTGACCGTTGCCTACGCACCGTCCGTCTCGCCGAACGAGCGTTTTCGCGTGATGCCGCGACAGCTCGACCAGCGCATGATCGACGAAATCGTTGCCGGCTACGCCGCCGCCGCGCGCCGCATGCATGCGGCCGGCATCGATGGCGTCGAGTTTGTCGCAAGCCACGGCTACTTGCCCGCCCAATTCTTCAATCCCCGGGTCAATCGCCGCAGCGATGCCTATGGCGGCGATCTGGAAAACCGGCTGCGCTTTGCGGTCGACGCGCTCTTGGCGATGCGTGCCGAGACGTCGGAGGATTTCGTCATCGGCATGCGTATCAGCACCAGCGAGCGCGACGAACAGGGGCTGACGGGCGACGAGGCGCTCGCCATCTGTCGCCGGCTCGAGCCGCTGCTGGATTATGTCAGCCTGACGGCCGGCACCTCCGCCTCGCTCGGCGGGGCCGTGCACATCGTACCGCCCATGGCCTATCGTCATGCCTATCTTGCCGGCGATGCCGCGCGGTTTCGTCAGGCGCTTGCCATTCCCGTCTTCGTCACGGGTCGCATAAACCAGCCGCAGGAGGCCGAAGCGGTCCTTGCCGGCGGTTCGGCGGATGTTTGCGGGATGACGCGGGCGATGATCTGTGATCCGGCCATGCCGGGCAAGGCCGAGGCGGGACACACCGACGATATCCGCGCCTGCATCGCCTGTAACCAGGCCTGTATCGGCCACTTTCACCGCGGCGTGCCGATTTCCTGCATCCAGCGTCCCGAAACCGGGCGAGAGCTGAAATTCGGCACACTTACGCCGGCCGCACGGCCGAAATCCGTCATGGTGATCGGCGGCGGGCCGGCAGGCCTCAAGGCTGCGGCGGTTGCCGGCAGTCGCGGACATCGCGTGACGCTCTACGAAGCCGCACCGCAACTCGGCGGCCAGGCGCTGCTTGCCCAGCAGCTTCCCAGACGTGCCGAGTTCGGCGGTATCGTCACCAATCTCGCCCACGAGGTGGAGCGGGCCAATGTGCGCGTGGTGCGCGGCACGCGTGTCGACCGCGTGCTGGTGGAGGCGGAAAAGCCGAATGCGGTGATCCTCGCCACCGGCGCGAAACCCTATCGGCCCGATATCGAGCAGGATGGCAGCGTCCAGATCGTCGATGCATGGCAGGTGTTGCGCCGCGAGGTAAAAACCGGCAGCCGCGTCGTCGTCGCGGACTGGCGTTGCGACTGGATCGGTCCCGGCATTGCAGAACTGCTGACCGGCGAGGGGTGCAGCGTCGAGCTCGCCGTCAACGGCACCCATGCAGCCGAACTCCTGCCGCTCTACGTGCGCGACAACATCGCCGCCGAACTGCACCGCATCGGCGTGCGCATCACGCCCTATGCCCGCCTCTACGGTTGCGACGGGGGCACGGTCTACATGCAGCACACGGTGAGCGAGCTGCCGATCCTGTTCGAGGACGTGGAAACGCTGGTGCTCTGTCTTGGCCATGAGCCGGTGGACGAACTCGCGGAAATGCTGCGGGGCCTGGTGAAGGAAGTCCACATCATCGGCGACAGCCTCGCCCCCCGCACCGCCGAAGAGGCGGTCTACGAGGGGCTAAAGATTGGCGCTTCGCTGTAAGCGCCGGGGGCTCGCAGCCCCTTGCCGTCACAGTGTCTTCAATACATCGCCCAGCGCATCCACCAGCATGTCGGCATTCTCTCGGGAGAAGACGAGCGGCGGGCGGATTTTGAGGACGTTGGCCCGCGGGCCGGAAGCGCTGATGAGGATGCGGCGCTCGCGCAGGCCGTTGACGATGCGGGTGGTCAGGGCCGCATCGGGGCTCTTGGTAGCCGGATCGGCGACGATCTCGACACCGATGAACAGGCCGGAGCCACGCACGTCGCCGATGGCGTGATAACGGTCGGCAAGGCTTTTGAGGCCGTCCATCAGATAACGGCCGACTTCCAGCGCGTTCTGCTGCAAGCCTTCAATCTGGATCGTGTCGAGCACCGCCTTGCCGGCTGCGGCAGCAATCGGATTGCCGCCGAACGTGTTGAAATAGCGCGCCCGCGGGCCGAATTCGGCAATCACCTCGGGCCGCAACACAATGCCCGCCATCGGATAGCCGTTACCCATCGGCTTGCCGATCGTCACCATGTCGGGTGAAACACCGTGGCGTTCGAAACCCCACATGGCCTCGCCGGTGCGGCCGAAGCCGGGTTGGACCTCGTCGGCGATGAAGAGGCCGCCCGCCGCATGGATCGCATCGACAGCCGGCTTCAGAAAACCCTTCGGGCCGGCGAAAATGCCGTCGCTGGAAAAAATCGTGTCGGTGATCAGCATGGCCGGCTTGATGCCGTGGCGCTGGAGATCAGCGATGGCGGCGCGCACGTCGCGGCCGAACTTTTCCATCACTTCTTCCGGCGAATGGCGATAGCTGTCCGGTGCGGGCACGGTGCGCACATGCGGCCCGAGTGTCACCGATTCGCCAAGCGACGGCGAGAATTCGGCAACCGCGCTCGTCAGGCCGTGATAGGCGAGCTCCGTCGCAATGATGCCGGTGCCACCCGTGACATGGCGGGCGATGCGCACCGCAAGGTCATTTGCCTCGCTGCCCGTGCAGGTAAACATGGCCTGGCTGAGCGTTTCGGGGAAAGTCGCCGTCAGCGCCTCGGCATACTCGATGATACCTTCGTGCAGGTAGCGCGTATGGGTGTTGAGCACCGCCGTCTGCTTGGTGATTGCCTCCACGACGCGCGGATGGCAATGGCCGAGCGAGGCGACGTTGTTATAGGCGTCGAGATATTTTTCACCCGAGGCGTCGTAGAGGAAGACGCCTTCGCCGCGCACCAGATGCAGCGGCTTTTCATAGAACAGGCGGTAGGCGGGGCCGAGCACCTTTTCCCGGCGGGCGATCAGCGCCCGGTCGGCCTCGTTCAGCCGCTCGAAATCTTCCTGCGAAAATGCATTCACCATCGACATGGTCAGGCCTCGGAAAGGTTGGGCACGAGCCGTTTCAGCCCGGCGGGTGTCAGATCGGATATGTTTTGCAGACCCCGCCAGGCGGTGGCGTGGTTGCGCATGATGTAGTCGCGGTTCTCCGGAAACCGTGCGGAGCGCCATTCGGCGATGATGATGGACATCGCCAGCCGGCAGCGGCACAGAAGCGGCAGAAGTTCGATCTCGCCGGGCTCGAGTGGGCGTGCAGAGAGGAACCCTTCGAGAAGGGCGCGGGTCCGCGCTTGCCAGTTGTCCGTCGCCAGATGATAGGACAGTCCGACGGCGAGATCGTTGATCAGCGGTGCATGCACCATGTCACCGAAATCGATGATGCCGACGACATGGGTGGGTGATGCAGGGTCGAGCAGGATATTGTGCGGATTGAAATCGTTGTGGATGATCTGCTGCCGCTTGAGCGCGGCGATGGCGGGCAGTGCCCGCTCGAACTCCGCGATCACGCCCGCCGCCTGCGCCCGGCGTTCCGGCGCGACATCGTCGATGACAGCAGCAAGATCGAGCATATGGGAGATGTCCCACATCAGCTTTCCGGCGGGCGGGCGGCCATCATAGGTCTCAAGTCCAAGGCCCAGTTCCGCCAGCGCGCGGCCGACATTGCGGCTCTGGGCTTCGGTGGTGGGCGTGCGATATTGCAGTTCTCCCGGCAGGAAGGTCAGCAGGCGCATGATGCGCGGGCCGTCGGCGGTTGCGAGCGTCTGGCTTTGTTCGCCATCCCTCGTGCGCACCAGCCGCGGCACGGGCACTGTGGGGGCTGCCGCTTCAAGATGCAGCAGCGCGCCGTCCTGGAATTCCAGTGCGGCCGGGTCCTCGGCGGGATTGGCGATCTTTAGGACGAAATCCGTACCGTCCATTCGGGTGAAGAGGAAGGTTTCGTCCCGCTCGCTTGAAAGCCGTTTGACGGCGCCTGAAAGGCCGTAAACATCCTCGACTGCCAGCTTTGCATCCTCGAGCGACGTCACGCTCCATGTCGCCGACATGGAATCCGGTTTCTTGGCGGCGGGCGATGGCTCCGTCATGTTTGCTCCGTTGATGCGGTGGTCCGCACTTTTCTTGCCTGTATCGTCCCGCCGTTGAGGTGCTTACGGCGGGAGTATGTGCCATCCGGTAGAGAAAGATAACGTCCGGCAGAGGCTCATACTTGAAACACGTCAAAAAAGATGCATCAAGTATCTTATTATTTTATTTTGCGGATGAGTTCCATGGCTGAATTTACGACACTGGAACATGAGAACCTCAACAGCGTCGTCTACGCCGCACTGTGCGATGCGTTGATGCAGGGACGGTTCCAGCCCGGCGACCGGCTGAAGATCCGCGATCTCGCCGAACAGTTCGGCACCAGCGTCACGCCGATCCGTGACGCCATCCTGCGCCTTGCCAACGATGAGGCAATCACCTTCCGCTCGCCACGCGACATTCGCATTCCCGGCATGGCCGAAAGCCGCTACCGGGAAATCCGGGCGATCCGCATCCGGCTGGAGGGGCTGGCCGCGGAGACGGCCGCGCAAGTCGCTACCAGTGCCGATATTCATGCTTTGGAGGGCATTTTGCGGGAAAACGAGCAGGCAATCGACGCTGGCGATCGCCTGAAGGGCACGCAGCTCAACCAGGCCTTTCACTTCATGCTGCCGCAGATTGCCGGTCTTCCAGTGCTGAACAACATTCTTCGACGGCTCTGGTTGCAGATGGGGCCGCATATTTCGGATGCCTACATTGAAGGCGGACGGGCGATGATCGATCATCACTACCCCGTCATCGAGGCGCTGAAACGGCATGATCCTGCCGCCGCTTCAATGGCGATCGTCGATGATATCCTGCTCGGCGGCAAGCCGATCCTCGAGCGCATCGTGCACGGTGTGGAACGACCCGCCCGCCGCGCGTGATGACCGTGCGAACAAGAGGCTTGCATTTCGTGAGCTGCCTATTACGATGCATCAAGCATCAATGGAGAATGCGTCCATGACCGAAGAACGCCGCTACATGTTGCTGACGGGAGCGAGCCGCGGCATCGGCCATGCGACGGTAAAACTCTTCCAATCGAAAGGCTGGCGCATTCTCACCGTTTCGCGTCAGGCATTTTCCGAGGAATGCGCCTGGCCGTCCGCCCGCGAAAGCCATATCCAGGCCGACCTTGCCGATCTGAGCCAGATCGAACGTCTCGCCGCGACCGTGCGCGAACGCCTGCCGAACGGCCGCCTGCATGCATTGGTCAACAATGCCGGCATCTCGCCGAAGGGACCGGGCCGCTCGCGCCTTGGCGTGCTGGAGACCGAGGCGGATGTCTGGACGCAGGTACTCAATGTCAATCTCATCTCGACCGCGCTGATCGCCCGCGCGCTGATGCCGGAACTGGAGGCCGCGAAGGGATCGATCGTCAACGTGACCTCGATTGCCGGCTCCCGCGTGCATCCCTTCGCAGGCGTCGCCTATGCGGCCTCCAAGGCGGCGCTCGCGTCGCTGACGCGGGAAATGGCCCATGAATTCGGCCGCCGTGGTGTGAGGGCGAATGCGATCGCGCCGGGCGAAATCGAAACATCCATCCTCTCGCCGGGGACCGATGAACTGGTGGCGGCGGAAGTGCCGATGGAGAGGCTGGGCGACCCGCGCGAAGTTGCGGAAACCATCTATTTCCTCTGCACCGAACCATCGTCTTACATCAACGGTGCGGAAATCCACATCAACGGAGGGCAGCACGTCTGACAACGGTCAAGACGGCAACGAAACCCGTTGACCGACGCAGACCGGAATGCATCAATCGGCCGATACGTGCCCCGGGGAAAGGGCGCAGCGACCGGAGAGGCTGCAACACCGCTGATACGCCAAAGGCGAGGGCGGCGCAGTCGCATAAGTTCGTCATCGGAGCCGGCCTGCCGGTTCCTTCATAAAAGAGAAAAGGGGAGTGCCATGAAAACCATCGTGAAATCCGGGATTCTGACGGCCGCCGCCGTCGTGCTGTCCGCAAGCCTTGCTCTGCCGGCCCTGGCGCGCGACCTGACCGTCGTCTCCTGGGGCGGCAACTATCAGGATGCGCAGCGCAACATCTATTTCAAGCCATTCGCGGAAAAGACCGGCAAGCCTGTGCTGGACGAGGCCTGGGACGGCGGTATCGGCGTCATCCAGTCGAAGGTCAAGGCCGGCGCGCCGAACTGGGATGCCGTTCAGGTGGAAGCCGAAGAACTGGCGCTCGGCTGCGCCGACGGTCTCTACGAGAAGATCGACTGGGACAAGTTGGGCGGCAAGGACAAGTTCCTCGACAGCGCGGTCAATGACTGCGGCGTTGGCGCCATCGTTTGGTCCACGGCGATTGCCTATGACGGTGACAAGCTGAAGGAAGGCCCGGCCTCATGGGCGGACTTCTGGAATGTCGAAAAATTCCCGGGCAAGCGCTCGCTGCGCAAGGGGCCGAAATACACGCTCGAATTCGCGCTGCTCGCCGATGGCGTCTCGAAGGACGAGCTCTATGACGTGCTCGGCACGGACGAGGGCGTCGAGCGCGCCTTCAAGAAGCTCGACGAGTTGAAGGCGAACATCGTCTGGTGGGAATCCGGCGCCCAGCCGCTGCAGTTCCTTGCTTCTGGCGAAGTCGCGATGGCCTCGGCCTATAATGGCCGCATCACCGGCATCAACCGCACGGAAGGCAAGAACTTCAAGGTCGTCTTCCCCGGCAGCATCTACGCCGTCGATAGCTGGGTCGTGCTGAAGGACGCTGAGAACAAGGACGCCGCGCAGGACTTCATCGCGTTTGCGAGCCTGCCGGACAACCAGGCAAAGCTGCCGGAATTCGTCGCCTATGGCCTGCCGAACAAGGAAGCGGCCGCCAAGGTGCCGGCGGAATTCGCCAAGGACCTGCCGACCGATCCCGCGAACATGACGGACTCGATCGCCCTCAATGTCGACTTCTGGATCGACAATGCGGAATCGCTGACGCAGCGCTTCAACGCTTGGCTGGCCCAGTAAGCACATCCGCGATGGAGGGCGCTCGAAACGGGCGCCCTTCCTGTCCGGCTGGATGCGTCCTCGCGGGGTTGCCGCATGATGTATCCTTCGCCTCTAGCGATGGAGTCTTCCTTGGCCGAATTCATTCGATTTGACCGCATCACCAAATTCTACGGTCCGCTCTGCGTGGTCGAGAACCTCGACCTCGGCATTGCGAAGGGCGAGTTCGTTAGCCTTCTCGGCCCGTCCGGTTCCGGCAAGACGACGTTGCTGATGATGCTCGCCGGCTTTGAGCAGCCGACCTCCGGCAACATCCTGCTTGATGGAACGGCGATCAATACCGTGCCGACCCATAAGCGGGACATGGGCGTGGTCTTCCAGAGTTATGCGCTGTTCCCGCACATGTCCGTTGGCGACAACATCGCCTTTCCCTTGCAGATGCGGGGGCTCGGCAAGGCGGAGACCGGCGAGCGGGTCAAGCGGGCGCTCGACATGGTGCAGATGTCCGCGCTTGTCGATCGCCGGCCCTCGCAGCTTTCCGGCGGCCAGCAGCAGCGCGTGGCGCTCGCCCGGGCACTGGTCTTCGAGCCGCGCGTCGTGCTGATGGACGAGCCACTCGGCGCGCTCGACAAGCAGTTGCGCGAGCAGATGCAGCTCGACATCCGCGACCTGCATCGCCGCCTCGGCCTCACCATCGTCTTCGTCACGCACGACCAGTCCGAAGCGCTGACCATGTCGGACCGCGTCGCGGTCTTCAACAAGGGCAAGATCGAGCAGATCGGCACGCCGCGGCAGGTCTATGACGAACCGGCGACGCGCTTCGTCGCCGAGTTCATCGGTGAGACCAACCTGGTCGAGGGTGTCGTCGAGGCGGTGCAGGGCGCGGAAGCCAATGTGCGGCTGAGTTCCGGCGCCCAGATCGTTTCGGCCGTTTCCGGCACCGTTACGCCGGGCCAGACCGTCTATCTTTCCATCCGTCCCGAGCGGGTCGATCTCACCGAGATCGCCGGCGACGCCCGCAACAGTCTCGAAACGGAGGTGACGGACAGCGTCTATCAGGGCGATCACCTGCGTGTGCAGCTGCAAAATGCGGCGCATCCGCTCATCGCCAAGCTTGGGCGCCGGTCGCGCGAGTTCCCGCCGGGCACCAAGGTGTATGCGGCCTTTGCGGCGGGCGATTGCCGGGTCATTGCGCCATGAGCGGGGGCTCGTCGCGCACCGGGCGGTCGCTGCTGCTGCTGCTGGCGCCGCTGCTCGTCTTCCTCATCGGCTTCTTCGTCTGGCCGCTGTTCAGCATGATGTCGCAGGCGATATCGGATCCGGCCGTGCTACGCTTGCTGCCACGCAGCGCCGAGGTCATCGGCGATTGGGATCGGAAATCGCCACCGACCATGTCCATGCAGACGGCGCTGATGGAGGACCTGAAGGCCGTCGACGATGACCAGGCGCTCGGCGACATGGTGCGGCGCCTGAACAGCGCCCGCTCCGGCTTTCGCACGCTGATGGGCAAGACCACGAGCGCGCTGGCCGACGCGGCCAACCCGCCCGCCGATCTCGTCTCGATCGACAAGCGCTGGGAAAAACCGGAATTCTGGATCGCCATCGCCGATGCGCTTTCCCCTTATACCGACCGCAACCTGCTCGCCGCCGTCGACCTTGGCCGCAACGCCGCCGGTAGTATAGAGCACCTGCCGGCCGACCAGTCCGTCAACCGCGTGATCCTCGTGCGCACCTTCTGGATAGCAGCACTCGTCACCTTCTTCTGCGCCTGCATCGGCTTTCCCTATGCCATCATCGCCGCTTCGCTCGACGGCTGGAAGCGCGACCTTATGCTCGCCGCCGTGCTGCTGCCGCTGTGGACATCGCTTCTCGTGCGCACCGCCGCCTGGTTCATCCTGTTGCAGGAGCAGGGTCTCATCAACGATCTGCTGCGCGGCATCGGCCTGATCGACACGCCGCTGGCACTGATCTTCAACCGCACCGGCGTCATCATCGCCATGACCCATGTGCTCCTGCCCTTCATGGTGCTGCCAATCTATTCGGTTCTGATCACCATCCCGAAGAACCTCATGCCGGCCGCCGCCTCGCTCGGTGCGCCGCCGGTGCGGGCGTTCCTGCGCGTGCTCTTGCCGCTCAGCCTGCGCGGGGTCGCCTCCGGCTGCCTGCTCGTCTTCATCTCGGCCATCGGCTACTACATCACACCAGCGCTGATCGGCGGGCCGGGCGACCAGATGATCTCCTCGATCATCGCCTTCTACGCGACGGGTTCGGCGAACTGGGGCATGGCCGGCGCGCTTGGTATGGTGCTGCTTGTCGCAACGCTCGTGCTCTACAGCGTCTATGCGCGTCTCTCCAGCGACGAACCGGGGAGGCGCTGACCATGCCGATGAAAATCGCCAAGGCCACCTTTGCCACGCTGACGGTCCTCTTTCTCGTCGCGCCGCTGATTGCCATCCTGCCGCTTGCCTTCACGTCGAGCGTCATCCTCACCTATCCGATCCCCTCCTGGTCGCTGCGCTGGTTCGAAGAACTGTTCTTCGCCGATGCCTGGCGCCGCGCGATCGTCAACAGCCTGATCATCGGCACGGGCACGACATTGCTTGCCACCATTCTCGGCACGGCGGCATCGCTTGGCCTGCGCAACCGACTGCTGTTCTTTCGCGGCTCGATCCGCACGCTCTTCCTGCTGCCGATGGTGGTGCCCGCCGTGGTGCTCGGTGTCGGCATGCAGGTGCTGCTGGCGGGCTTCGGCCTGACGAACAGCTATGCCGGCGTCATCATCGCCCACACGGTCGTCGCCGTACCCTTCGTGATCGTCAGCGTTACCGGGGCGCTTGCCGGCATCGACGAACGGGTGGAACTGGCAGCTCAGAGCCTCGGCGCATCGCCGACGACGGTGTTCCGGCGTGTGACTTTGCCGCTCGCCATGCCGGGCGTGCTGTCCGGCGCCGTGCTTGCCTTCGCCACGTCGCTGGATGAGGTGGTGCTCACCCTCTTTGTTGCCGGTCCCAACCAGCGCACATTGGCGCGGCAGATGTTTTCCAGCATCCGCGAAAACATCAGCCCCGCCATTGCCGCCGCCGCCTTCCTGTTCATCGTGGCGACGGTGATCATCGGCCTCGTCGTCGTGCTGTCGCGCTCCATGCTCGCCAAGCGCCGCTAGGCGGCGCGTTTCAGCACCGTGCCGAGCACCTGGTACACGCGCGGCTCCAGCATGTGCGCGACGTTGAAGCGCATGAAGCCGGCCGCCGTCTGCGACACGCTGAAGACGTTGCCGGGCGCGAGCACGACGCCCTCGGCCACGGCGGCCTGCGCGACGTCACCGGAATCCAGTCCCTCCGGCAGCCGGCACCAGAGATAGAAGCCGCCGCGCGGCGTGAGCCACGGCTCTATGCCGAGCCGGGCGAGCCGGTCTGCTGTTTCGCGCCGGGCGCGCACCAGCTTCCGGCGTAGCTCTTCCATATGCTTGCGATAACCGCCGCCGGCCAACATTTGGGCGATGATCTCGCTGGACATCGGGCTCGGACCGCCGAAATTGGTGGCGATCTGCAAATCCACCAGCCCTTCGATCCAGTCCGGTCGCGCGGCGATGTAGCCGCAGCGCGCGGAGGCGGAGAGCGTTTTGGAAAAGCTGCCGATGCGGATGACGCGGTCGAGCCCATCGAGCGCCGCCAGCCGTGTGGAGGGCTCGGGCTCGAAGTCGGCAAAAATATCGTCCTCGACGATGATCATCTCGCTGTTGGCAGCCGCATTCAGCACGCGATATGCCGTCTGGGGCGAAAGGGTAGCACCCGTCGGATTGTGGATCGCGGAATTGGTGATGTAGAGCCGTGGCCGTTCGGTGGCGAGTATCGCTTCAAACCTCGTGACATCCGGCCCAAACGGCGTGTAGGGGACGCCGACCACCTCGACCTGATGCGCTTTCAGAAGAGCTTGAAAGTTGAAGTAGCAGGGATCGTCGATGAGCACCTTGTCGCCGGGGCGCAACAGGAAGCGGCAAATCAGGTCCAGCGCCTGGGTGCCGGTACTGGTCAGCATCAGATGATCCCGCCCGGCCTCGATGCCTTCCTCCGCCAGCCGGCCGAGCAGCAAGCGGCGCAGCGCAAGCGAACCCTGCGTGCTGCCGTAATAGGAGAGCAGGTCGCTGTCGCTGCGGGCCAGGCTGCGGATGGCCCGGCGCAGTGCTGCGTCCGGCATCCAGTCCGCCGGCAGCCAGCCGCAGCCGGGCTTGAGCACGGCGGCATCGGCATCCAACGATTGCCGCGACACCCAGAACGGATCGACCGCACGCGCCTTCGGCGTTTCCGCCTCCGCCAGTTTCAGCGGCGGCAGGCCGACGCCGGCGACGTAAAAGCCGGATCCCCGCTGCGCGCGGATCAAACCCTCCGCCGCCAGCCGGTCATAGGCCTCCACCACGGTTGAGGGCGAGACGCCCATCGTGGTGGCAAAGCGGCGGATCGAGGGAAGGCGGTCGCCGGGGGCAAGCGCGCGGGTGGCGATGCGTTTGCGGATCGCCGACATGACATCCGCAATCCGGCTTCCGGTTGAATTTTCAGTCATGCTCACTTCCACTGTATTGCCTCATACACCGGTACACTTCTTCCAAATTGTATTGCTTTGTTCCTGTCTTTTCTAGCCTCTGCGCCTGTATCGTCCGGTGGAATGCGAGGTACTATGAAAACATCCATGGACGGCTGGGGCAGTGGGCTTGCCGGGGTCATCATCTTCAGCGGTTCGCTCCCGGCGACGCGCGTCGCGGTATCGGACTTCTCACCGCTTTTCCTGACTTCGGCGCGCGCCGTCATCGCCGCGTTGCTCGGCGCTGCGCTGCTCTTTGCGCTGCGGCAGAAAAAGCCGTCGCGCGACAATCTCCTGTCGCTGCTGATCGTCGCGCTCGGCGTCGTCGTCGGTTTTCCGCTGCTGACGGCGATCGCGCTGCAATACATCACGTCGGCCCATTCCATCGTCTTCATCGGCCTCCTGCCGCTTGCGACAGCGATCTTCGGCGTGCTCAGGGGCGGGGAGCGCCCAAAGCCGCTGTTCTGGCTGTTTTCCGTCATCGGCAGCGCCACGGTGGTGGGTTTTGCCTTGAGCGCCGGTGCGGAGGTCTCGCTCGTCGGGGACCTGCTGATGGTCGCGGCGGTCATCGCCTGCGGCCTCGGTTATGCGGAAGGTGCAAAACTCTCGCGCACCCTCGGCGGATGGCAGGTCATCTCCTGGGCGCTCATCCTTGCGCTTCCTTTGATGGCTGTCGTCGCGCTTTTCTCCTTGCCCGAGACCTGGGCCGGTATCGGCGGCGGCGCCTGGATGGGGCTCGCCTATGTCTCCGTCTTCAGCATGCTGATCGGTTTTGTCTTCTGGTATCGCGGACTAGCGCTCGGCGGTATCGCGGCCGTGGGCCAGTTGCAGTTGCTTCAGCCTTTCTTCGGCCTGCTGCTCGCCGCCGGCCTGCTGCATGAAAAGGTCAGCCCCCTGATGGTGGTCACCACGCTCGCCATCGTG
The DNA here is from genome assembly GCF_052438155.1 of Shinella sp. Taxonomy (NCBI): domain Bacteria; kingdom Pseudomonadati; phylum Pseudomonadota; class Alphaproteobacteria; order Hyphomicrobiales; family Rhizobiaceae; genus Shinella; species Shinella sp. Next base: position 93,617 of record NZ_JBQVPI010000004.1, on the reverse strand, counting down.
CTCTGCGTTGCCGGCGCCCGGAAGTTTGCGCGCTGACGCTTTGTTACGCTTGCCCGGAGCGGCGCGATGGCTATCCTGCCGCGGTGCAACGCGGAGGGAGTGAGGCTGATGTCGTTTTTCGAGGCCGAGGAGAAGGTTTTTTCCAGTTTCGTATTGGGAAATGCTCCCCTCAAGAAGCTTGCCAGCGGTTTCGACTGGGCCGAAGGCCCCGTCTGGTTCGGCGATCACGATTGCCTGCTGTTCTCCGACATTCCCAACAACCGCATGCTGCGCTGGCACCCGGCGTCGGGCCTGACGACCTTCCGCGAGCCATCGAACTTTTCCAACGGCAATACCCGCGACCGGGAAGGCAGGCTCGTGACCTGCGAGCACGGCACACGCCGCGTCACCCGCACCGAATATGGCGGCTCCATCACCGTGATTGCGGATCGGTACGAAGGCAGGCCGCTGAATTCGCCGAACGACGTGATCGTCGCCTCGGACGGCGCGATCTGGTTCACCGATCCGCATTACGGCATCGTTTCCGACTACGAGGGCACCCGCTCGGAACAGGAGCTGCCGTGCAACGTCTATCGCGTCGATCCGCTTTCCGGCGCGGTCAGCGCCGTGCTCACGGATTTCCAGTGCCCGAACGGCCTTGCCTTCAGTCCGGACGAAAAACGTCTTTATGTCGCCGATACCGGGCGCATCCACAGCGATGAACCGCGTCATATCCGTGCCTTCGATGTCGATGCGGATTGGCGGCTCACCGGCGGTGAGGTCTTTCACACCATTGCGCCGGGCTGTGCGGATGGGATGCGGATCGATGAGAACGGCAATCTCTGGTCTTCGGCGGGCGACGGCGTGCATTGCATCGCGCCGGATGGCCGCCGCCTTGGAAAAATCCTCGTGCCGGAGACCGTTTCCAATGTCTGTTTCGGCGGCCGGAACGGCCACCGCCTTTTCATTACCGCCACCACGTCGCTTTATGCCGTGTCATTGACTGTGCGTGGTGCGCGCCGGCGTGAATGAAGAGACAAACATCGGCCAGGGAATGGAGCGAGCCCGTAAAATCTGATAGGACTCCTGTCAACGGTGTTGGCCCGCGGCGATAATGTCTTGCGGAACGGTCTGGGAGATCTGGATGGCGGTGGATGTTCGGACGGGGAAGGAGATGAGTGCGACGGCAGCGCCGAAGGCGTTGCGTGTCGGTTTCATCCTCTCGAAGAGCTTTACGCTCTCTGCCTTCGCGCTGTTCGTGGACACGCTACGGCTCGCCAGCGACAGCGAAGATCGCTCCCGTCGCGTCAATTGCGACTGGGACGTTCTGAGCAGCACGCGCAATTTCATCTCGTCGTCGAGCGGCATCCAAGTCGCGCCGACAGCCCCCTTTGCCGATCCCTCCTGTTTCGACTACATCGCCGTCGTCGGCGGCCTGCTGAAGGTCGACGAGCCGATCGACAGCTATGCGCAGGCCTATCTGCGCAAGGCGGCCAATGCGGGCGTCGGGCTGATTGGTCTGTGTACCGGCAGTTTCATTCTCGCTGAAGCCGGGCTGCTCAAGGGACACACGGCCTGTGTGAGCTGGCTGCATCATCGTGAATTCCGCGGTCGCTTCCCGGACATCGAGGCGACGTCCGAGCAGATCTTCCGCTTCGACGGCAAGGTCGCAACCTGTGCCGGCGGCAGCAGCGTCGCCGATCTCGCGGCAACGCTGGTCCGCCACCATGTCGGCGAGGCGGCGGAGCGCAACGCGCTGGAAATCCTGCAAATCCGCCACCGCCGCGATGCGACCGATCTCCAGCCGCGCAATCCGCTCGGCCTCGAGGCGCGTGACCGCCGCGTGCACCTCGCCATCATGATGATGGAGCAGCACACGGAAGACCTACTGTCGATCGACAGCATCGCCACCATGACCAACGTCTCCCGCCGCCAGCTCGAACGACTGTTCGAAAGCGACATGGGCGCCTCGCCGAGCGCGATCTACATGAAAATCCGCATGGCGGCGGCGCTCAACATGGTGGTGCGCACCAACAAGCCATTGATCGAGATCGCGCTCGAAACCGGCTTCGAGAGCCTGTCGCACTTCACGCGCCGCTTCCGCGCCGCCTTTGGCGATACGCCCTCGCAAATCCGTCGAGACGGGCGCCGCCAGGCAAGCTGACGCGCAATTCCATTTCTTTGTTCCTGCACAATTCCGGCCGCAGGGCCGCTTTACACTTTTGCTGGAATTGCGCTAGCCGATTGGAACCAAGCCGCTCGCCAGCCGTTCGGTTTCCATTGCAGACAAGGAGACCGCAATGGCAAGCACTGACGTTCAATCCCAGATTTCCGCTCTTCGCGCAGAAATCGCCGCGCTTCAGAAGGATCTTGGGGAGCGGGGCACAGAAGCCTATGAGACGATCCGCGATCGCGCCGGCAATGCCGTCGAGGCTGCACGGCCCGCCGTCCGGTCGGCAACGAAGTATGTTCGCAACGAAGGTGCCGCAGTCGCCCAGGCAGCACGCGAGCACCCCGCGGCCCTTTCCACCGTCGTGCTGACGGCCGGCCTTGCCGGTGTCGTCATCGGCTATCTGCTGGGTTCCCTGGAAAGCGAACCGCCACGTCGTCAACGCTGGTTCTGAACAAACGAAAAAGCCCGGCAATGCCGGGCTTTTTCATGGAACGATGGGGGAGCAATTGCTCCCTTGTTTCGTTACCGGTGGCGCAGGCCGAAAAGGTAACCGATGAAGGCGGCACCGGCCAGCGCCGCGAGCGGATTGGTCTGGATGGTGGTGCGCACTTCGTCGCGCAGCGATTCCGCCTTGGCAACCGCAAGCTGGCCGGTGCCTTCGGCGATAAGGCCAGCGGATTCCTTCAGCCGGCTGATTTCGGCCTTCAGCGCTTCGATCTGCTCGTTGACCGTTGCTTCCGCCGCCGCGGCGCGGGCATCTTCCGAAATGCTGTCGCGACCTTCAACGACGCCGAGCGTGCGTTTGCCGGTGCTCTTTTCGTCAGCCATGAACATGTCTCCTGAATTTGATGGAATGGCGAAGGAAGAACTTCCTTCGCGCCAGTTGGTTCCACAGGTGATTCAAACTGTGATCGCCGTAAGGCGGTTTGGCGATTGACTCTCATGCATTCAATGGAACAAATAGAGAACATAACTCTTTTCAATCCGGGAGCTGCCACGCCGATGTCCGCCTTCGCCGCCCGTGCCGTTGTCGCCGACCTGCGCGACCGCATCCGGCAGTTCGATGACCGTACGGCGCGCGACCGGGCGGTGCTGCCCTTCGGCGTGCCGGAGATCGACGACCGCTTGCCGGGTGGCGGACTGGCCCTTGCGAGCCTGCATGAGGTGTGCGGCGGCGGCAACGACGCGGTGGAGGGTGCTGCCGCCATGCTCTTTGCCGCGGGGATTGCGGCACGCACCAAGGGGCAGGTGCTGTGGTGCCTGACACGGCCAGACCTCTTCGCGCCGGCGCTGGCGCAGGCGGGGCTTGCGCCGGGCCGAGTAATCTATGTGGAGGCGGGCGACGAGAAGAGCCTGCTCCTCTGTTTCGAGGAGGGGTTGCGCCATGGCGGGCTCGGCGCGGTGGTGGCGGAAGTGGCGCGGCTGTCGATGACCGCCTCGCGCCGCTTGCAACTGGCTGCCGAAGCCGGCGGCACGCTCGCCATTGCGCTACGGCGCTTGCGCCACCGGGCGGAGGTGGATGCCTTTGCCCAACCGTCCGCCGCGGTAACGCGCTGGCGGGTTGCCGTCCGCCCGTCCGTCGCCCTTCCTGTGCCCGGCATCGGCCGGGCGCAGTGGCATTTGCAACTTGTGCGCTGTCGGGCTGGCGCGGCAGCAGATTTTGACGTGGAGGCCTCCGATGCCGAGGGTCGTATCGCTTTTTCTTCCCGGCTGGCCGATCGATCGCCTGAGACGCACCTTGGGCGCTTCGGCGCCTCCGCCTGATGATCGGCTCGTGCTTGTCGGACGGGAGGGCTCACGTCGCATCGTCACGGCGGTGAGCCGGCCTGCCGAGCAGGCTGGTCTGCGCGTCGGCATGCCGCTCACCAAGGCCCATGCGCTTTTGCCCGATGTGATGACCATGCCGGCCGATCCCGCAGCGGATGCGGCAGCACTCAACCGCCTGGCGCTCTGGGCCTTGCAGCATTACGCGCCCATCGTCGCACCCGACCCGCCGGATGGCCTGGTCATCGACACGACCGGCGCCGACCACCTGCACGGCGGCGAAGAACGCATGCTGACCGGCCTCGTCAACCGGCTCGGCGCCTCCGGCATCGCCGCTCGCGCGGCCATTGCCGATAGCTGGGGCGCAGCCCACGCCGCCGCCCGTTTCCGCGCCGATCCCGTCTGCATCATTGCGCCCGGCGCGACGAGCAACATGGTGGCGCCGCTGCCGATCCCCGGGCTCAGGATCCCGCCGGACATCGTGGCAGGCCTGCACGTGCTGGGCTTTGCCACGATCGGCGACGTGTTTGACGTGCCACGCGCGCCGCTCGTCCTGCGTTTCGGCCCGCTCCTCGGCCGCCGGCTCAACCAGTTGCAGGGTACCATTTCCGAACCCGTCGATCCGCTCCGCGACCCTGAACTTGCCAGCGTGCGAAAAGTCTTCGGCGAACCTATAGGTGCGCCCGAAACCATCGCGCGCTACACGACAAGCCTCGTCCATGACCTCTGCCTGGCGCTGGAAAAGCGCGGCCTCGGCGCCCGAAGGCTCGATCTCCTCTTCCACCGCGTCGACAATTCGCTCCAGGCGATCCGCGTCGGCACGGCACAGCCCGTTCGGGATGAAAAACGGCTCACCCGGCTCCTCTCGGATCGGATAGAGACGATCGATCCGGGTTTCGGCATCGAGATCATGGACCTGACCGCCACGCTTGCCGAACCGCTCGTCCTGCAGCAGGCCGTATCTTCGCTGATCGAGGAGGAACAGGCGGATATTACCGGCCTTGTCGACGTGATCGCCAACCGCATCGGCGCGCGCAGGCTTTACCGCATGGCCCCCGTCGAGAGCGATGTGCCCGAGCGCTCCGTCCGTCGTATCGCCCCGCTTGCCCCGGATGACGGTGCGACCTGGCAGGGCCGCTGGCCGCGTCCGTCACGCCTGCTCGCCCGGCCGGAGCCGATCGAGGTCATGGCGCTCCTGCCGGATCACCCGCCGGGTGCCTTCACCTGGCGCGGCGTGCGGCGGCTGGTGAAGCGCGCCGACGGCCCGGAACGTATCTTTGGCGAATGGTGGAAGCGCGATGCCGAGCTTGCCGGCGTGCGGGACTATTTTCAGGTCGAGGATGCTTCTGGCGAACGCTTCTGGCTCTTCCGTTCGGGTGATGAACAGCAGGCGACGAACGGCGTGGGCCGCTGGTTCCTGCATGGGGTTTTCGCATGAAACCGCGTTATGCCGAGCTTCAGGTGACGTCCCACTTCTCGTTCCTGCGGGGTGCGAGTAGCTCCGCGGAGCTGTTCGCCCAGGCCAGCGCCCTCGGCATCGAGGCTGTGGCCGTCGTCGACCGCAACAGCCTTGCCGGTGTCGTCCAGGCCTTCAAGGCGACGCGGGAGCTTCCGCCGGATGTGGCACAGGTACGTCTGGTGGTCGGCTGCCGCCTGGATCTTGTCGACGGCATGTCGCTGCTCGTCTATCCGACCGACCGTGACGCCTATGCCCGCCTCTGCCGCCTGCTTACCATCGGCAAGAAGAGGGCCGGCAAAGGAAAATGCCATCTCGACTGGGCGGACGTCGTGGAATGGAGCGAAGGCCTACTCGCCGTGCTGGTACCAGACGACGCGGACGAGACTGTCGCCTTTCACCTGCGCCGCCTGCGCGAAACCTTTCGCGATCGCTGTTATCTAGCCCTCACGCTCCGTCGCCGACCAAACGACCAGGTGCGGCTCTTCAACCTCTCCAACCTCGCCACCCAACACCGCGTCCCCACCGTCGTCACCAACGACGTGCTCTACCACGAGCCCGGCCGCCGCATGCTGCAGGACATCGTCACCTGCATCCGCCACACCGTCGTCATCGACAATGCCGGTTTTTTGCGCGAGCGCCATGCCGACCGCTACCTGAAGCCGCCTGCGGAAATGCACCGGCTCTTTGCGCGTTACCCGCAAGCGCTCGCCCGCACGCTGGAGATTGTGGAGCGCTGCCGGTTTTCACTGTCCGAGCTGGAATATCAGTACCCGGAAGAGAAGGCGCATCCGGACCTCACGCCGCAGGAAACGCTGGAGAAATATACGTGGGAGGGGGCGGCCAGCTGGTATCCTGACGGCATACCGGAAATGGTCCGCAAGAAGCTCAATCATGAATTGACGCTCATCGCGAAGATGAAATATGCCCCCTACTTCCTCACGGTGAATTCGATCGTGCGCTACGCCCGCTCCATCGACATTCTCTGCCAGGGCAGGGGGTCGGCGGCCAACAGCGCCGTCTGTTTCGTTCTTGGCATCACCTCCATAAACCCGACCGTGAACGGCCTTCTGTTCGAACGTTTCGTGTCGGAGCAACGTGGCGAGCCGCCCGATATCGACGTGGATTTCGAGCACGAGCGCCGGGAAGAGGTGATCCAGTGGATCTATGAGACCTACGGCAAGCAACGGGCAGCCCTTTGCGCCACCGTCATCCGCTACCGCTCGCGGGCGGCCATGCGGGATGTGGGGCGTGCGCTCGGCATGCCGGAGGATGTGCTGAAGGCGCTGTCTTCGCAGGTCTGGGGCTGGTCCAACGATGTTCCGCAAACCCATGCGCAATCGGTGGGGCTTAACGTGGACGATCGCCGTATCCGGTTGCTTTTCGAGCTGGCCCGGCAATTGATCAATACACCGCGCCACCTCTCGCAGCATCCCGGCGGCTTCGTGCTGACGCGCGACCGGTTGGACGATCTTGTGCCCATCGAGCCCGCGGCCATGGATGATCGGCAGGTGATCGAGTGGGACAAGGACGACATCGAATATCTGAAGTTCATGAAGGTCGACGTGCTGGCGCTCGGCATGCTCACCTGCATGCGCCGCGCCTTCGATTTCCTGACGGAGCACAAGGGAGAGACCTATACGCTCGCCACCATCCCGGCGGGAGACGAGCCGACCTACGAGATGATCTCGAAGGCCGATACGGTCGGTACGTTCCAGATCGAGAGCCGGGCACAGATGTCCATGCTGCCGCGCCTTCGTCCGAAGGAGTTTTATGACATCGTCATCCAGGTGGCGATCGTGCGGCCGGGGCCGATCCAGGGCGACATGGTGCATCCCTATCTTCGGCGGCGGCAGGGACTGGAAGCCGTGGATTATCCGAGCGCCGCCTTCAAAAAGGTTCTGGAAAGAACCCTCGGCGTGCCCTTGTTCCAGGAGCAGGCGATGCAGGTGGCGATCGAGTGCGCCGGCTTCACGCCCGGCCGGGCGGACGAGTTGCGCCGCGCCATGGCGACCTTCAAGCATACCGGCGGTGTCGACAAGTTCCGGGAGGAACTCGTTGAGGGCATGGTCAGTCACAATCATCCGCGCGACTTCGCCGAGCGCATGTGCCGCCAGCTCGAAGGTTTCGGCTCCTATGGTTTCCCGGAAAGCCATGCCTACAGCTTCGCCATCATCGCCTATGCCTCCGCCTGGATGAAGTGCCATCATCCGGATGTCTTCTGCGCGGCCCTGCTCAATTCCCAGCCGATGGGGTTTTATGCCCCGGCACAGATCGTGCGCGATGCGCGCGAGCATGGGGTGGAGGTGCGGCCCGTGTGCATCCACAAAAGCCGCTGGGACTGCACGCTGGGGCCGACGGAAGAGGCGGGACGGTTCGCCGTCCGCCTCGGGCTGCGGTTGGTGAAAGGGCTCGACAACAAGGCGGCGGGCAGGTTCATCGCCGCCCGTGAGAAGGAGCCCTTCGCTTCAGTCGATGATTTCTGGCGTCGCTCAGGCCTTTCCGCCGATACGCTGGTGCGGCTGGCCGATGCCGACGCCTTCCTGCCGTCGCTTGGCCTTTCCCGCCGCGAGGCGCTCTGGGCGATCCGCGGCCTTCGGGACGAGCCTTTGCCGCTCTTTACCGCCGCCGCCGAGCGGGAAGCGGCAACGGTTCCGGAAATCAGCGAGCCCGCGGTGGCGCTCCGCCCCATGGCAACGGGGGGGGAAGTGGTGGAGGACTATGGCCACGTCGGTCTGACGCTCCGGGCCCATCCGGTCAGCTTTCTGCGTGAAAGCCTCGCGCGTCGCCGTATCGTCACCTGTGCAGAGGCCACGCGGCTGCGTGACCGCCGGAAAGTCGAGACGGCCGGCATCGTGCTCATCCGCCAGCAGCCGGGCTCGGCCAAGGGCGTCATCTTCGTGACGATCGAGGACGAGACGGGCATCGCCAATCTTGTCGTCTGGCGGAAGGTCTTTCTCGCCTATCGCCCCATTGTGATGGGTGCGCCGATGATCGGCGTCAAAGGCTATATCCAGCGGGAAGGCGAGGTGGTGCACCTCGTCGTGCAGCACCTCACCGATCTTTCCGCGGATTTTGCCACGATCGGCCGGCGCGGTGCCTCGGGACCGGAGGGCGCAGGACAAGTGGAAACCATCCGCGTCAAATCCCGCGACTTCCACTGAAGACGGCTCCAGCAAAGACCACCGATTTGCACCGGAGGGAACAGCCCCTCACATGAAATCGCGTGGGATTGCCTTTTCAAAGGTCTTCTCGAAAATCTGCACCTCACCCTCGAAGGCACGGACGGAGGCCGAGATCAGCCAGTCCGTCGCCGTGCAGGCGATGGTTGCCGTCGAAACCGTGCGCACGAACCAGCCGGGGCGCTGCATGTCGCAGGTCCAGACGGAGGTGCCGGTCATCGACAGCGGATCGTCTTGCGCGATCGACCAGAGTTCGTCGCGCACCTGCCGCGTGGCAAGCCCCGTGCCTGGATGTTCGAAGAGGCCGGTATCCTCGTAGATCGAATATTCGGTGAGGCCGTTCGTCAGGTCGCGTTCGACGCCACGGGCGGTCTCGCCCGGCGCAAGCTCGGTATATTTCGGCAACGGATCTGGATTGGCCGGCTCGGGGATCGAGACGATCTCGTGCGCGCCGAGTTTCGGCAGGGCGAGGCCGAGTGAGGCGAGATCGATCGTCACACCGGCATCCGTCGGCGGCGGCAGCACCATCGGCCAGTAGGCGGTCGAGAGCGACAGGCGAATGCGATGGCCGGCGCGGAAGCGGTAGCCCATCGCATCAAGCACGAGGCGGATGCGGGTCTTCTCGCCCTTCGGCATGGCTTTCGGCTCGGCATTGCCGTCGCGGTGCGCGAGGTTCACGACACCGAAGGTGACGCGCGTCGCGGTGCCGTCCGGGTGGATATCGACGAGGCGGGCGCAGAGATTGCCGATCTCGGCCTCAGTGGAAACATCGAGTTCCAGCACCGGCTGGCCAAGGAAGTCCTGGGGCTCGGTGAGCGGCGGCGTCTCGATGATGAGCGAGCCGGCATCGTCAAGGCGCTGGTCGAGCGCCATCTCCGCGTCCGGCTTCAGCGTAAACCACTCGCCGGCCATGATGCCGGTATCGAGCGGTGATTTCAGATAACGGTCATGACCGGAAGCGCCGACAATCGGCATTCCGGGCGTGAGCGTGCCGTATTGCTCAACGTAAAAGGTCGCCATGTCCGGCGTCTCCCAAGTATCCTTGCCAATCCAGAAGCCGGGATCGACCTCGCGGCGGAGCGCGGGACGGGCAGCGTCCTGGATATAGGCGCGGACCTGCGGGGTGTTTTCCGCACCGTTCTCTTCGCCGCGCAGCCAGCGGTTCCACCAGGCGATGGCCTCGCCATGAAAATCCATGCGCGGCTTCGGCCAGGCAAAATGCGGATATTTGTGGACCCACGGTCCGATCAGGGCCTTGGCCTTGTCGCCAAGCCCCTCGACGGCCTTCAGCGGCGTGCTGCGATAACCGTCCGCCCAGCCGGCGATCACGAGAGCCGGCACGGGAAAGCCGGAAAAATCCTCGCAGATCGAGCCGTGTTTCCAGAAGGCGTCGCGGCGCTGGTGTTGCAGCCATTCCTCCAGGAAGAAGGGCTCGTTTTCCAATCGCTCCAGCCACATGTCCTTCCAGCGGTCGCCGACGATGTCCGGATCGGGCGAGCGGGACTGGTAGGCGAGCATGGTTGCGGCCCAGGAGAGCTGGGCGGAGAGGTGCGTGCCGTTCTTGTAGTGGATGTCGTCATTGTAGCGGTCGACGGTGGAGGCGATGGAGATGACGGCCTTGAGGGCCGGTGGCTTGAGGGCCGCGACCTGCAGGCAGTTGAAACCGCCCCAGGAGATACCCATCATGCCCACGGAACCGTTCGACCACGGCTGCGCCGCGATCCAGGCGACGAGTTCACAGGCATTGGCAAGTTCGAGCGGCGTGTACTCGCCGTCGATGACACCATCGGATTCACCCGAGCCGCGGATATCGACGCGCACGCCGGCAATGCCGGCGGCGGCGAAGACCGGATAGGTCGATTCATCTCGCGGGCTGGTTCCGTCTCCCTTTCGGTAGGGCAGGAACTCGAAGACGGCAGGCACGGGGTCTTGCTCCGCGCGCTCCGGCATCCAGATTCGGGCGGCAAGCCGCGTGCCGTCGGCAAGCGTGATCCATTCGTTTTCGATGACGGTGAAAGCGCGAGATGTCATGGGCAATCCTCTTCAGCGCTTCTTTATGGAGGGCGTGCTGCGGACGGGCAATACGATGGTTTTGACGTGCCGTGTCGCTTTTGCGCGGGACCGCCGCCGCTTGCCCGGCCCGGAAAACTCGCCTACGAAAATGAGGGGCGAGCAGGGAGGGCTACCATGCAGGATCAACAAGCGGCTTCGAACGACAGCGCTCGGCTGGATGAGCCGCAGCGTGCCTATCGAATCCTGATCGCCGATCTCGTCGGCCTGCGCTTCGATGCGGAGGGCCGGCCCGATCCCAGCGAGGTGAAGGCCCACATCGAGGCACGGGGCGGCGTCTTCCACGACGGCGCCTATCAGCGCGAAACACTGCCGCCGGGCATCCATTTCTTCTATGCTCCCGATCTCAGCGCAGAGGCCGAGATCATTGCGCAGACGGCCGATGGCCGGTACGACGCGCTGATCGCGGCCGCCACGTTCATCCCCAAACAGGCGATCTTTCCGCTCGGCGGCGTGCGCATCGGCGCGGGCACCGGCAATATGGGCTCAGCCTCCTGGGGCGGCGGTGATGGCGAAGGTGGCGCCGCGCCGCTGATGAACACACCGGGCATCAACAGTCGCGCGACGGCGCAGATGGTGATGAAGGCCCTCATGAAGGTCACGCCCGATTTGCCGGTCGACCTTCTGCACCAGCGCGTTGCAGCGGGTGATTTCGATACCGGCCGCGACCTCAAGTCCTACCCGACCGCCAAGCTCGAGGGTCGCCGCATGGCGGTGCTCGGTTATGGCAATATCGGCCGCGAAGTGGCGAAACTCGGCCGTGCTTTCGGCATGGGGGTCGTGGTCTATGCCCGCGCCAAACACCGGCAATGGATTGAGGCCGAGGGCTTTGACTATGCGCAGACGCCGGTGGAGGCCGTTAAGGGCGCCGACGCGCTCTCCGTTCATGTCGGCCTCGGCCGGCTCGATGCGGCGACCCACATCCATGCCAATGCGGGCATCGTCGGCGAGGCGGTGCTATCGGCGATGAACCGGGGCGCGGTCGTGGTGAATTACGATCGCGGTGAGGTGGTCGATGTGAGCGCGCTCGACCGGGCGATTACGTCGGGACAGGTGCGCCACGCCGCCATCGATGCCGACCTCTTCAAGAACGCGACGAGCGGCGCCTTGAGCGGTCCCATGCTGCCCTATCTCAAGCTCGCCGAGCGGCATCCGGGCAAGCTGGAACTGCTACCGCATGCGGCGGCCGATACGGACCATCCGTCCCGGGTGGCGGGTGCGTGTCAGGCCGTCGACCAGATGATCGACGCCATCCGTTATCATCGCGTCACCAATATCAAGGGCGATCTGCCGGAAAGCTATGTCGATGCGGGTGCGAAGGTGCCGCACGGCATCGGACGCGTCACGACAGCGACGCTGGCGGCGGCGGCCGTCGATCCGCGCTTTGCAGAGCTGCACGACCTGTCCCGCGAGATCGCCGATACGCTCGAAGCCATCGTGGAAGCGGTGGACGAGGGCATGACGCACCAGCCGGCCGATGGCGACGTGGCCTCGCTCACCCATTTGCTGCTGCGGCAGCGCCGCCTGATAGAAGCGCTCGGCCTGGACGGGCCGGCGGGCGGATAGGACGAGGAACTTTCGCGCGCACCGCAGGTTCATTCCCTGACACGATCTTCAGGGAGTGCAAGCCATGACCCATCAGCAAGACGAACGCGGCGATCCGCTGAGCCGCACCCATGATCCCGTCCGCAAGCACTATGCCGCGCAGGAGAGCCGTCAGGGCGGTCTTGGCCGGCCCGTGCTGATGGTGCTCGGCATCAGCCTTGCACTTGCGCTCCTCGTCTGGGGCGGCGTCGAAATCTGGGGCGAGCGGGTCGATCCGACGGTCGATACCGAGCAGACGTCCTCCACGAACGGCACGCCGACTCAGGATACGATCGACAACACAGTTCCCGGCGGTGGCGAGACGGTTCCGACGGAACGCGACCCGACCCCGCAGTCCGGCAGCGGTGGCGATAGCCAGAGCGACACGCCGGACGGGACGGCCAACTGATATAGATAAGGGCCGGTGCCTAGAGGTGCCGGCCGTATTGCTGCATGACGGCCATTAGCTGGTCATGCTTGATCGCATCGATGCGGAGGCGATCATGCGGCGTGCCGCCGCTGTCTTCCGCCGCCAGCATGGCATTGACCACCGCCTCTTCCACGCTATCCACCGCCGCCAGATAGATCGGATCGAGATGTTCATCGTTGATGATCTCGAGGCCGAGCATGGCCGGGGCCTTGTGCGCCATGGGCTGCGGATTGGCGGTCGAGAAGGCGAGGAAGATATCGCCCGAATTGTTGCCGCCGGGCGTGCCGTTGCGGCCGATGCCGATGGCGGCGCGGCGGGCGAGGCGCTTCAGCTGGTGCGGTGCCATGGGCACATCCGTGGCGATGACGACAATGATCGAGCCGCGCTCCTTGAGCTGGCTTTGCGGCGTGTTGTCCTGAAGATGTTTCCCCACCGGTACGCCGCAGATCGTCAGCCAGTCGCGCTGGCCGTGATTGGCCTGAACCAGCGTGCCGATCGTGTAATCCTTGCCGCCACAGGTGACGACGCGCGACGACGTGCCGGTGCCCCCCTTGAAGCCATAGGTGATCATGCCCGTGCCGCCGCCGCAATTGCCCTCCGAAACGGGACCGCGGGAGAGGTATTCCAGCGCGGCACGCACGTCCGCCTCTGTCACAGGCATGCCGTTGATGTCATTCAGCACGCCATCATAGGTCTCGGCGATGACCGGCATCAGCCAGAGAAAATCGCCGGCATCGTAGGTCGAGGCGTATCGCTCCAGCATCCAGCGGGTCGTCGCGTGATGGGTGACGCCGATGCCGTGGGTGTTGGTGATCATGACAGGACCTAGAAACGTGCCGCCGTCCTCGATCCAGTGGGTGCCGGTCATCTCGCCATTACCGTTGAAGCGGTGCACGCCGGCATAGACGGGGACCGGTGTTTCGCTGGCTGAATGCGGAAGGATGGCGGTGACGCCGGTTCGCACCGGCAGCTTGCGGCCGGGCCGGGGTGTCTCTTCCTGAATGGTGCGGAAACCAACGGCGATGCCATCGACATCGGTAATGGCATTGAAGGGGCCTGTGCGGCCGGTGAAGGGCAGGCCGAGGGCGCGGGCGCGGGGTTTTGTTGTCTGGTTCATGGTCATTTCTGCCGGGAGCGAAGGTAGAGGCCGAGCGAGGCGACGACGAAGGAGAAGCTCAGCATCATCACGGCGATGGCGTTGATCTCCGGTTTGATGCCGCGCCGGAGCATGGCGAAGATGAACATCGGCAGCGTCGTCACATCGACGCCGGCGATGAAATAGGTAATCACGAGATCGTCCATCGAGATGATGAAGGCGAGTAGCGCGCCCCCGACGATGCCGGGCAGGAGCTGCGGAAACACCACCTTGCGAAACGTCGTCCATTCGTTGGCGCCGAGATCGGCCGAGGCGTGCTCCAGCGTGCGGTCCATGCCGGCGAGCCGGGCGGAGACGACGATGAAGACGTAGGAGATCAGGAAGGTGCACTGGCCGATGATGATCGTCTTCATGCCGAGATTGACGCCGGCATTGACGAAGAAGATCAGCAGCGCGATGCCGAGCACGATATCCGGCATCAGCATCGGCATGAACATGACGACGCGGTAGAAGCGCCGGCCGAAGAAATCGAAGCGGTAAAGGGCAATCGCAATCGCGGTGCCAAGTACGGTGGCGATGGTCGTCGTGGAGGCGGCGATCATCACGCTGTTCCAGACGGCCTCAAGCAGCTGGTCGGTCGATTCGATATAAAGTGCGCTTTCCGAAATCGCCGTCTTGAAGCCGAGGACCTGAGCGTACCATTCGGTGGTGAACCCGGTCCAGGTCATCATGTTGATCGGGTTGGCGTTGAACGAGTAGACCGCGATCAGCACCAGCGGGATATAGATGAAGGCGAAGAACAGCGCGGTATAGCCAATGAGGCTGCCGCGGGCGAGCGATGCGAGAATCTTCATTGTGCCCTCCCTCAGCGTCCGGTCGCGGCATCATTGCCGCGCCGGCCGGAAACGATGACCTGGACGAAGAGCAGAACGAGCATGACGGCCATCACCATCATCGCCAGTGCTGAGCCGAACGGCCAGTTGCGCGCGGCAAGGAACTGCTGCTCGATGAGGTTGCCGAGCATCATCACCTTGGCGCCGCCGAGGATGGCTGGCACGACAAAATTGCCGAGCGCCGGGATGAAGACGATCACCGCGCCGCCGGCAATGCCGGGCGCCGTCAACGGCAGGATGATACGCAGGAAGGTGCGAATCGGCCCTGCACCGAGATCAAGCGAGGCGCGCACCAGCGTCCAGTCGAGCTTTTCGACGCTGGCATAGACCGGCATGAACATGAAGGGGATGAAGACATAGACCATGCCAAGGATGATCGCACCATCCGTGTAGATCAGCTCCAGCGGCCGGGCGATGACACCGGTGTCCAGCAGCACGGAATTGACGAGGCCGGTCTGGCGGAGAATCAGCACCCAGATGAACAGCCTGACGATGAGGCTGGTGAAAAAGGGCAGCGTGATGAGGAAGAGACAAAAATTCTTCCAGCGCTCGGAAAGCCGGCTGATGCAGAAGGTGGCCGGGTAGCACACGATCAGCGTTGCGACGACCGTCAGCGCGGCGATCTTCAGCGAGCGCAGGAAGATCGCGATATAGACCGGGTCGAAATCCTCGAACATCGGATCGGCGAAGCCGAGGATGCGGCCGTAGTTATGCGGATACCAGGTCCATTCCACGCCGCCATAGAGGCCGGGGGCGAGGAAGCTTGTCACGATCATGATGGCGAGCGGGCCGAGGAAGAAGACGGCGAGGAACAGCGAGACCGGCCCGAGCAACAGGCCGAGCTGGGCGCGGCGGCGAAGCGCAATCGAGGACATATCAGGCCGCCTCCGCCGCAATGAGGTGAACCGCCGCCGGATCGTAGGCGAGGCGTGCGCGGCGTGACTGCTCGATCTCGCCGACGAGGTTGCGGCGGGTCGCCGGGATTTCCGCAATGACGCGTCGGCCCGTGGCGGTGCGACCGAACAGCTCGAAGGTGGAGCCGACGAAGACGATCTGTTCAAGATCGACGTCGAGGCCCGGGGAGCTGTCGTCCGGCTGTGCGATAAAGAACTGCTCCGGGCGGATGAGAGCGGTTGCGGCGCCGTTCGACCCTGTTTTCGCATGGGCGATGGACAGGCCGTCGCCGGTCACGAGCCGCGCTCCGTCCGCCTGTCCCTCGAAGAGGTTGCTGGCACCGACGAAGGTCGCGACAAAACTGTTCTTCGGCTGATCGTAGATGGCGCGCGGCGTGTCGAGTTGCTGGATGCGGCCGCCGGAGAGCACGGCAACGCGGTCCGACATGGTCAACGCTTCCTGCTGGTCGTGCGTGACGAAGATGAAGGAGATGCCGAGCTCGTGCTGCAACGTCTTCAGCTCGATCTGCATGGCCTGCCGCAAATTCTTGTCCAGCGCGGACAGCGGCTCGTCGAGCAGCAGCAGCTTCGGGCGGGCGATGATGGCGCGGGCAAGCGCCACGCGCTGCTGCTGGCCGCCGGAAAGCTGGCGCGGCCTGCGGCCCTCCATGCCTTCGAGGCCCACCATGCGCAGCGCATCGGCGACGCGCTTTACACGCTCCGCTTTCGCGACACCTGCGACTTCCAAGGCATAGGCGGTGTTTTCGCCGACCGTCATATGCGGGAAGAGCGCGTAGTTCTGAAAGACCGTATTGACCGGGCGGCGGTAGGGCGGCCGGTCGGTGATGTCCTCGCCGTCGATCAGGATACGGCCGGCATCAAGCTCGACAAAGCCGCTGATTGCCTGGAGCAGTGTGGTCTTTCCGCAGCCGGACGGCCCCAGCAGCGTCAGGAATTCGTTGCGCGCGACATCGAGGTCGATCGCGTCGAGCGCCGTGACTGTCTGGCCTTCGGGCGTGGCAAAGGCCTTCGCCGCCTTCTCCAGGCGGACTATGGAATCTCGCATCGTCGTTCCCCATTATGTTATAAAAATAACGCTTGTGCGATTTCGATATCTGGATACCATTTATGCATCCAAGTCAACGGCCGCCAGAAGCCGGGACGGGAACAGACGGCGCAGGGAAAGCGCCGGGGCCTCGACGGGCCAAACCATCAGAGGAGACTATTCGATGACGAAATTTGATCGCGCCGGCGCATCCGGCCTTCGCGCATGGACGCGCCGCACCGCCTTCTCGCTTGCCGCCCTCGTGGCAAGTGCGGGCCTGGCGGGTGCAGCCGAACTCAACGTTTACAACTGGGGTGAATATATCAATCCAGAGGTACTGAAGAAGTTCGAGGAGGAGACCTCAATCAAGGTCAACCTCTCGACCTATTCCTCCAACGAGGAAATGCTGGCAAAAATCCAGGGCGGCGCCACGGGTTATGACGTCGTCTTCCCGTCCGTGCACATGCACGACATCATGGCCAAGCTCGACCTGCTCGAAAAGACCGACATCAACACCTATGAAGGTTTTAAAAACATCGACCCCGCCTTCCTGCGCGCGAAAAGCGACCCGAAGGGCGAATATTGCCTGCCCTATGCCTGGGGCTCGGTCGGCATCTTCTACAATCGCACGATCCTCGGCAAAGACATCACCGGCTGGAAGGACCTGCTTGAGACGGTCAAGGCGAAGGGACTGAAGTTCACGCTGCTCGACGACATGCGCGAGGTGCTCGCGGTCGGCCTGATGCTCAACGGTCACAAGATCAACTCCACCGATCCGGCCGAGTTGCAGCAGGCGGCGGACACGATTATCGCCATGAAACCGGACGTCGCTGCCTTCACCTATGACACGCGGCCGATGGTGCAGTCGGGCGACGTGGCGGCCGGCCATTTCTTCGTCGGCGCCATGGTCGATGTTTTCGCCGATGAGAAGGACCTTGGCTACGTGATCCCCGAGGAAGGCGCGACCATGTACCAGGAAGATCTCTGCGTGCTGAAAAGCGCGCCGAACAAGGAAAATGCCATAAAATTCCTGCAGTTCTATACGCGTCCGGAGATCGTTGCCCTCAACGTCTCGCAGCAGACCAACGGCACGGCCAACGTGCCGGCACGGCAATTGACCCCGGAAAAGATCAAGAATAGCAAGGAGATCAATCCGCCGGCAGAAACGATGGCGCGTCTCCAGATCTTCGAAGATCTGGGTCCTGCGCTGCGCCAGCTGGACCGGGTCTGGACGAAGGTGAAGACCGCGCAGTGACAGCGCTGGCCCGCCTGTCTCCGGATGGGCGGGCTTCGAGGAGGGGCGACGTGTCGAAACGCATTCTAAAGCTCGTTCAGTCCGACGACCTCCGGCGGTCCAAATCCGACAAGCTGATCGCCAACTATATTGAACGCAATATCGCCGATCTCCCTTTCGAGACGGCGCGCTCCATCGCCCAGCGCCTCGAACTTTCGCCGATGACAGTCGGCCGCTATCTGCGCCGCATGGGTTTTGATGGCCTTGATGAGTTGAAGGGCGAACTGCGGCATGGCAGTTCCAACCCGGCCTGGCAGGTCAAGGGCCAGGTCGACCGGCTGGAACAGGACCGCAAGGAGGGCAAGCTGCTCGCCGGCCTCATCCAGCAGCAGATCGACAATCTCGGCCAGATCTACGAAATCACCACCGCGCCGGAATGGCAGCAGACGATCGACGCGCTCGTCGGCGCCAGCGAGGTCTATGTCGCGGCCTACCAGAATGTGCGCGGCATCGCCCAGTACTTTGCCAGCCAGCTTTCCTATACCCGTCCGCGCGTGCAGTTCGTCGATGGCGTCAACGGCACCTATGCCGAAGTTTTGGACGGTTCCGTCGAGGGGCGGCTGCTTTTCCTGCACGATGTGCGCCGCTTCGCCGCCAAGGCGCGGCCGCTGGCGCTGGAGGCCCGGCGCGCGGGCGTCAAGGTCGTGCTGCTCACCGATGAATTCTGCCCCTGGGGACCGGAGGTCTCCGATATCTGCCTCGTCGTGCCCGGCTCGCACGGTCCGCTCTGGGATGGTGCCGCCACCATGACGGCCGTCATGGACCTCATGCTCAGCAACATCATCGTTGTGATGGGTGAGGCAGTCAGCGAACGCGTCGATACGCTGACCCGCCTGCAGGATGTCTTCGGGGATTTCGAGACCTGACGATGATCCGCCTTGACGCTGCCGAGTGCCGCGGACTAAGGAGAACGTGACGGTTCCCTGACGGATGACTCCCAGGGGATTAATAGGGAACACGGTGCGGACGACCCAACAGGGACCCATTCCGTGGCTGCCCCCGCAACTGTAGGCGGATTGCCGCCTGTCCTCGGACGCGTTTACGCGTCATGCCACTGCGGTTTTCCGTGGGAAGGCAGACAGGCAGCAGATATCCGTGAGCCAGGAGACCTGCCGTCATTGCAACAATCCAAATCACGGGCGGGGATGCCCGGAACGGAGACGCCATGACGATTTTCGCTGCCGCACCCGGCAGATATCTGCACGTTTTCTCCCGACCGCAACCGGCCCGTTTCTGTTGGTGCGCCGGCTAGGCTTCTGCCTGCCGTCGTGTCCCTTCGCGCCTTTAGCGCAGTCCTTCATCCGGGAGAAACCCATGACCATTTTTGCCGCGGCCTCGCGTGCCGCTCCTCTGCTTTCGTTCATTGCCGGCACGGCAGCTTTTGTTCTCTCCTCGGGTGCGGCCCACGCCACCGAAACCCAGTATCCGTTGACGTTCGAGAATTGCGGCCGCCCGGTCACCTTCGAGAAGGCGCCGGAGCGTGCCGTCTCGCTCGGCCAGAGCTCGACCGAAATCCTCTACCTGCTCGGCGTCGGCAACCGCATGGTCGGCACGGCCGTGTGGATCGGCCCGGTTCTCGCCGGTTACGAGGAGGCCAACGCCAAGGTCGAACGCCTTGCTGACAACGACCCGAGCTTCGAGAGTGTCGTCGCCAAGAGGCCGGACCTCGTGACGGCGCAGTTCCAGTGGCATGTCGGCCCCGAGGGTATCGTCGCAACGCCGGAACAGTTCGAGGAATTGAAGATCCCCGTCTACACCTCGCCGGCCGATTGCATCGGCAAGGACAATACCGGCGGCGGCGACGGCGTGCGCAAGACGATCTTTACCATGGAGCTTATCTATCAGGAAATCAGCGAATTGGCGAAGATTTTCAATGTACAAGATCAAGGCGAGAAGGTCATTGCCGATCTCAAGGCCCGCGAGGCCGCGGCGCGCAAGAAGATCGCCTCTGCCGATGGCAAGCTGTCCGCCGTCTTCTGGTTCTCCAGCGCCGAACTCGATATCGATCCCTATGTCGCCGGCCGCAACGGCGCGCCGGGTTACATCCTGTCCGCGCTCGGCATCAAGAACGTCATCGAGAGCGACGAGGAATGGCCGACGGTCGGCTGGGAAACCGTTGCCAAGGCCGATCCGACGATCATCGTCGCCGGCAAGATGGAACGCCGCCGCTTCCCGGCCGATGACGTTGCCGTCAAGCACAAGTTCCTGAAGGAAGATCCGGTCACCAGCCTGATGCCGGCGGTCAAGAACGGCTATGTGGTCGACATGGACGCCCAGGCGATGAACCCGACGATCCGCACCATCGAGGGCATCGAAGTGCTCGCCGACGCGGTCGAAAAGGCCGGCCTCGCCAAGTGATGGCAGATCGCCCCCTCTTGCTCCGGACGGGCGCCGCTTTCGCGGCGCTCGTGCTCCTGCTTGCCGCACTTGGTGTGGGCGCGGCGGTCGGCGAGACGGCGATCCCGCTCGATGTCGTGGCCAAGACGGTGGCGAATCGTCTTTGGCAGGCGGGCTATGCGCTGGAGCCGATCGACGAGGGCATCATCTGGAACTACCGGCTGAGCCGCGCCGTGGTCGCCGCCTGCTGCGGCTCGGCCCTGGCGCTTTCCGGCGTCATCCTGCAATCGCTACTGCGCAATGCGCTTGCCGATCCCTACATTCTCGGCATTTCGGCTGGTGCCTCGACGGGCGCCGTCGCCGTCGCGATCCTGGGCATTGGCGCCGGCATGCTGACGCTGCCGATCGGCGCTTTCATCGGCGCGCTTGTCGCCTTCGCTCTGGTCAGCGTTCTGGCCGTGCGCGCCGGGCGCGGCACCAGCGCGATCATTCTGGCAGGCGTCGCGGGCTCCCAGCTGTTCAACGCGCTCACCTCCTTCATCGTCACCAAGGCGGCCAATGCCGAGCAGGCGCGCGGCATCATGTTCTGGCTGCTTGGCAATCTTTCCGGCGTGCGCTGGCCGGATGTCTGGCTGGCACTGCCGGTCGCGCTTGCCGGCCTGCTCGTCTGCCTGTGGCATGCCCGAGCTCTGGACGCCTTCACCTTCGGCACGGAATCGGCCGCCTCCCTCGGCATTCCGGTGCGCCGCGTTTACGTCGTGCTGATTGCTATTTCCGCGTTGATGACGGCCGTCATGGTCTCGATCGTCGGCTCGATCGGCTTCGTCGGCCTCGTCATTCCCCATGCCGCGCGCATGGTCGTCGGCGTGCGCCACGGTCTGCTGCTGCCGGCCTCGGCGCTGATCGGCGCCATCTTCATGATCGCCGCCGACGTGCTGTCGCGCATCATCATTCCCGGCCAGGTGCTGCCTATCGGCGTCATCACGGCGCTGTTTGGCGCGCCGGCCTTTGCGCTCATCTTAAGTCAGAGGAGATCGGCGCTATGACACTGGTTGCGAACGGACTTTCCTGGTCGGCGGGTGGCACGACAATCCTGTCGGATGTCTCGCTCGACGTGCGCCCCGGCGAATTCCTCGGTATCATCGGCCCTAACGGGTCGGGCAAGACCAGCCTGATGGCGCTCATCGCCGGCATCCGCAAACCTCAGCGGGGCGAGGTGACGCTGGACGGCAAACCACTTCTGGCGCACGGGCGGCAGGCGATCGCGCGGCGCATTGCCTTCGTCGAGCAGCAAGCGGAAACGACGGAACGCATCACGGCGCGCCACGCCGTCGAACTCGGCCGCACGCCCCATCTCGGCGCGCTAACACCCTGGTCGAAGGCGGATGATGCCATCGTCGACCGGGCGCTGGAGGAAGTGGACATGGCGCATTTCGCCAACCGTCTCTGGCACACGCTATCCGGCGGCGAGCGCCAGCGACTGCATATTGCCCGCGCGCTTGCCCAGCAGTCGCCGATCCTGCTGCTCGACGAGCCGACCAACCATCTCGACATCGGCCACCAGATCGGCCTGCTCCAGCTCGTGCGTGAACAGGAACTGACCGTGGTCGCAGCGCTTCACGACCTCAACCATGCCGCCATGTTCTGTGACCGCATCGCCGTGATGCAGGCAGGCCGCATCGTGGCCCTCGGCGCGCCCGCCAAGGTGCTGGAGCCGCAGCGCCTGCACGACGTGTTCGGCGTCACCGTCGATATCGAGCGTGACAGCGCCGGCGGCTGCTTCATCCGTTACCGCCGGCCCAATCCGCGACCGACCAAACTCAAACTCGTTGCAGAGGCAAGATGAAAATCCGGCTCCTTCTCGCCATGGCCGTGATGGCCGTTCTTTTCCATTCCCTTCCGGCCGCCGCCGAGACGCTCAAGGTCGAGATGCGCAATCGCGGCGAAAAGGGCTCGATGGTGTTCGAGCCGGATTTCCTTGCGATCAAGCCGGGCGACAGCATCAAGTTCATCGCCACCCACAAGAGCCACAATGCCGCGAGCATCGACGGCATGGTTCCGGAGGGCTATGCCGGCTTCAAGGGGAAGATCAATGAGGAGATCGAGGTCACCTTCGATCAGCCGGGCTTTTACGGCATCAAGTGCTCGCCGCATTTCGGCATGGGCATGGTCATGCTCGTGAAGGTCGGCGAGGCGGAACTGACGGATGCGATCCGCACGGTCGAGGTGCCTGCCCGCGCCCGACCGCGCTTTGACGACCTTTTTGCCCGCGTGGATGCGGGTGAGGGGAAGTGATGCACGGCACGCTTTCCAACAGCAATCTCAAGGAAGACATCCGGGACTACTGGTCGCGCCGCTCGGAGACCTTCGACCTCGCCTTCGGCCACCGCATTCCGCAAGGACCGGAATTCGACGCCTGGGCGGCGGCGATCCGCGAACGGCTCGGCCCGGAGCCGCGTCGCGTGCTGGAGCTTGCCTGCGGTACTGGCGAGGTGACGCGCCTGCTGCTCTCGCTCGGCCATGAGGTGACGGCACTCGATTTTTCCGAAGCGATGTTGGCGATTGCGCGGCAAAAACATGCCGGCGCTAAAAACCTTCGCTTCCTGCTTGCCGATGCGGAAAACCCGATGGAACCGGACGAGAGCTATGACGCGATCGTCTGCCGCCATCTCGTCTGGACGTTGACCACGCCGGAACAGGCCTTTGCCGAATGGTACCGCATGCTGAAACCCGGCGGCATGTTGCTGTTCTTCGATGGCGACTGGGCAGCGCCTACCCGCGTCGGCCGTCTGGCGAGCCGCGCCATTGCCATCATCGACAGGTTCGCTGGTGTCGATCCGTTCTATGACGGCGCGATGAGCGACCGGCACTCCAGCATCATGGAGCGTCTGCCGTTTGGCGACGGCCTGCGCGTCGAACGCGTGTTGCCACTGCTCGAAGCGGTCGGTTTTCGGGATATGACGATCGGCTCCCACGCGCCGATCGCAGCGGCACAACGCCGTACGGCTGACCTGCGCAACAAGCTGCGCACGTTGCTTTACCGCCGCTTCATCCTTTGCTGCCGGAAGTAGCATCGGGCTCCGGTTCCACCGTGAGCTTGACCCGGTCGGCGGCAAAGCGCGTGCGGGAGAACTGGATCGGCGTGCCGTCGAGGTCCGTATTGACGGCCGTCGCCACCAGGATGATCGCGCCGGGTGAGAGTTTCAGGTGCCGCATGTCGTCGCCCTCCGCATGGATGGCGGATATTTCCGTTGAACGACGCACGTAGTCGGGCACCCCGAGTTCGCGGAAGGCGGCAGTGACGGAGCGTGTCCGCTCGTAGACCGCGCCAATCTCGGCGAAGCGGTTAGCCGGGAAATAATGCGTGCCACGCGAGATCGGCCGTTTGTCAGCGCTGTTGACGGTTTCCATCCGCACGCAAAGCGTGCCTGCCGGCAATCCCAGCGCTTCCGCGACGACAGCGGGTGCGACCTCCGTCATCGCCTCCAGCAATCTACCTTCGATATCGCGTGTCTGATTGCCGAGTCCCTGCGAAAAGCGGGTGCGCCGCGAGATCGGGAAGCGCAGGCGGTCGCGCCGCTCGATGCGCGTGCCGATACCTTGGATCGGCCGAACGATGCCTTCTTCCGCCAGTGCTGCAAGCGCACTGCGCACCGTGTGCCGGTTCACGCCGAAGCGGCTCGCCAGCACCACTTCCGGCGGCATCATGTTGGTTTCGTCGAAATCCCCGTTGTTGATCGCCAGCCGCATGCGGTCCGCGATCTGCCGCCAGAGGGCGACGCCCGATTGCCGCTCTACCATTTTGTGCCTGTCATACCCTTGTCACGCGCCCCCGTTAAGACAAGACTTAGATGTTCGGTTGTCTAGATTAATAGACATTTGGAGAAATGACAATGGCATCACTACAGAAATCTGCCGAGGCCGCCACCAAGAGCGCGGGCGGCGAGCGGCAGAGGGCGATGGGCCTGCTTGCGAAGGCGAGCCGGGCAGAGTTGCAGGCAGCTTGGGATGCGTTCGACGAAAAGCCGGCGGTCCAGCCGGTGCGTGGTCCGGAAACCGGCCTCGTCATGGTACGTGGCCGTATCGGTGGCGGCGGTGCGCCGTTCAACCTCGGCGAGGCGACGGCGAGCCGCGCCAGCATCCGCCTTGACGACGGCACGGTCGGTCACGGCCAGGCGCTCGGCACCGATGGCGCAAAGGCGCGCCTTGCGGCGACCTTCGACGCGTTGTTCCAGCAGCCGGCCCGCAAGGCCGAGGTCGAGACGCTGCTCGAAACCATCGCTGCCCGCGTTGCCAAAGAGGACGCCGAAAAGGCCCGCCAGACGGCGGCCACCCGCGTCGATTTCTTCACCATGGTTCGGGGAGAGGACTGATGTCACTCGATACGCTCGCCTTTGCCGGCGGTTTTCAGAAGCCGGTGTTCGAGGCGCAGGCCGTCTTCCGCACGCTGATGGATTGCATGGCCCGTCCCGGCACGATCGGCCGCGTTGCCGCGACCGTGACGCCGCCCGCACCGCTCAAGGCTGCCGCTGGAGCCGTGGCGCTCACGCTCTGCGATCACGACACATCGGTCTGGCTGACGCCGGTGCTTGCCAAGTCGGCGCTGCCCGGTTGGCTCGCCTTCAATGCCGGCGCGACCGTGACGGAAGAGCGGCAGGACGCCCGTTTCGCCTTCGTGGAAAAGGGCGCGATGCTGCCCAATCTCTGCCTGTTCGCCCAGGGCACGCAGGAGTATCCGGATCGTTCGACGACACTCGTCGTCGAAATCGAGGCCTTCGAGGGTGGTCGGCCGCTGGTGCTGACCGGGCCGGGCATCCGCACGGAAGAAGAGATCGCGCCGCTCGGCCTGCCGGACATGTTCCCGCATTTCTGGTCGGAGAACCGGCAGGGTTTTCCGCGTGGCGTGGACCTGATCCTCGTTGCCGGTGACGCCATCCTCTGCCTGCCGCGCACCACCGTTCTTCGCGTCAAATCCGCCGCAGGGGAGGCCTGAACCATGTACGTTGCCGTCAAGGGTGGCGAAGCCGCCATCTCCAACGCCCATCGCCTTCTCGCCGACCGCCGCCGCGGTGACCGCTCGCTGCCGGCAATCGGCATCGAGCAGATCGTCGCCCAGCTTGGCCTCGCCGTCGACCGTGTCATGGCGGAAGCCTCGCTCTATGATCGTGCGCTGGCTGCGCTCGCCATCCGGCAATCGCGCGGCGACATGATCGAGGCGATCTTCATCCTGCGTGCCTATCGCACGACGCTGCCGCGCTTCGGCTATTCCAAGCCGGTCGAGACGGGTGCCATGCTGATCGAGCGCCGCGTCTCGGCGACCTACAAGGACCTGCCGGGTGGCCAGCTTCTCGGCCCCACCTTCGACTATACCCACCGCCTTCTCGACCCATCGCTTCTGGGTGACGAGGCTGTCGAAGCGGGCCTGGAGCGGGAAGAGCCCGGCGAGCCGGTCATGCGCGTCTCCGACATCCTGGCCGATGAAGGCCTGGTCGAGGACGATGGCAGCCTGCCGGATGGCCATGTCGCGGGCGACATCACACGCGAGCCGCTGGAGTTCCCGATGGCGCGTGACCTGCGTCTGCAAGCGCTCGCCCGGGGCGATGAAGGTTTCCTGCTGGCGCTCGGCTATTCGACCCAGCGTGGCTACGCCCGCACCCATCCCTTCGTTGGCGAAGTGCGCATCGGCGAGGTCGAGGTGGAGCTGGATATGCCGGAACTCGGCTTTTCCGTCTCGCTCGGCCGCGTCCAGGTGACCGAATGCCAGATGATCGCCCAGTTCAAGGGCTCGGCGAAAAACCCGCCGCAGTTCACCCGCGGCTATGGCCTCGTTTTCGGCCAGAGCGAGCGCAAGGCCATGGCGATGTCGCTGGTCGACAGGGCTCTGCGCGCGGAAGAGTTCGGCGAGGACATCGTGGCGCCTGCGCAGGATGAGGAGTTCGTCATTTCCCATTTGGACAACGTCCAGGCAACCGGCTTCGTCGAGCACCTGAAACTGCCGCATTACGTGGATTTCCAGGCCGAACTCGATCTCGTACGCCGCATGCGGCGCGAATACGAGGCCGCGCAGAACATCGATCTTCCGGAGGCCGCAGAATGAATACGACCGATCTGGCGACCTACAATTTCGCCTATCTCGACGAACAGACGAAACGCATGATCCGCCGGGCGATCCTGAAGGCGATCGCCATTCCGGGCTATCAGGTGCCCTTCGCATCGCGCGAAATGCCCATGCCCTATGGCTGGGGCACCGGCGGCGTGCAGGTGACGGCGGCAATCCTCGGACCGGACGATGTCCTGAAAGTCATCGACCAGGGCGCTGACGACACGACCAACGCCGTCTCCATCCGCGCCTTCTTCCAGAAGGTGGCCAATGTCGCGGTGACGACGAAGACCCGCGAGGCGACGATCATCCAGACGCGCCATCGCATTCCGGAAGAAAAGCTGACGGCCGGCCAGACGCTGGTCTACCAGGTGCCGATCCCGGAGCCGTTGCGCTTCCTCGAGCCGCGCGAGACCGAGACGCGCAAGATGCATGCGCTGGAAGAATACGGCCTGATGCATGTCAAGCTCTACGAGGACATCGCGAAAAACGGCCATATCGCCACGACCTATGCCTATCCGGTGAAGGTCGAGGGTCGCTACGTCATGGACCCGTCGCCGACCCCGAAATTCGACAATCCGAAGATGCACATGTCGGAAGCGCTCCAGCTGTTCGGCGCGGGTCGCGAAAAGCGCATCTACGCCGTGCCGCCCTATACCGAAGTCGTCAGCCTCGATTTCGAGGACCACCCCTTCGAGATCCAGACCTTCGACAAGCCCTGCGCGCTGTGCGGCGCGGAGAATGTCTATCTCGACGAGGTGGTGCTCGATGACAGAGGCGGGCGGATGTTCGTCTGCTCGGATACCGACCATTGCGAAGACCGTTGCGCCCATGGCCACCGCGGCCATCTCGCCTATAACAAGGAGGCTGCCGAATGACCGACACGCCGCTTCTCAAAGTCCGCGATATCTCGAA
Source organism: Shinella sp. (assembly GCF_052438155.1). Taxonomy (NCBI): domain Bacteria; kingdom Pseudomonadati; phylum Pseudomonadota; class Alphaproteobacteria; order Hyphomicrobiales; family Rhizobiaceae; genus Shinella; species Shinella sp. Next base: position 66,406 of record NZ_JBQVPI010000004.1, on the reverse strand, counting down.
ATTCTATGGCGCGCGCATCGGCTGCCAGAATGTCTCCTTCGATCTTTGGCCCGGTGAAGTGCTGGCGATCGTCGGCGAATCCGGCTCCGGCAAGACGACATTGCTGAATTGCTTGGCAACCCGGTTGATGCCGAGCTCCGGCGCCGTGGAATACCGCATGCGCGACGGCCAGATGCGAGATCTTTCCCGCATGAGCGAGGCGGAGCGCCGTTTCCTGATGCGCACGGACTGGGGCTTCGTGCACCAGAACCCAGCGGACGGCCTGCGCATGGCCGTGTCGGCCGGCGCCAATGTCGGCGAGCGGCTGATGGCCGTCGGCGAGCGGCATTACGGCAATATCCGCGAGACGGCGGGCTCCTGGCTCGGCCGCGTCGAGATCAGCGTCGATCGCATCGATGACCAGCCGCGCGACTTTTCCGGTGGCATGCGCCAGCGCCTGCAGATTGCCCGCAATCTCGTCACATCGCCGCGCCTCATCTTCATGGACGAGCCGACCGGCGGTCTCGACGTTTCGGTGCAGGCCCGCCTGCTCGATCTGTTGCGCGGCCTCGTGCAGGACCTTGACCTCTCGGCGATCATCGTCACGCACGATCTCGCCGTGGCGCGTCTCCTCTCGCATCGCATGATGGTGATGAAGGACGGTCTCGTCATCGAGCAGGGCCTGACCGACCGCGTGCTCGACGATCCGCGCGAAGCCTATACCCAGCTCCTCGTCTCCTCGATCCTGCAGGTATAACCATGCCCACACCCCTCGTTGTTTCCGAAGTCGCGAAGAGTTTTACCATGCATCTTCGCGATGGCCTGCGCCTGCCGGTCATGTCAAACGTTACCTTCTCGGTAAAGGCTGGCGAATGCGTCGTGCTGGGCGGTCCGTCCGGCATCGGCAAGAGTTCGCTGTTGAAAATGGTCTATGGCAACTATGCCGTCGATAATGGCCAGATCCTGGTCGATCACGACGGCAAGCTGCTCGATCTCGCGACCGCCGATCCACGCACGATCCTGTCGGTTCGCCGGGCGACGCTCGGTTACGTCAGCCAGTTCCTGCGCACCGTGCCGCGTGTTGCGGCCGTCGATGTCGTGGCCGAACCGCTCACGGCCCGTGGCGTCGATGCGGCCGAGGCGAAAGCCATAGCGGAAGCCATGCTGGCCCGTCTCAACCTGCCGCGCGAACTCTGGCAGTTGCCGCCCGCCACCTTCTCCGGCGGCGAACAGCAGCGCGTCAATATCGCCCGCGGCTTCATCACCGATCACCGCATCCTGCTGCTCGATGAGCCGACCGCCTCGCTCGATGCGAAGAACCGCGCCGTCGTCGTCGGCATGATCGAGGAGAAGAAGGCAGCCGGCGTGGCCCTACTCGGCATCTTCCACGACGAGGACGTGCGCGAGAAGGTTGCCGACCGCATCGTCGACGTCTCTGCCTTTTCCCCGCGAAAGGCCGCCGCATGACCAAGCTGTCCGAAACGCCGCTGATCCACCCGACAGCTATCGTCTCCGATACGGTGCTCGGCCGCTACACCGAGATCGCCGAGAACTGCCGCATCAGCGAAGCCGAGATCGGCGACTATTCCTACATCATGGATGGCGGCTCGGTCTGGTGTGCAACGATCGGCAAGTTCGCCAACATCGCCTCGTCGGTGCGCCTCAATGCCACCAATCACCCGATGTGGCGCGCGACGCTGCATCACTTCACCTATCGGGCCAACGATTACTGGCCCGATGCGGAGCAGGAACCGGATTTCTTTGCCTGGCGGCGCGAGCATCGCGTCACCGTTGGCCATGACGTGTGGATCGGCCATGGCTCGACGATTTTGCCGGGTGTCACAATCGGCAACGGGGCTGTCATAGGGTCCGGCGCGGTCGTCACAAAAGACGTCGAACCCTACATGATCGTCGGCGGCGTGGCAGCGAAAGTCATCCGCGAACGCTTCCCGCGAAGCATCGCCGAACGCATGGAAAAACTCGCCTGGTGGGACTGGGATCATGCCCGGTTGCGTGCCGCTTTGGACGACTTTCGCAAATTTGACGCAGAAGCCTTTCTTGCCCGTCACGACGGTTGAGCGGGCATGTGCAATGCCGGAAATTCAGGCCTGTGGACTGTAATTTTTCCGACATGAAACTGACATCGCCGCTTCATCAACAGCGTTTACAGCCAATCCCGAAAACGACATCGCCCCACCATGGGCTCATTACTGGAAATTATGAGGGATCCGCCATGTTCCGACTGAAGAATGTCACCCGCCGTTTTGGCGAGCGCGTTGCGGTCGACGCTGTGACCTTCGACATCCCGCAGGGCCAGATGGTCGGCGTCATCGGCCGCTCGGGTGCCGGCAAGTCCACCATGCTGCGCATGATCAACCGTCTTGCCGATCCGAGTGAAGGCTCGATCCACTTCAACGACGTCGTGGTCTCGTCGTTGCGCGGTTCGGGCTTACGCAACTGGCAGCGTGACTGTGCGATGATCTTCCAGCAGTTCAACCTCGTGCCGCGCCTCGACGTCCTGACCAACGTGCTGCTCGGCCGCCTCAACCACCGTTCGACGACGCTCAGCATCCTCAATCTCTTCACCCGCGAAGAGCGCATCATGGCGATTGCCGCCCTCGAGCGCCTAGGCATCGAGCAGACGGCGCTCCAGCCGGCCGGCACGCTGTCCGGCGGGCAGCAGCAGCGCGTGGCGATTGCCCGCGCCCTGATGCAGAACCCGAAGATGCTCCTCGCCGACGAGCCGATCGCCTCGCTCGACCCGCTGAACGCCAAGATCGTGATGGACGCGCTGCGCGACATCAACGAGCGCGAGGGCATCACCGTCATCACCAACCTTCATACGCTCGACACGGCACGCGCCTATTGCGAACGCATCATCGGCATGGCGCACGGCCGCGTCGTGTTCGACGGATCGGCACGCGAACTCGACAGCGAAGCGGTGCGCACGATCTACGGCACGGGCGCCGATGGCGCGGAGATCGACGAGAGCCTCACCTCCACGGCGATCCGCAACCCGGCCCGTCAGGACAATATCAAGGAATCCGCCAGCCCGACACCGCTGGCACTGGCCGGGCTCTGAGCCTCGCCGGGATCGAACGACCCGCGTAAAGGGTCAGACAACTTCCAGTCCGGCAAAGCCGGTCAAACAGGAGAGAGACCATGCTGAAGAAAGTACTTCTCGGCGCCGTCGCGCTCATCGCGCTCGCCGGCCACGTCCAGGCTGAAGACCTCAAGGAATTCCGCGTCGGTATCATCGGCGGCGAAAACGAAGCCGACCGCCTGCGTAACTACCAGTGCCTCGGCGATCACCTGAAGGCCGAACTCGGCTTCGAGAAGGTCTCGTTCTTCCCGGCTGCCGACTATGACGGCGTTATCCAGGGCCTGCTCGGCGGCACGCTCGACTACGCCGAACTCGGCGCGTCCGGCTTTGCCAAGATCTACCTCGCGAAGGCTGACGCCGTCGAGCCGATCCTGACGACCGTCCAGACCGACGGCTCGACCGGCTACCACTCGATCATGGTCGCCCGCAAGGATTCCGGCATCACCAAGCTCGAAGACCTCAAGGGCAAGAAGCTCGGCTTCGCCGACCCGGACTCGACCTCGGGCTACCTCGTACCGCTCGTCACCCTGCCGGAAGCCATCGGCGGCCCGGTCAAGGAATATTTCGCTGAAACCGGCTTCGGCGGCGGTCACGAAAACCTCGTCCTCGAAGTGCTGAAGGGCACCTTCGATGCCGGCACGACCTTCGGTTCGGGCGTTGGCGAGTGGAAGGACGGTTATACGTCCGGCAACCTGCACAAGATGGTCGAGAAGGGCATTCTCGACATGAACGACATCGTCGAACTCTGGAAGTCGCCGCTGATCCCGAACGGCCCGATCGTCGTTCGCACCTCGATGGCTGACGAGACCAAGGCGAAGTTCAAGCAGTTCATGCTCGACCTGCCGAAGAAGGACGCAGCCTGCTTCTCCGCCGTCATGGGCGGCGACTTCACCGCGTTCACGGAAGTCAACGTCGACTTCTACAAGCCGATCATCGACGCCCGCAAGGCAACGATCGGCGGCTGATAGCCACGCAGACACTGGCGCCGGCCGCAACCCGGCCGGCGCCTCGTCTTTTTTGAGCCCAGGCGGAACAGACATGGCCTTGAACACGCTTCACGACGGCTTCAGCGAGAAGGGCGCTCTCATCGAGCGGCACTGGCAGGAGTTGAACGCACGGCGCCGCCTCTACACCTGGCTCGGGCTCGCCATCCTTGCTGTTGCACTTTCCGGTTCGCTCTGGTTCGCCAACGAGACGAATGCCGGCAAATTCTTCGACCGGCTGCCCTATCTCTTCGACTTCGTCGGCGACATGGTGCCGCGCGATGGCTTCGAAGTGTTCCGCGCGCTGTTCGATCTACCGTCGCCCTATGATGACGGCAGCTTCAAGTACAATTATCCCGAAGGCCGGCTCTATCTCACCGAGAGCTTCTACATCCCGGAATATTTCCACAAGATGCTGGAGACGCTGAACATCGCGCTGTTCTCCACGCTGATCGGCATGGTCTTCGGTTTCCTGCTTTGTTTCCTGGCCGCCAAGAACCTCGTCGCCAACCGCCTGCTGCGCGGCTTCGTTCGCCGTTTCATGGAAATCCTGCGCGCGTTCCCGGAAGTGGTGCTCGCCGGCTTCTTCCTCGCCATTCTTTCCCTTGGGCCTCTCCCAGCCGTCATCGCCGTGTCGATCCACACGGTCGGCGCACTCGGAAAGCTGTTCTTCGAGGTGGTCGAGAATGCTGACATGAAGGCGGAGGAGGGGCTTCGCGCCGTCGGCGCCAGCTGGATCGAGCGCGTCTGGTTCGGCATCGTGCCGCAGGTCCTGCCGAACTTCGTGAGCTATTTCCTGCTGCGCCTCGAAATCAACGTGCGTGCCTCGACGATCATCGGCGCCGTCGGCGGCGGCGGTATCGGCGAATTGCTGCGCCTGTCGATCGGCCAGAACCATCAGGCGAAGACGCTTGCCATCGTGCTGCTTCTCCTCATCACCATCATCGCCGTCGACCAGTTTTCCGCCTGGCTGCGCCGCAAGCTCGTGGGCGATCATGCCTTCCGGCTGGCCCAATAGGAGTGTGCCATGACGACCCTCAATCCCGCACAGATGGATGAGATCGCGGCACGCCATCCGGCCGTCTTCCACCGCTCGTTCTGGCAACGTTTTCGCGTCGCCATCATCACCGGCGGCTTCGTGCTCTACGCGCTCTATTGCTGGTGGTTCTTTGCCATCGGCCATGTGCTGACCACGGCCAACTGGAACATTGCCGGCACCTATCTCGCCGACTGGGTTTCCTACGAGGTGCGCCCGGAAGTGGCGATCGCTCCCGATGGCGCCATGAAGCTCACCTATCCACGCTTTTCGCCGCTCGGACCCAATGCCGCGCCGGACTGGGTGGAGATCGAGCTTGGTACGATGACCCGCACCACGCCGGCCGCAGATGCCGCAAGCACGGCGGCCAAGAAACCGGCATCCATGGGCTTCATGGGAACCGGCGCCACCCTCGGCGGCTCGGCGGCTGCCGTGGAAGGCCTGGCAACCGCGACGACGCGCGACGAAGAGGTGGTCAAGCGTGCAAAGATCACGCTCAATTCCTCGACGAGCGTCGAGGTCGTGCCGGAGCGTGTGACCGTGCAGCATGCCGGCGAGACGCTGGTCGTCGATATGGATGGGGCCGAGATGGCAGTCGAGGGCGCACTTCCAGCCTGGGCGACGCAGAAGACGCCAGGTCAGAAGATCACGCTTGCATTTGGCTTTGCCGGCTGGGGCGAGATCGAGCCGGGCGATATCAGCATCCGCAGGCGCTTCCTCGGCTGGGCGAACTTCATCTTCGACACGAACTCGCCCTTCCATGGAAAGTCGACTTCGGAAGTCGTCTCGCTGATCACCTCGGGAGACCGGATCGACGCGAAGCAATCGAACCTCTCGCTCGCCTGGAACAACATTCTCTACAACGCGGAATGGCAGCATCTCGACGTTTGGACGAAGCTGCTCCAGACCATCGTCATGGCCTTTGTCGGCACGCTGTTCGCCATGCTGCTGGCCTTCCCGCTCGCTTTCCTTGCGGCGCGCAACATCACGCGCAACTGGATCTCCAACCAGGTCACCAAACGCCTGTTCGATTTCCTGCGCTCCGTCGACATGCTGATCTGGGCGCTGTTCTTCACCCGCGCCTTCGGTCCGGGGCCGCTCGCCGGCATGTCGGCGATCTTCTTCACCGATACCGGCACGCTCGGAAAACTCTATTCCGAAGCGCTGGAGAACATTGACGACAAGCAGCGCGAGGGTGTGAAATCGGTAGGGGCAGCCCCGATTGCCGTACAACGCTACGGTGTGCTGCCGCAGGTCATGCCGCTCTTTGCCTCGCAGGCGCTCTACTTCTGGGAATCGAACACCCGCTCCGCGACCATTATCGGCGCGGTCGGCGCGGGTGGCATCGGTCTCAAGCTCTGGGAAGCGATGCGCACGAATTCCGACTGGGAGAACGTCGCCTACATGGTGCTGCTCATCCTCATCGTGGTCTTCGTCTTCGACGGTATCTCGAATGCGCTGCGTTCGCGCCTGATGGGAAAACCGGCGCACTGAGCAGTCCAGCAAAAGCGTAGAGCGGTTTTGCGTCCGGACGTGCGAAAAACGAAAGACCCGTGAGGCGGCATGATGCTGCCACACGAATCCCTACAAGGTTCGATGTCGCCGGTCCGGCGGCATCTTCTGAATTGCATAGGAATGAGCCATTGCGTTACGCCCTCTACTTCACCCCGTCCGCAAGCGATCCGCTGACCCTTTCCGCCCAGCGCTGGTTGGGGCGCAACGCGTTTACGGGTGCCACGCTTGCGCAGCTGTCCGTGCAGGGTTTTGATGCGGCCACACTCGCAGGACTGACGGCAGACCCGCGCCGCTATGGCTTTCATGCGACGCTGAAGGCGCCGTTTTCGCTTGCCGAAGGCCGCACGGAGGCCGAGTTGGTGGCCGAGGTCGGGCGCTTCGTCTCCGAAGTCGAGCCATTTGAAATCCCCGAGCTTGTCGTCGGGCGCCTCGGTTCCTTCTTTGCGCTGGTACCCGGCGATCACTGCGAGCCGCTGCACAGCTTTGCCGGCGAGGTCGTGCGCCGTTTCGAGCGCTTCCGTGCGCCGCTCACCTCCGCCGATATCGCGCGCCGCAAGCCCGACGAACTGACCGGCGCCGAGCGACAGAACCTCGTGCAATGGGGCTATCCCTACGTGTTCGACGAGTTCCGCTTCCACATGACGCTGACGGGACGCGTGCCGGCCGAGCGCCGCGATGCCGTCGAAGGCGTGCTTCTCGATCAATTCGCCGATTTCCACGACCGCCCGCTGGCAATTCATGGCCTCGCGCTCTTCCGTGAACAGTCGCGCGGCGCCGATTTCACCGTCCATTCGCTCTTCCCGCTGGGTGGAGCAGCCAACAGAAAGACCGCCTGACATGACCCGCGAAATCGTTCTCTCCAATGCCCGTATCGTGCTTGAGGACAAGATCCTCGACGGCACGCTGGTGTTGCGCGATGGTCTCATCGCCGACATCTCGGAAGGTGCTTCCGCCGCCGGCGAGGACATGGAAGGCGACTTCCTGCTCCCCGGCCTCGTGGAACTGCACACCGATCACCTCGAAGCCCACTACTCGCCGCGTCCCGGCGTGCGCTGGGGCCTGACGGCCGCCATCCAGTCGCATGACGCCCAGGTCGTCACCTCGGGCATCACCACCGTCTTCGACTGCCTGCGCATGGGATCGGACGAGGACGGCGGTTTCGAGAAGGGCGAGATGCGGGCCATGGCCAGCGCCATCGCCGAAGCGCAGGCCGAAGATCGCCTGCGCGCCGAACACCTCATCCACCTGCGCTGCGAGGTTTCGACCGACAATGTGCTGGAGCACTACGAGGAATTCGAGAACGACCCGATGGTCCGCCTCGTCTCGCTGATGGACCACGCACCCGGCCAGCGCCAGTTCCAGACGCTGGAACAATATATCCTCTACTACAAGAAGAAGCGCGGCCTCACCGACGATGAGTTCGACGCCTTCTGCAAGCGCCAGCAGGACCTTTCCGCCCGCTACGCCAAGCCGCACCGTGACGCGATCGCCGCCTCCTGTGCCGCGCGCAACATCTCGGTCGCAAGCCATGACGACGCGACGCTGGAGCATGTCGAAGAAGCGATCGGCTACGGCATCCGCCTTGCCGAATTCCCGACGAGCTTCGAGGCTGCGAAAGCATCGCACGGCGCCGGCATGAGCGTGCTGATGGGCGCCCCGAATATCGTGCGCGGCAAGTCGCATTCCGGCAACATCGCCGCCCGCGATCTGGCGAATATGGGAGTGCTCGACGTGCTCTCGTCGGATTACGTGCCGTTCAGCCTGATGCATGCACCGTTCATCCTCGCCGACGAGGGCATGAGCCTGCCGAAGGCGATCGCCATGGTTTCGACGACGCCCGCCCGCACGGTCGGTCTCGACGATCGCGGCGCCATTGCCACGGGCCTTCGTGCCGATCTCGCCCGCGTCCGCCGTCCGTCAGGCGTGCCGGTCGTGCGTTCGGTCTGGCGCCAGGGCAAGCGGGTGGCATGACTATGGCCGCCGAAGAGGTCGTCGTGCGGCCATCGCCTGTCGCGGCGGGCACGATGGTTGTCGTGGTCGGCCCGAGCGGGGCCGGCAAGGACAGCGTGATGTCCTACGCCGCACAGCATTTTGCCGAAGAGGCGCGCGTGCGCTTCGTGCGCCGTGTCATCACCCGCCCGGCGGATGCCGGCGGGGAGGCGCATGAGGCGATCGATGCGGATGGTTTTCGCCAACACGCGGCCGAAGGCGCCTTTGCCGTTTGCTGGGACGCGCACGGATTGTCTTACGGCATTCCGCGCGAAACCCTGGAGCAGTTGGGACAAGGCGTGACGCTGGTCGCTAATGGCAGCCGCTCGGCACTGCCGGCTTTTGCCGAGGCCTATCCGCGGCTGAAGGTCGTGCTCGTCACCGCCCGCCCCGACATTCTCGCTGCCCGCCTTGCAGCGAGAGGCCGGGAAAGCACCGAGGCGATCGCCAGGCGGCTTGAGCGTGCCGTGCCGGAAATCGTCGTCACGGCCGATACCGTCGTCATCGACAACAGCGGTGCGCTCGAAGAGGCGGGCGATGCGTTTGTCTCGCTGCTTGCCTCGGCGCTTGCGCGCAACGACTAATTCAATCGTTCTTCAGCGATTTGTAGGCTGCGAGTGCGCGTTCGCGGGCCTTGCGATGGTCGACGATCGGCTTGGGATAGGTTTTTCCGAGGTCTACGCCGCCTTCGCTGAGGGCATTTTCCGGCGCATCGAAGGGCTTGTGGATCCAGGCGGAATCCAGTTCTTCCAGCTCCGGCACGAAGCTGCGTACGTAAGTCCCATCGGGATCGAACTTTTCCCCCTGCAGGATCGGGTTAAAGATGCGGAAAAACGGCGAGGCGTCCGCGCCGGAGCCCGCCACCCATTGCCAGTTTGCCGCATTCGACGCGGCATCGGCATCCACAAGCGTGTCGCGAAACCATTTTTCGCCGTGTCGCCAGTCGATCATCAGGTGCTTGATCAGGAAGGAAGCGGTGATCATGCGCACGCGATTGTGCATCCAGCCATGTTTCCAGAGCTGCCGCATCCCCGCATCGACGATGGGGTATCCGGTCATACCGCGTGTCCAGAGCCTGAAATTCTTGCCCGCCGCCTCCCATGGAAAGGCGTCGAACCGGTCGTTCCAGTTCTTTTCTGCCAGTTCCGGGAAATGAAAATGCAGATGGTAGCAGAACTCACGCCATGCCAGTTCCTTGCGGAAATGCACGACATCGTCCTTCGCTGACGTCAGGCCACGGGTCGCGTGCCAGACGCGGGCGGGGGAGATTTCGCCGAACGCAAGATGGGGCGACAGCATGGATGTGGCATCGATTGCCGGAAAATCGCGATCCGTCTTGTAGCCGTCGATTGCACCATCGGCGAAGTCGTCAAGGCGCTCGCGTGCCGCGCCTTCTCCCGGCGTCCAGATGTCGCTGAAAGAGGCTGCCCAGTCCGGTTTCGTCGGCAGCAGCTGCCAATCGTCCAGTACCTCCGATTTTGGAGCTGTCGTGGGAGGCGTCAGTTTTTTCGGCGCATCGACCGGCTCGTATGGTTCTCCGTCCCGCTCCAGTGCTTTCCAGAAGGGCGTATAGACGCGGTACGGCTTCTTTTCTCCAGTCAGCAGGCGCATCGGGTCGTGCAGCAATTCCGCCGCGAAGCTGCTGGCGTTGACACCACGCGCCTTGAGTGCTGCCTTGATATCCATGTCGATTTTCACGCCGGCTGGATTGTGCCTGCGGTTCCAGTAGACGCTGTCGGCGCCGGTATCGCTGATCAGGTCATCGAGAACTTTGCTCGCCGCTCCACTGCGAAGGGTGAGGGGCGTACCAAGCCTCTTGAGCGTCCCGCCAAGGGAGGTCAGCGAGTGATGCAGCCACCAGTCCTGCGCCGCCCCAAGCGGACCGGTACCAGCTTCCTCCGGCTCGCGTATGTAGAGCGTGATGACGGGACGGCCGGTCTCGGCCGCAGCGATCAGAGCAGGGTTGTCGTCTGTGCGCAAATCCTTGCGGAACCAGACGATGATCGGAGGCCCACTTTTCATCGTCATGTCTCGTTTCCTTTTTGTGTCGCGACATAGGCGATCATTTCGGCAGTGGCCGGGTCAGAATGAAGAGCACGCTCCCCGACAGGATGAGCCCGACGATGGCAGCGAGAAGCGGTGAGGGCTGCGTGCGGTACCAGAAGAAGCCGTAACTCACCGCAATGAGAGAAACCGCGACGAATTTCGCACGCGCGGCGATCGCTCCCTCGCGCTGCCAGTTTCTCAACGGCGGGCCGAGCGTGCGATGGTTGAGAAGCCACTGCTCCAGGCGGGGCGAGGAGCGGGAAAAGCACCAGACGGCGACCAGCAGGAACGGCGTTGTGGGCAGCAGAGGCAGGAAGGCCCCGACGATGCCGAGCGCTGTCATCAGCAGGCCAGCCAGCATGTAGATCGAGCGCACGAGGTTCCTCATCACAAACGGTGTTGACCGTTCAGATAGAGTGCTTTGTCCTTGTGTCCAAGAGGCCACGACGTCGCGACGATTGGAACGAACATCTTCGTCAGGCATTCCTTTGCCGACTGGAACAGGGCAGGGCGAAGCGAATGTTGGATGATGCCGCAGGCGAAAACACGAAAGCCTGGTGGACGACGCACCGGGGCGCGTCGCCCGTGGTGGCGACAGCCATTCACGATGGCCATGCGGTTCGTGAAAATCTCCTGTCGAAAATGGCGCTCAAGGAGGATGAACGCCTGCGTGAAGAGGATCCCTTCACCGCGCAAACCATCCGCGATCTTCAAAACCGTATCGTCTTTCATCGTTCCCGTTTCGAGGTAGACCTCAATCGTGCCCGGGATGGGGCTTTCTATCTCCGGCCCGAGCAGGCCTGGGGACTGAAGGTCTGGCGCGAAACGCCCTCCGATGCGGAGATCGCAGAGACGCTCGCCGTTCACGACGCCTATTACGACATGCTGGAAAACTACCTGCAGGGTGTCACGGCGCAATACGGCCGTTTCATCGTGCTCGACATTCATAGCTACAACCATCGCCGGGCCGGAGCGGCGGCCGCCTCGACCGAGGCGAGCGACGCGCCGGAGATCAATATGGGCACCATCTCGATGGACCGCGACCGCTGGGCGCCGGTTGTCGATGCGTTCATGGGCTTTGCTGCCGATTTCGATTTTCTCGGCCATAGATTGGATGTGCGCGAGAACATCGCCTTCCAGGGGCGCGGTGAGCAGACGCGGTTCATCCATGAGCGGTTTCCCGAAACCGGCTGCGCCATCGCGATCGAATTCAAGAAGATTTTCATGGATGAGTGGACGGGCGCACCGGACTGGCAGGCCATCGCGGCGTTTGGCGCGCTGATAGCCGGATCCGTGCCAGTGCTCGAAAGGGCGCTGCGGGAGGTCGCATGAGCCCCACCAAGACGGCCCGCAAGCCACGACGAAAGAAAGAGAAGTCTCTCGTCGAAGAAGTGGTCGAGGCGCTCGAGGCCGGGAAATCCGTGCGCCGGGATCTCGACGGGGGACGCCTGCATATCGACCGGCCGTTGCCGTTCCTGTGCCTGCATGCCGGGGATCCGGGCGGCCATATCGTGGCCCGCGAGGTTGCGGCCGCAAACGCTTCCTATCTGCTTGTAAGCCGCATCGAGGATGCGGTTGAACTCATCGTACCGATTGCAGAGGCTCTCCGCCGGAAATTCGGTACCTTCGTGCTGCTCGATGTGGACGAATTCGACCGCGACCGATTGCTTTGCGACGATGCGCCGTTTCTGCAACCCTTCGAAGTCATGCTGTCGGCAACTTCAGGCATTGCGGCGAAGCGGGCGCTCGGAGCGTTCGAGGCGGCGGTGAAGGGGTTCGAGGCCCGTTTTCGCACGCCGCATGTCGAGCTTTGCGCCGCCGAGGACGATCCGTGCGTGCGCCCTGAGCTTCTGGCGCTGCGGCTGCCGCTTCTGACGCTGCGTTTCGCGCCGATCTACCGCGTCACCGGATCGGACGCCACCTATCCGGATTTGCGCGAACGTCTCATCGACAATTTCCTCGATGCGGGCCTGCGCGCCTTCGCAGCGTTTCTCGATGCGGATGGTTTCCCGAAGCCGACCACTTACCGTGCCTTTGGCCGCAAGGCGTTCATCGATGCCGTCGAACGGGCGGACCGCGGGATGGATGAGGTCGCCTCGAGCTTCGATTTTCTGCTCGCCGTCACCCCAATCAATGCGGATGCGGCCTGGAAGGAATTCAAGGCGAACAAATTCGAAAAGCCGCCGCGCTTCCTGTATCGGCCGTTGAGCCTGCTGGTGGAGCAGGAAAAGCGCCGGCTTTATTCGATCGCGCTCGACCGGCTCGAAGACCCCGTGCTGCACCAGATCTACCGGGAAAAACAGCAGGAACTCGATCTTCAATTGACGCTGATCGCCGAGCGCGAAAAAGCGCGGTTCGTCGACTTCGGACGCGCGCTTTACGGTCCGGTCGAGCCGTCGCTGTTGAAGGCGGCGCGCGAGGTTCTGGATGGAACCTCCGATGCCAGGCGCCTGCCTTCCCTTTCGGGCGATGATGACGAGGTCGTGGACTGCTTTTACGTCGAGCACCGCGCACGCACGATGATGCTGGACTATCACCTTCGCTACGATGGTTTCGACGCCGCCATCGAACTGCGCGACGACGTGCCTGCCGGTTTGCTGGTGTCGGGGCGGCGCCTGCTCATTTCCCGTCGCACGCGCATGATGCGCCACCGAGTCGAGGCGCTGCTCAGCCACGAAGTGGGCGTCCATCTTCTCACCTATTTCAACGGGTCGGCACAGGGGCTGCGTGTGTTCCGGACGGGCCTCTCCGGCTACGAGGGCATGCAGGAGGGACTTGCGGTTTTCGCCGAGTTCTTGGCCGGCGGTTTTACGCCGGAGCGCCTGCGCCTGCTGGCTGCCCGCGTCATCGGCTGCGATCTCATGCTGGCTGGGGCGTCTTTCGTCGAAAGCTTTCAAATTTTGGTGCAAGAGCATGATTTCGATGCGGAAACATCATTCGGCCTTCTGCTACGGGTCTTCCGGGGAGGAGGGCTCGCCAAGGATGCGATTTATCTGCGGGGGCTCCTGTCACTGCTCAGTCACCTGAAGGCCGGTGGCGCGCTCGACCCGTTCTGGATGGGCAAGATTTCCGCGTCCCATTTCAGCGTTATGGAGGAGCTTGGTGCCCGCGGCCTGCTGAAGGCGCCGATCCTGCGACCACTCTGCCTAGAAACCGACCGGGGCCGCACAAGGCTGGAACGCGCCCGCACCGGTCTCACACCCCTTTCCATGCTCGAAGCTTGAGGAGAGCAACCATGCGTATCGCCTTTTTCGTCAACTCGATCGAGGGGGAGACCCCGACCTATACGACCACAGCGCTCGCCATGGCGGCGGTCGCGCGCGGACACGACATTTGCTACATAACGCCCGGCGACTTCGTGCTGCGGGCCGACGATAGTCTCGCCATCCGCGGCCGGGTTCTGCCCGGCAAACGCTACAAGAAGCCGGAGAGTTTTCACGCCGCCCTCCAGGGCGACGACGCAACCATTGAAACGATGGACGTGGGCGACGTCGACGTGGTTTTCCTTCGCAACGACCCGTCGCTCGACGCCGACGACCGGCCCTGGGCCGCCCATGTCGGCGCAATGTTCGGCCGGCTGGCCGCCGCACGCGGTAGCATTGTCGTCAACGATCCCGATGGCCTGACGCTGGCGCAGAACAAGCTCTACTTTCAGGGCTTTCCGCGGGCGGTTCGCCCGGAAACGCTGATTTCCAAGAGCATCGACGAGATTCGCGCCTTCATCGACAGCCACAAGGAAGGCGTCATCATGAAGCCGTTGCAAGGGTCCGGCGGCAAGAACGTCTTCAAGATCGGTTCTCCCGATGAAGCGAACCTCAACCAGATTTTCGAGGCGGTCAGCGGCGAGGGATACCTGATCGTCCAGAACTACCTGCCGGCGGCAACCGAAGGGGACATCCGCCTTTTCCTGATGAACGGGCGTCCGCTGGAGCAGGATGGCAAATATGCTGCCATCCGCCGCGTGCCGGCCAAGGGAGAGGTGCGGTCGAACATTCACGCAGCAGGCACGGCGGTCGCAGTCGAGATCACGCCGGAGATCCTGGAGGTTGCCGAAATGGTCCGTCCCAAGCTTATCGAGGACGGCATGTTTCTCGTCGGCCTCGATATTGTCGGGGACAAGATCCTAGAGATCAACGTCTTCACGCCAGGCGGCCTCAACTCAATGCTCGACCTTTACGATGTCGACTTCGCCGATAACATCATCGCGGCGCTGGAAGACAAGGTGGCCCAGCGCGATGCCTATGCCGGCGCGATTGCCAACAGAACGCTCGCCACCTTGTGAAAGCGCTCAGATCAATTTGCTGTTTGCCGAAGCCTTGGTCGACTTCGCCTTGGCGACGGCCTTGGCTGCGGCAGGTTTCTCAGCAGCAGCATCCGCCTTCTTCTTCGGCTTGGCCGCCTCTGACTTCTTTCCCTCGGCCTTCGTGGAGATTTCGATCAGCGGTTTTTTCCTGCTCGCTGGCGTTGCCTCTGAGACGAGGGCTACGCGCTCGAACTCTTCGCGCTCAAGCGCAGCCTGAGCCCAATGGTCGGCGTCATGGCCATGTGGCCGGCCGGCCTCTTCCCAGATGGTGTAGGCCCGCTTGCTGATCCATTCACTTTTCGCATCCGTCATGGTGTATCCCCGTTCCAGAGTGGACTGACGCCGTGCCGGATATGCCGCAGATTTGCGAGCAGTAACCGGGACACGGAACTCACTGGACGACCGGGAAACATCGACCGGCAGGCCCAGATATTCGACGTACCTTTCGCTCCGGCCGAAGCCTCCGGGAGCAGGTCTGCTGCATGCGATTCGCCAGATTAGAATGCGCCCAAAGGGAAATGGCATCAAGCCGAGCGGATTGCGGCAAGATCGCCGTTTGAGGGATGGGGAAGGAATTTTATCGCGTTCCTTGCAGCGAAACAGCGTAATTTTGGAAAAGTTTCGTGCTTGCGGGTGGACAGCGCCAATCCCGCCAACGTATTGTCCGAATGACAGAATCTTCAAGACAAGCGACGAACTAGAGAGGCAGGGCGTTTGACGGCATTCGGGCAACAGCATCGACCAGCTTGTCGGACTTTTCGTCTTCTCTGCACCTCGCTGACCTGTCTTTTGTTGTTGATATCGACGCTGACGGTTCCCACTGCCGCCAGTTCTCCGTCGAAAGTGCTTCGGTATGGCACGCTGAAGGCGGCGAATACCTCATCTGCTCTTGCCGATATGGAATGCCGCAAGCGCGTCGTGGCCGGCAAGGCGATGGCTTTTGATGGCAGCGGAATCGACCACGGCTGTCTGCCGATAGAGGCGAACGTTCAGCAGAACGGCATTGCCGTCAACGTGGCCATTGTTCCGCCTTCCGGTATCGGCAATGGTCGTATCCAGACGCATCGGGCGCGTGCGCCCCCGCGCGATTTCGCCTGACGGCCGCCTCGATCGTTCCCGTCGATCGCCGCGGTCTTCCCGATGTTGCCGGCGTGCCGGCATGTGAGAAGTTCTGACGTTCGAAAGCGATCGATCATCCGATGACAGGTGAAATGATTCTGGTCCTGCTTGTCTGCCTTCCCTTTGCGGGAAGCCTAGCCGCGACCATTCTCTTGCGGACGGATTCCCGCATTCTCGCAGCGCGCATGTCGGGCGCCGTGTCGTTTGTAGCGCTCCTGCTGACGGCTGCGCTCTATCCTGCGGTGCGCGATGGCGGCAAGGTGCGGTTCGATCTCGAATGGCTGCCGCAGCTCGGATTGAACGTCACGCTGCGCATGGATGGCTTTGCCTGGCTCTTCGCCATGCTCATCACCGGCATCGGCTGCCTCATCGTGCTCTATGCGCGATACTACATGTCGGAAGAGGATCCGGTCCCGCGCTTCTTCTCCTTCCTGCTTGCCTTCATGGGCTCGATGCTCGGCATCGTGCTGTCAGGCAACATCATCCTGCTCTCGGTCTTCTGGGAGCTGACGAGCATCTTCTCCTTCCTGCTGATCAGCTACTGGCACCACAATGCCGCGGCGCGCGACGGTGCGCGCATGGCGCTGACGATCACCGGCATCGGCGGCTTCTGCCTGCTCGCCGGCCTGCTGGTGCTCGGCCATATTGTCGGCAGCTACGATCTCGACGTGGTGCTCGCCTCCGGCGACCAGATCAAGGCACATCCGCTCTATCTCACCGCGCTCGTCCTGATCCTCATGGGTGCGCTGACCAAAAGCGCGCAGGTGCCGTTCCATTTCTGGCTGCCGAATGCCATGGCGGCGCCGACGCCGGTCTCAGCCTATCTGCATTCCGCGACCATGGTGAAGGCGGGCGTCTTCCTGCTCGTACGTTTCTGGCCGGCGTTGTCGGGCACCTATGAATGGTTCATGCTGCTCGGCATCGCCGGCATCAGCACGCTGCTTCTCGGCGCCTATTTCGCCATGTTCCAGCAGGACCTGAAGGGCCTGCTCGCCTATTCGACGATCAGCCATCTCGGCCTCATCACGACGCTGCTCAGCCTCGGCAGTCCGCTTGCGGCTGTCGCAGCGATCTTCCACATGATGAACCATGCCACCTTCAAGGCATCGCTCTTCATGGCTGCCGGCATCATCGACCACGAGACCGGCACGCGTGACATGCGACGATTAAGCGGGCTCTTAAAATACCTGCCGATTACCGGGACGCTTGCCATGGTGGCGAGCGCGGCCATGGCTGGCGTGCCGCTGCTCAACGGCTTCATCTCGAAGGAGATGTTCTTTGCCGAAGCGGTTGAGACGCATGCGGATTCTGTCCTCGACCGAATCCTTCCCTATGTCGCGGTGCTCGCTGGCGCCTTCTCGGTCGCCTATTCGCTGCGCTTCATCCACATGGTGTTCTTCGGTCCGGAACCGACCGACCTGCCGAAGCCGAAACCCCACGAGCCGCCGCACTGGATGCGCTTCCCGATTGAGTTCCTGGTGCTTGCCTGCCTGGTGGTCGGCATCATTCCCAGCCTGTCGATCGGCCCGTTCCTGCATTCGGCCGTCGTCTCCGTGCTTGGCGACCGCACGCCGGAATACAGCCTCGCTGTCTGGCATGGGGTTAACACGCCGCTCATCATGAGCCTGATTGCACTCGTCGGCGGCGTCGCGCTTTATGCCGTGCTGAAGGACTATCTTGCCAAGTGCGACGACGGTCCGCCGCTCTTCCGTCATCTCGGCGGCCAGCGCATCTTCGAACGCGTGCTGGTGACCGTCTCGTGGAAATGGGCACGCTGGATGGAGAGCCGTCTGGGTACCCGCAATCTGCAACCACAGTTGCGCCTCATCGCCACGGCCGGTCTGCTGGCGGGTGTCGTACCGCTCTACATCGCCGGCTTTGCGCCGACGCCGCTGGTTTTTGACGGCGTCGATCCGATCTTCGCCGCCGTCTGGTGCATCGGTGCCTTCTGCGCGCTGGGTGCCGCCTATCAGGCGAAGTATCACCGTCTTGCGGCACTCGTCCTGCTCGGCGGTGCGGGCATCACCACCTGCATCACCTTCGTCTGGCTGTCGGCGCCGGACCTTGCCATCACACAGCTTGTCGTCGAGATCGTCACGACGGTCCTGTTGCTGCTCGGCCTGCGCTGGCTGCCCAAGCGTTCGGAGAAGGTCGACAACTCCGTATCGTTTACTGCCCGCAGCCGCCGCTTCCGCGACTTCCTGCTCGCGATTTCCTGCGGCTTCGGCATGTTCGTTTTCTCCTACGCGATCATGAAGCAGCCGGTCCCGGACGCGATCGCCAGCTATTTCCTGGAGAAGGCCTATACGGAAGGCGGCGGACGAAACGTGGTCAACGTCATCCTCGTCGATTTCCGCGGCTTCGACACGCTGGGCGAGATTGCGGTTCTCGCCATCGTGGCGCTGACCGTCTTCGCGCTGCTGCGCCGCTTCCGTCCGGCTGCCGACAGCGTGGACAAGCCGGAGCAGCAGCGCATCCAGAATGCCTATGATGCGGAGCGTCCGGAGCGTTCGGCCGGCGATACCGTGCGCGACTATCTGCTCGTGCCGTCCGTGATCATGCAGTGGATGTTCCCGGTCATCATTACCTTTTCGATCTACCTGCTCCTGCGTGGACATGACCTGCCAGGCGGTGGCTTTGCCGCTGGCATCACCATGGCGATCGCCTTCCTGCTGCAATATCTCGCGGGCGGCGTGCGCTGGGCGGAGGATCGCCTGCGCATCCTGCCGCTGCGCTGGATGGGCATCGGCCTTCTGCTGGCAGCCCTTACCGGCATGGGCGCCTGGCTGTTCGGCTATCCGTTCCTGACGACCTATTCGCAATACATAGAAGTGCCGTTCATCGGCAAAGTGCCGGCAGCAACCGCGCTGCTGTTCGACCTCGGCGTCTTCTCGCTTGTCGTCGGCGCCACGGTGCTGATCCTGATCGCGCTTGCACACCAGTCCATACGTACGCATCGGGTCCGCGGCCTCGAAGCCACCAAGGCGGAGGAAACCTGATGGAACTCGTCCTTTCGATCGGCATCGGCATCATGACGGGTTCCGGCGTCTGGCTCATCCTGCGCCCGCGTACCTATCAGGTCATCATCGGCCTTTCGCTGCTGTCCTACGCGGTCAACCTCTTCATCTTCGGCGTCGGCGGCGTGAAATCCAATGCCGCGCCGTTGCTCGGCGACGGCGTCGACATCTCGGCGGTGACCGATCCGGTGCCGCATGCGCTGGTGCTGACCGCCATCGTCATCGGCTTTGCGACGACGGCGCTCTTTCTCGTCGTGCTGCTCGCGGCGCGCGGCCTGACCGGCACGGATCATGTCGACGGCAGGGAGCAGCCGAAATGAGCGGCTGGCAGCAACACCTCATCATCGCGCCGATCCTCATCCCGCTTGTCGCCGGCGCGACGCTGCTCTTCTTCGATGAGCGCGAGCGCGTCATCAAGGCCATGATCAGCGTCGTCTCGGGCCTGGCGCTTGCCGCTGTCGCCATCAGCCTGTTCCGGCTTGCCAATAACGGCGACGGCAGTTTCGAGGGCGTCTACCTGCTCGGCAACTGGCCGGCGCCCTTCGGCATCGTGCTGGTCGTTGATCGGCTCTCGGCGTTGATGCTCGTCCTCGCCTCGATTCTTGCTATCCCGACGCTCGTCTACGCGCTCGCCCGCTGGCACGCCGCGGGCGCGCATTTCCATTCGCTGTTCCAGTTCCTGCTGATGGGGCTCAACGGCGCGTTCCTGACGGGCGACCTGTTCAACCTCTTCGTCTTCTTCGAGGTGATGCTGGCCGCCTCCTACGGCTTGCTGATGCACGGCTCCGGCCCCATGCGCGTCAAGGCAGGCCTGCACTACATCGCCGTCAACCTTGCGGCAGCACTCTGCTTCCTGATCGGCGTCAGCGCCATCTATGGTTCGGCGGGCACGCTCAACATGGCGGACCTCGCCGTGCGCATCGGCGAAATCGAAGGCGAGCGGCGTATGCTGCTGGAGGCCGGCGCCGGCATTCTCGGCATCGTCTTCCTCATCAAGGCCGGCATGTGGCCGCTGAATTTCTGGCTGCCGGGCGCCTACAGTGCTGCGACCGCTCCAGTCGCCGGCATATTCGCGATCATGAGCAAGGTCGGCATCTACGTCATCCTGCGTCTGTCGCTGCTGGTTTTCGGGCAGGGCGATTCCGCCGGTCTCGGCCTCAACGTGCTGCTCTACGGCGGCATGGCAACTATCGCCTTCGGGACGATCGGCGTACTGGCCTCGCAGGCGCTGGGGCGGTTGGCGAGTTACTCCGTGCTCGTCTCCTCGGGTACGCTGCTCGCCGTCCTCGGCCTCAACAACGGCGTGGTAACGGCCGGCGCGCTCTTTTACATGGTAAGCTCCACGCTCACCATCGCCGCCTTCTTCCTGCTCATCGAACTTGTCGAGCGCGGGCAGGACGCCGGTGCATCGGTTCTCGCCGTGACGATGGAAGCCTATGGCGACGCGGACGAGGAGGACGAAGAGGTCGAGGTGGGCGTAACCATGCCGGGAACGATTGCGGTGCTCGGCATATGCTTTGCCGCCTGCGGCATCCTGCTGTCGGGCCTGCCGCCGCTCTCCGGCTTCGTCGCGAAGTTTGCCATGCTGTCGGGCATGATCGGCCCGACCGCGCAGGGCGACGCGCCCATCGCAGCCTCCGCCTGGTGGATCGTCGGGCTGCTTATCCTGTCCGGGCTCGCCGCACTCATCTCCATGACGCGTGCCGGTATCCGCACCTTCTGGGCCTCGATGGAGGGCACGGTCCCCCGCGTGCTTGTCATGGAAATGGCGCCCGTCATGCTGCTGATCGCCCTGACGCTCGCACTGACCATCAAGGCAGGGCCAGCGATGAGCTACATGGAGGAGACCGTCCGAAACCTGCAGCAGCCTTCGGTCTATATCGATGCCGTGATCAATGCGCGCCGCGCCGGTGTGAGCGAGCCGAGCGGGCCGGATGGCGGGGGAGGGATCTGACATGCTGCCCTATCCGCTTCTCAGCGCCTCGCTCGTCGTCATGTGGCTTGCCCTCAACGGGTTCACGCTCGGCCATCTTATTCTTGGCTGCATCGTTTCGGTCTTCGCCTCCTGGGGCATGGCGGCACTGCGGCCAGCCAAACCGCGTTTGCGCAAATGGTATCTGCTGCCGAAGCTGGTCGGTATCGTGCTCTACGACATCGTGCGCTCCAACATCGCCGTCGCCTCCATCCTGCTGACCGGGCGCAGCAAGCGCATCAAATCCGGCTTCATAACCGTGCCGCTCGAACTCGAGAACCCGACGGCGCTTGCAGTGCTCGCCGTGGTGGTGACGAGCACGCCGGGAACAGCCTGGCTGGAATACAACTCCCTGACCAAATCGGTGCTGATCCACGTGCTCGACCTTGTCGACGAGGAGGCGTGGCGCGTGCTGATCAAGACCCGCTACGAGGCGCTGCTGATGGAGATCTTCGAATGAGCCAAACGATCCTCCTCTGGTCCGTGACCTTCGCACAGATCTGCCTTGCCGTAGCCATGGCGCTCGCCGCCCTGGGCATGTCGCGCGGCCCGCGCGCGCAGGACCGCGTGCTGGCGCTCGATACGCTCTACGTGAATTCCATGCTTCTCCTGATGGTGTTCGGCATCCGTACCGGCAAGGTCATCTATTTCGAGGCTTCTCTGGTCATCGGCATGCTCGGCTTCGTCGCGACGGTGGCCCTCGCCAAATTCCTGATGCGGGGGGAGGTGGTCGAATGAGCACGATCGAACACGCAAGCGAGCTGCCGGCCTGGGCTGCAATCCTCGTTTCCTTCTTCCTGGTCATCGGCGCCAGTCTTGCGTTGATCGGCACGATCGGTTTCGTTCGCCTGCCGACTTTCTACGAGCGCATCCATGCTCCGACGCTCGGCACTAGCTGGGGCACGGGCGGCATCGTCATGGCCTCGATGATTTTCTTCACCGTGCTCTCTACGCGGCCGGTCGTTCACGAAATTTTGATCGGTATCTTTGTGACGGTCACCACGCCCGTCACGCTCATGCTGCTTGCCCGCGCGGCGCTGCATCGCGACCGAACCGAGCGAAATCCGGGCGTTCCGGCCGAAGGACCCGCCCAGCCGCCGGTCGAGATTGCGGACGCCGAATGATTTTGCGGTTGTAAGAACTTGCGGAGCATGTTCCAGCAATATTAAGGCTGCCCCCTCTAATTTGCCCGGCCATGGGGCAAAGCCATTCAAAACACGCCACCCGTGATGCGTCGATCATGGAAGAGCCGATCATGCATGCCAGAAAAATCGTCGTCTTGACGTCGCACGTCTTCCTCGACGGTTTCAGGAAGGCGAGCATTCATTTTGTTGCGCGCAATTGGGCAGCCGCCGGTCATGACGTGTTTTTCACGACAGTCGGCCATAGCGGGCTGAGCCGCTTCAAGCAGAAGGCGCGGTTGGAGGCGCTACGCCGCACGCAAGGCAATCGATATGCCGAGATTGAGCCGCATCTTCATGCCGGCGCCTATCTGCCGCCGGTCCACGCCTTCAGCACGTCCAATCCGCTCGTCAATGCGGCGGTGAAACCGCTTTTCGCGCTCTACGGACGTTTTCTTCCCGGATTCGTGGCACAGAAGATCAAGGACGCTGATCTCGTGGTCATCGAGAGTGGTACGCCGATCGCCTTCGTGCCACTTCTCAGGCGCCTGAATCCAAAGGCGAAATTGCTCTACTTCTGCCGCGACCTCCTGCGCAGCGTGGGGGCAGCGCCCTATCTTTGCGAAACCGAGCGCCGGGTCGTAGATCTGTTCGACAGCGTCTGCGTTCCGTCGCGCCACCTTGGCGAAATGCTTCCGCCCGGTGGCAAGGTGAATTTTGTTCCGCAAGGCATAGAAGGGGCTGCCTTCGATAAAGCGGAGGTCTCGCCCTATGCGCAGGGCACCCGCAACGCGGTTGCCGTCGGCGACATGCTGTTCGACCAGGCCGCCGTGGAACAGATGGCTGCCGTCGCGCCGGAAGTGACGTTCCATCTCTTCGGCATCAAGTGGCGCGGGGATGCGCCTGCCAATATCGAGGTTCATGGCGAGCAGTCATTCGAGACGCTGGCCGCCTATATCCGGCATGCCGATATAGGCCTTGCGCCATACAAGGTGAACACCAGCGAAGTCTATCTGGCGGAATCGAGCCTCAAGCTGCTGCAATACGGCTATTGCCTGCTCCCCGTCGTGCTTCCGGATATCATTCCCGTATCCCGCGGCAACGAGATCACCTATTCCCTCGATGCCGCCAACGATTGGCGGGCAATCATCGACACGGCACTCGGCTGGCCGCACGATAGGTCCTACCGTCTCGGCATCCTCAGCTGGGAGGATGTGGCGGCACAGACGCTCGCCACGGTGTTTCCGCAAGAGGCTTAGCCATTCCTCGCCGGAGATGCGGCGATCAACCCGACAAGCCGCTGGGCAAGGGGGCGGAGCGACCCCGGCAGGCGTGCTTCAACCATCTGGAATATACGCGTTGCCTCGTCTGCGGCGATGAGGCCGAGCAGGCGGATTGCCACCAGGTAGACGAGAGCACCCGTACCAATAGCCACAACAATCCCGATGGCGCCCGGCACCACGGTCGTGACGGAAAACGCTGCCACGCCGCATGCGCTTGCGGCCACCAGCGTGCGCAAAAGCGCACTCCAGGGCGCAGTAGGACCGCCATGGCTGCTTGCAGCCCTCAGCAAAAACGCCAGCGTCAGCGCCTCCGACAGGACCCGGACCACTGCCGCACCCAAAATGCCCGCGGCCGGCACGACGACGAAAAGCAGGGCGAAAATCAGCGCGGCGGAAAAAAGCGTCACATGCATCAAGGTCCGCCCCCGTGCTCCGGCCGCGAGATAGGCCCAGGGCACCACGGCGATCCCGGCCGGCACGGAAGCCAGCATGAACAGCACGGCGGCATTTGCAGCCGGCGCAAAGTCTGCGCCGAAAACGAGGGGAACGAGCGGGCCGACGACGGCAGCCCCGCCAAGGCCGAGCGGCATCATGAAGAGGGCGGTCAGCCGCAGGCTGTTCCTGTAGAGTTCCGTGGGTGGACCGGACGTGCCTTCACTGGAAGCACGCGCCGTAAGACCGACGAGGAAGGCGGGTGACAGTTGCAGGGTCATCTGGCCCACCAGGCCCGCAAACACCACTGCGGCGGCGAAATAGCCGATATCCGCATCCGCCAGGAAGTAGCCGATGACGAGGTACTCGATGCGGGTGAGCAGGACGATGTCGATTGCGTCGCTCGCCCACATGCTGCGGCGGTAGCCCTGCATTTCGGGCGACAGGGCGGTGGCGTCCGACGCGGAGCGGCGGCCGAGGTGTTTTGGCAGGCTGAGAGCCTGCGGCAGGTAGCGGGTCAGCATGCCGAGAAAGGCGCCGCCCGGTCCCACAAGCAACGCGCCGATGAAGACAAGCGGTATCTGAAAAAGGCTGCCGACGGCGGTGATGGCCGCAACCTCGCCGAAGCGCCCGCGCCCGCGCGCCGCGGCGGCGGAGAAAGCGGAAAAGACATAGGCAAGGAAAAGCACGCTCGCGGCGATCCAGATCCACGGGGCAGGGCGATCCAGCGTACGGTGGTAGAGGCCATAACCAAGCAGCAGCAGGAAGACCACCAGCACGACGGGCAGGAACGACCGGAAAGCCTGCCGCACAACCGGCTGCCACGCAGCCTCGCCCTGGTCACGCAACGCTGCTACGTAGCGCAGCACCATCTGTGGAAAACCCCGGTCCGCAAGCGCCGCGGCGCAGACGACCACCCACATGGCATAGGCGACCGTGCCCGAGCCGGCCGGGCCGAGCACGCGTGCGTTTATGACGCTGACGAGGAAGCCTGCCATCAGCGACACGAGTGTTGCCGCCAAATTGAGCAAGGAAGAGCCGAGGATGCTGGTCATTCGCCCTTTTCTCACGAAAAGATAACTTTGCATTAAATAAAGCCGGGCATTGGTGGAGCGTGGCAAAATAAAGGCGGTGGGGGCGATGATGGAGAAACCGGAGCGCAAGGAGACGTTCCTTGTCCCCGGCTATCAGCAGCGGACGCTCAAGGAGATGTTCCATCACCTGATCTGGCGCGTGATCAAGCCGCTGCCGGACAAGCCGTACCTCAAGCTGAAATACTGGGTCATCAAGGGTAAATGGCCGGATATCGACCAGCCAAGGACGTTTTGCGAGAAGGTGCAGGCGCGCAAACTCTACGATCGCAAGCCGGTCTATGCGACGCTGGTCGACAAGGCCGCCGTGAAGCCCTTCGTTGCCGAAAAGCTCGGGCCGGCCTATGTGACGCCGACCTATTGGGTCGGTACGGATCTTTCGACGGTGGATTGGACGGCGGTTCCCTTGCCGGCCGTGGTAAAACCCACCCATGCCAGCGCGCAGGGGCGGTTCCTTTATACGCAGGACGATATCCAGCGGCTGCTTGCGGAAAACCCCGCGCCGGCATGGCTGCAGCTCGATCATGCCCACTACAATCGCGAATGGGCTTATAGCGGTGTGAAGCCGCAGGTCCTCATAGAGGCCATGCTCGTCGTCGATGGCGGCGTGCCGTGGGACTACCGCTTCTTCACCTTCGACGGCGTCGTGTCGCATATCGAGATCAATCTGCGGGTTGATGGCGAGGGCTATGCGTGCCACTACACGCCCGACTGGGTGAAGCTGCCGTTCCACGATCCCGACTATCTGACATTCTATCCGGGCGAGGTACCGAAGCCGGCCCGTTTCGACGAAATGATGCGCGTTGCCCAGACCATCGGCCGCGGCTTCGATTTCCTGCGCATCGACCTCTATGCCAGCGACGACTGGATCAAGCTCGGCGAATTGACGCTCTATCCCGGTGGTGGCTTCGAGCGCTTCGACCCCCCGCAATATGACCGCTTGATCGGCGACAAGTGGACGCTCGATTTCGACCTGCCGAACGCCGCCTAGCCGGCAGCCGTTGACCACGACGGTTCGTCATTCGATAAGGGCGGACCACGCGAACCTGGGGCGATGCGTTGAAGACACCGAAAGCCGCTCCGGCGCCGAACGACGATGCGGACGCCTCCACGCCGATGACCAAGGCCGGCAGGCAGGATCGTCGCCATCTGCGCGGGCAGGCAAGTGCACAGCGCATCATCGACACCACCATCCGCCTCATCGCAGAGGAGGGGATTGCCGGTGTCACCATGCAGCGCATCGCGCGTGAGATCGGTTCCTCCAATGCGCTAGTGGTGTTTCACTTCGGTTCGAAGGAAAAGCTTTTTCGCGCGGTTCTCGAATATCTGGACGAACAGTTCGCGCGGCTCTGGGAGGAGACGGTGAACAAGCCCGGTCTTTCGGCCGCTGAACGCGTCGTCGCCTCCATCGACTGCGCCCGGCATTTCCGCAACCAGCATCCGGACTGGGTTTCGGTCTGGGTGCTGTTCGGCAGCGATCGGCAGACCATGCAACTCGACCGCCTGATCAGCCTGCCGAGCGACCAGGCCTATCTCGCCCAGTCGCGCGCGCTGCTGGCCGAGGTGGCGCTGGATGGCGGCTACGAGGGCGTGGATACCGATACGCTCGCCGAGGGTCTGAACTATCTCGTTCAGGGCGCCTGGTACTGGGACACGTTCAACCCCGACATGGCCCGCTCGGACGCCCTGCACAAGACGGCCATGGCCCTGCTGCGCCAAGCATTTCCGAGGAGTTTTCCGGGGTGAGCACAAAAAAAGAGCCCCGCACGAAGCGGGGCAGCAAGCGCCACGGTTTGGCTCCCAATGACGCGGGGAAGCTCGCGGGTTGCGCGAGTGATATCCCAGTAGGATGTTGCCGAAATGCAGGGAAGGTCTGATTCGGCGATTCCGGTACGCTCGTGCAAATAAACTGCAGAAGCCGCTGGTTTGGCCTCTCTCAGGCGGCAAATGCCTGAGAAATGAGCAATGGCCCTGTCCATGTCAACCAAGCGCGCATCGCCTATGGGGCGTCTTTCAAGATCGCCGAAAAGCGCGGGTCGAAGGCGCGGCGGATCGGCTCGGCCGCTGCGCCAAGCGCTACCGCCCAGGGGCCGATCATGCCGATCTGCAGGCGCGGCAGACTGCGGTCGGGCCGGTCGGCGTTCGACGGGAGGAGGGGGAACATCGCCTCAAACAGCCGATTTGCGAGCGGGCTTGGCGCGCTACCGGAAAGAATCACCGTCTGCGGGTCGAAAATCGTTTCGACCATATGCACCGCCTGCCGCATGTCGGCAGCGGCGCCGGCTATCCAATCAAGGATGCGCGGATCCCCAGCAAGTGTGAGCCGCTCGACGTCGGCATAGGCTTCGGTGGTCGCCGAATCGAGGCCGAGATGCTGGAACAGCGAGGCGAGGGAGGCGCGATGCTCGAGCGGCGACTGGGTGCCGCCCCGCGAAAACAGCACCATGCCGATCTCGCCCGCATTGCTGTTGCTGCCGGTATAAAGTTCTCCGCCGAGGATGAGGCCAGCGCCGATACCATAGCCGAAATAGATACAGACGGCATGATCGAGGCCATCGGCGGCCCCATTCATTCTTTCCGCCGTCGCGCAGGCCGTCGCATCGTTCTGCAGGCTGGTGACAAGCCCCGTGCCGGCCGCCAACGTTTCCACGAGCGGAAAGGATTGCCACTGCGCCATCATCCAGGTGTCGTCATCTGAAGGCGGCAACCCGAACGGGCCCGGCATGGCGACCCCCAGGCCGGCAAGCCGGTGCACGGACTCCGGAAAGCGGGCGACTAGATCGCGGCGAACGGTATCGATCAGGTGGAGAATGAGCTTGCTGCCCTCCGCCGGGCCGCCGGGCGGTAGGTTTGCCACGACACGCGCCACTTCGTGGCCCATCAGGTCGACGGCGACGACACGCGTCAGGTGACGGTCGATCTGCACGCCGAGCGCAAAGGCGCCCTCCGGAACCAGCCGGTAGGGCGTCGAAGGCTGCCCCCGCGCGCCGCGAACCACCTCTTGCGAGGCGACGAGCCCGTCTGCTTCAAGGCTTTCGATGAGGTTGGAAATCGTCTGTTTGGTCAGCCGGGTGGCGCGGGCGAGATCGGCGCGCGACAGCGGTCCGTTCAGGCGGATGGCCTCGATGATGACGCGCCGGTTATGCGCGCTCGTGCCTTCCTGATTGGTCCCGCTTTTGGCACGGATCGTCCGCAAATCATGCATCGGCAATTCCCTCTTGACACCATTTGAATAATACAGAACACTTAAGTCAAGCCATTTGACTTAATAGGGACCAAAGAGTTCCAGGGAACACGAACCACGGACCGGCTCCCACAACGACAGGCGCCTTTCCGTCACTTTCGCAATCAAGAAGCAAACCGGAGGAAGACATGTTGAAATCAATCAAGAAATCCCTGCTTGGCGCGGCGCTGATAGCGGCCGTTTCGGCGCCGCACGCCTTTGCGGAAACCACACTCAACGCGCTTTTCATGGCGCAGGCCGCCTATAGCGAAGCCGATGTGCGTGCCATGACCGACGCCTTCAGCAAGGCGAACCCGGACGTCAAGGTGAACCTCGAATTCGTTCCCTACGAGGGCCTGCACGACAAGGCGGTGCTCGCGCAAGGGTCCGGCAGTGGTTATGACGTCGTGCTGTTCGACGTGATCTGGCCGGCCGAATATGCGACGAACAACGTGCTCGTCGACGTTTCCTCGCGCATTACCGACGACATGAAGAAGGGCGTGCTGCCGGGCGCCTGGACGACCGTCAATTATGACGGCAAGTCCTACGGCATGCCTTGGATCCTCGACACGAAATACCTGTTCTACAACAAGGAAATCCTCGAAAAGGCCGGCATCAAGTCACCGCCGAAGACCTGGGCCGAACTCAACGATCAGGCCAAGATCATCAAGGACAAGGGCCTGCTGGCGACGCCGATCGCCTGGAGCTGGTCGCAGGCCGAAGCCGCGATCTGCGACTACACCACGCTGGTCAGTGCCTATGGCGGCGAGTTCCTGAAGGACGGCAAACCGGCCTTTACTGAAGGCGGCGGTCTCGACGCGCTGAAGTACATGGTCGACAGCTACAAGTCCGGCCTCACCAATCCCAACTCCAAGGAGTTCCTGGAAGAGGACGTGCGCAACGTCTTCCAGAACGGCGAGGCGGCCTTCGCACTGAACTGGACCTACATGTACAACATGGCCAATGGCGGCAAGGACAGCAAGGTTGCCGGCAAGGTCGGTGTCGTGCCGGCGCCGGGCGTCGAGGGCAAGAGCACGGTTTCGGCCGTCAACGGCTCGATGGGCCTCGGCGTCACCACGACGAGCAAGAATCCCGATGAGGCCTGGAAGTACATCGTGCACATGACCTCGCAGGAGACGCAGAACGCCTATGCGAAGCTCAGCCTGCCGATCTGGGCATCCTCCTACGAAGATCCGGCCGTCACCGCCGGCCAGGAAGAGCTGATCGCCGCCGCCAAGCTCGGCCTTGCCGCGATGTATCCGCGTCCGACGACGGCGAAGTATCAGGAACTGTCCACGGCGCTCCAGCAGGCCATTCAGGAGGCTCTGCTTGATCAGGCGTCGCCCGAAGACGCGCTGAAGTCCGCCGCAGAAAACAGCGGCCTCTGATAATCACGCCTTGCGGGCGGCTCCGGTCGCCCGCACACTTTCCTTCCCGACAATCGATGACGAGGACGCTATGTCCGGCACCTGGATGACCACCCGGGCATGGCTTCTCATGCTGCCGCTTCTGATAATCATGCTCGCCGTGATCGGTTGGCCGATGATCGACACGGTCCGGCTGTCCTTCACCGATGCCAAGCTGGTCGGAGCTTCCGGCAATTTCGTCGGCGTCGACAACTACCTGAAAATGCTGGGCAGCAGCAACTTCCAGCGTGCTCTCTGGGCGACCACCTGGTTTGCCGTAGTGTCCGTGACGGCGGAAATGGTGATCGGCGTTCTTGCTGCCCTGCTGCTGAACCAGCAGTTCTATGGCCGCACGGTGCTGCGCGCGCTGTTGATCCTGCCCTGGGCTCTGCCAACCGTCGTCAACGCGACCCTGTGGCGGCTCATCTACAATCCGGAATACGGCGCGCTGAATGCGGCGCTGACCCAGATCGGCCTGCTTGACAGTTACCGCTCCTGGCTCGGCGAACCCGGCACGGCAATGACGGCGCTGATCGTCGCCGATTGCTGGAAGAATTTTCCGCTCGTCGCCCTCATTGCACTCGCCGCCCTTCAGGCCGTGCCGCGCGACATTACCTCCGCCTCGCTGGTCGATGGTGCCGGCTCCTTCGCCCGCTTTCGTTTCGTCATCCTGCCCTATCTTGCCGGCCCGCTGATGGTGGCGCTCGTGCTGCGCACGATCGAGGCCTTCAAGGTGTTCGACATCATCTGGGTGATGACGCGCGGCGGCCCTGCCAACTCGACGCGCACCCTGTCGATCCTCGTCTATCAGGAGGCGTTCTCCTTCCAGCGCGCAGGTTCGGGGGCTTCGCTCGCCCTTGTCGTCACGCTCATCGTGACGGTGCTGGCGATCGGCTACGGCATGCTGGTGCGCCGCGCCGCCGGGAGTGCCGCCTGATGGAACATCGCAGCCGACTTGCCTCCATTCTGATCCATGTCGCAGCCCTTCTGTTTGCCGCAGTCATTCTCGCTCCGATCTTCTGGCTCTTCGTCATGAGCATCTCGCCAGCAGCCGATCTCGTCGAAAAACCGTTGCGCTGGTGGCCGAGCACGGTCGATTTCTCGCGCTATGCCACGTTGCTGTCGACCATCCCGAACAGTGCCGGCGCTGCCTTCACCGCCTCGCTCGTCAACAGCATCCTGGTCGCCAGCATGGCGACGATCGCGGCTATCGCGCTTGCCGTTCCGGCGGGGTGGGCCGTCTCGCGCACGCCCTCGATCGGCTGGTCGCTGTCGCTGGTGATCGCCACCTACATGCTGCCGCCGGTCGCATTGGCCGTGCCGCTCTACATGGCACTCGCAGCCCTGGGGCTGCTCAACTCCGTCTTCGGTCTGGCACTCGTCTATCTCAGCATCCTTGCCCCGTTCACGACCTGGCTCATGAAATCCGGCTTCGACGGCATTCCTCGCGAGATCGAGCAGGCCGCGATGATGGACGGTGCGAGCCTCTTTGCCACGCTGCGCATCGTTACCCTGCCGCTCGCCATGCCGATCGTCGCCACCTCGGCGCTGTTCGCCTTCCTGCTCGCGTGGGACGAGTTCTTTTATGCGCTGCTCTTCACCTCGGACCAGCGCGCACGAACCTTGACGGTGACCATTGCCGACCTCGCCGGCGGTCGTGTTTCCGATTACGGGCTGATCGCCACGGCCGGCGTGCTTGCCGCACTGCCGCCGGTCCTGGTCGGCCTCCTCATGCAACGGGCCTTGATCTCGGGCCTCACCAGCGGCGGTGTGAAAGGATGACCATGACGACGACACGACCGGAGGGCCTTCTCGCCATCGATCGGGAAATGGCCCGGCAGCACGCCGATGCGCTTGCCTCCTTCCGCACCAATGGCGAAGTGGCGGCCAAAGCAGCCGCAAGCCTGAAACGCACCGGCAGGCTGCTGCTGCTCGGCATGGGCGGCTCGCACGCCGTCGGCCGAGCCGTCGAGCCGCTCTACCGCCTGCTCGGCATCGACGCGATCGCCCTGCCGCTGTCCGAACAGCTCGGCGCGCCGTTGTCGCTTGACGGCCGCACTGTCTTCATCACCTCGCAATCCGGTGAAAGCGCGGAAGTGCTGCGCTGGTTCGAGGAGACCAGCGGCAGTGCCGAGACTTTCGGCTTCACGCTCGAAACCGGCTCCTTCCTCGCCCGCACCGCCCCTTGCCTAGTGGGCCACGGCGGTACCGAACAGGCCTTTGCCGCGACGCGAAGCCTGACGGTGAGTTTCGCCTTGCACCTCGCCATCCTTGAAGCGCTGGGCGAAGATGCCTCGCAGGCTGTCGATGCGCTGGAGAACCCGCTGGAACCCGCCATAGACGAGGCTCTTGCCGCCCTTTCCGGCGTCCGCTCTGTCGTGACATCCGGGCGGCGGCTGCAGGGTCTTGCGGAGGCCATTGCACTCGGCTTTACAGAACTCTCCCGCGTGCCGTGCTTCTCGCTGGAAGGCGGCCAGTTGCGGCACGGGCCGATGGAAATGCTGTCGCCGGAAATGGGCGTCGTGTTGTTCCGCAGCGATGATGAGACGGCCGATCTCGTAACGGCCATGGCGACGTCCGTGGTCGCGGCCGGCGCCAAGCTCGTGGTCTTCGATGCCTGCGGCCACCCGCCGGTCGCCGGCGCGGCAACGATTACCTTTCCGCCGCTGACAGGGCTTGCCGCTGTCTTCGCCATGCTGCCGACGGCACAGCGCCTGATGATCGCCTTTGCCGCCGCACGCGTTGCCGATGCCGGAACGCCGGTGCGCTCCAGCAAGATTACCCGGAGTGAATGAGTGAAACCGCTTGCCGTCATTGGAAACGTCAATATCGACCTGATCATGGGCCCGGCCGCGCCCTGGCCGCAGCCTGGCACGGAAATCATCGTCGACCATGACGAGTTGCGCGTCGGCGGTTCGGCCGGCAATGCAGCCCTTGCGTGGCTCGCCCTCGGCACGCCCTTCGAGATAGCCGCAAGCATCGGCAGCGACCGCTTCGGAACCTGGCTCGCGGAGAGTTTTGGTACGCATGCCGAGAACTGGCCGGTGCATGGCGAAAGCACGACGCTCTCGGTCGGCATCACCCATCCGGACGGTGAACGCACCTTCTTCACGACGCGGGGCCATCTGCCGCTCTTCAGCCTGGAGGATGTTTTCGCCGTGCTCGACGGCCCGCGTCTTGCCGGCGGCATCGCACTGCTCTGCGGCTCTTTCCTCACCGACAAGCTGGTGGAGGACTACGACCGTTTCTTCGACTGGGCGGATCGCCACGACATCGCCGTCGCCCTCGATACCGGCTGGCCGCTGGCGGGCTGGACCGAGCAAAACAAGGCGGCGGCCAGACGCTGGCTGTCGCGCTGCCGCATCGCCCTGCTCAATGAGGTGGAGACGACAAACCTCGCCGGTGTTTCCGACCCGACCGAGGCGGCGTCCATCCTTCGCCGGGGCATGCCGACGGATGCCATCGTCGTGGTGAAAAGCGGGCCGAACGGCGCGATTGCTCTCGATGCTGACGGCAAGGTTTTTCGCGCCGAGGCACCCCGGGTGACGGTCATCGACACGATCGGCGCCGGGGACGTGTTTAACGCGGCCTTCCTGGCCGCCTTCGCCGCCGGCAACGGGCTCGAGGAAAGCCTTGCGGCCGGCACCCGCGTCGCCTCATGCGCCATTTCGACCCATCCCAGACGCTACGCACCGACCGTGCAGGAAGCCCTCGCATGAGCACGCTGACCATCAACGCTATCCGCAAGAGCTACGGCGCTATCGAGACGCTGAAGGGAATCGACGTTGCGCTGGAAAGCGGCGAGTTCCTCGTGCTGCTCGGGGCATCCGGCTGCGGCAAGTCCACATTGCTCAACATCATTGCCGGCCTTGCCGAGCCGACGAGCGGCGATATCCGCATTGACGAGCGCTCCATCGTCGGCGTGCATCCGAAGGATCGCGACATCGCCATGGTGTTCCAGTCCTATGCGCTCTACCCCAATCTCACCGTGCACCGGAACATCGGCTTCGGGCTTGAAATGCGCAAAGTCGAAAAGGCGGAGCGTGACCGCGCGGTGCAAGAGACCGCAAAGCTCCTGCAGATCGAAAACCTTCTGGAACGTAAACCCGGCCAGCTTTCCGGCGGCCAGCGCCAGCGCGTGGCGATCGGCCGGGCGCTGGTGCGCAATCCGAAAATCTTTCTCTTCGACGAACCGCTTTCCAACCTCGATGCGAAACTGCGCATGGAAATGCGCACCGAACTGAAGCGCCTGCACCAGATGACCCGGACGACGGTCGTCTACGTCACGCACGACCAGATCGAGGCGATGACGCTTGCGACCCGCATCGCGGTGATGCGCAACGGCCGCATCGAACAGCTCGACACGCCGGAAAACATCTACAACCGGCCGGCGACGCTTTACGTCGCTACCTTCGTCGGTGCGCCGCCGATGAATCTGCTGGCAGCGACCGCGGGTGAGGGCGGTCTCCGCGTTGACGGTACGGATATCGTTGTGTCAGTGCCGGGACTGGAGTCCATCGCTCCGGGCCGCCGGCTCGTTCTCGGCATCCGACCGGAGGCAATCGGAAAAACCGACGGTGTCCTGTCGCTCTCGGCGCGCTGCGAGGTCGCGGAATTGACCGGCCCGGAACTGGTCGTGACCGCGATGGTCGGCAACCAGCGCATCGTTGCAGCCCTTCCAGCCTCTACGAAGCTTCAGGCTGGCGACGAGATCGTGCTCAGCGCCGATCCCGACGCCTTTCACGTCTTCGACGCGGAAACGGAACAGCGGCTGAATTGACGGCAACGCGATGCTTCCTGCCGGGTCATCATCTGGCCGGCATCTGAGAATCGGCCTTGGCACCCGGCTTTTCTTGTCGAAAAACATGAGTATGAAGGTTATGTTTTAACTGCGTGCAAATGTTCCGCCGCAGTCCAAGGATGAGAGGAAAAGGTATGATCGAATCCGTCGCCTATTTGAACACCGAGCACGGCTCGAAATATCTGGTGCAATTGTGCAAGCACTTCGCCCACAAGGTTGAGGTCACCTACTCGGACAATCGCGGCGAATGCCGCTTCGACCGTGGCGTCGCCACACTGGATGCGGATGCGGACGGTTTGCGCATGACCGTGAAGGCGGACGATGAGGAGAGCCTCGGCTGGGGCCAGTCGGTCATCGAATCGCACCTTGTCCGATTTGCCTTCCGCGAAGAACCCGGCGCTTTCGACTGGCAGCGTCAGGGCGAGGCCGCTTGACGGATTTCCTCGAACCAACATGACAGGTGAAGCAGGCAGTCGCACAGCCCGATCATGGGCCGTGTCGCCCCCGGCACTTTCCGTAGGCTCGGGCAAAGATGTACGACAACTGCACTGAATCGCGTGGCGAACCGTGTCGTTGTTGATTGGCTGAGTCATCACGGAATTCTATGGGCTCATCTCATCGTTTCATGACTTCTGGCCTTCTGCGCCCTTGACTCCGAAACATCCCAACTGACACACTTTGTTGTCAGACATCTTACATAAACGGGGATTCCGGTAACGGATCAAAAGGAGGACCACATGAAAACGCTCTTCATGCGACTGGCCGTAGGTGCCGCTTTCGTCGCAGCCGCCGTCTCTGCCCAGGCCGGCGAGACGCTTGACCGCGTCATGGAAAAGAAGGCGATGGTCGTCGCCACCAACAGCGGCTGGCCGCCCCAGAGCTATCTGGACGACAGCAACGAGATGGTTGGCTTCGACATCGACGTGTCGCGCGAGATCGCCAAGCGACTCGGCGTCGAGGTCACCTTCGATACCCCGGACTGGGCGACGCTGACGGGCGGCCGCTGGCAGGGCCGTTACGATCTCGGCGTCGGCTCCGTAACGCCCACCAAGGCGCGCGCCCAGGTCATCGACTTCGTTGGCATCTATTATTACAGCCCCTATGTCTACGTCGTGCACAAGGACAGCGGCGCGAAGACCGTCACCGATCTTAACGGCAAGGTCATCGGTGTCGAGACGGCGACGACGTCGGAAGACTTCATCAACCGCAAGCTGGAAATCGATGCGCCGGGCCTGCCGCCGATCGAATACAAGCTTGAGCCGGGCGAGGTTCGCACTTTCGCCGATTCCATGCTGCCCTTCGATGACCTGCGCCTTGGCGCCGGTGTGCGTCTCGATGCCGTGATCGCGCCGGAACAGACCGCGCTCAACGCCATCAAGAACGGCTACCCGCTGCGCGTTCTGGATGGCGACTATGCCTTCCGCGAGCCGCTCGTCGTCATCGCCGAAAAGGTCGATCCGGAATGGACCGCCAAGGTCGGCGGCATCATCGAGGAGATGAAGAAGGACGGCACGCTCGGCACGCTCACCACCAAGTGGTACGGCAAGGACTACAGCGCCGACTGACGAACTGCCGGCGCGGGCGGATTTCTCGTCCGCGCCCCTGATATTCTATGGGGAGCATGCGCATGGCCTATCCGGACACCTATTACAAACGCACCATGGCGGACCAGACGACGCGCGCCGCCCTTTCGGGCACGGTCGAATGCGACGCGGTCATCGTCGGCGGCGGCCTTGCCGGCCTTTCGGCCGCCTTGCAGCTTGCCCGCGCCGGCAAGCGCGTCACGGTTCTGGAGGCCGAAAGCATCGGTTTCGGCGCCTCCGGACGCAATGGCGGTTTCGTTGGGCCTGGCTATGCAACGGGCGGCGACGATATCGCGCGTGTCGTCGGCAAGAGCGCGGCGCGCCAGCTTCACCAGCTTTCCGTCGAAGGCATGGAATTCATTCGCGAAAACATCCAGTCGCTCGGCATCGTGGATGCCAAACCTGAGTCGGGCATCATGAGCGTGCTGCGCTACGACGATGGCGCGGGCCTGAAGGCCTATGCGGAAGCGACACGCAGGGACTATGGATGCGAGCTTGAATACATGGATCGCGATGCCGTGCGTTCAGTGCTGAAATCCGAGCGCTATTTCCAGGCGCTGCGCAATCCGAACGCCTTTCACATGCACCCGCTCAACTATCTGCGTGCCATCGCGCAGGAAATCGAGCGTCTTGGCGGGCGTATCTGCGAACAGTCGCCAGCGACGTCCGTGGATCTTTCCGGTCCGGAAAAACGTGTGAAGACGGCCGGCGGCGCGGTGAAAGCCCGCGACGTGGTCTTCACGACGGGCGGCTATACCGGCGCGCTCAACGGCAAGCTGAAGCGCTCTTTCCTGCCGATCGCCACCTATGTCATGGTGAGCGAAGAGGCGCCGGAGCTGATCGCCTCGGCGATCACCACCAGGAATGCGATCGGCGATAACCGCCGGGCGGGCGACTATTACCGCGTCGTCGACGACGGCCGCCGCCTGCTTTGGGGCGGGCGCATCACCACCCATGCCGCCTCGACGGCAGGCCTTGTCACGGAACTGCGCGACGAAATGGTCGGCACCTATCCGCAGCTTGCCGGCCTGAAGACGGAGCTCGCCTGGTCGGGCCTCATGTCCTATGCCCGCCACCTGATGCCCCAGATCGGGCGCATGAGCCCCGGCGTCTGGTACTGCACCGCGTTCGGCGGGCACGGCCTCAATACGACGGCCATCGGCGGCATGGTCATCGCGGAAGGCATTCTGGGCGAGAGTGAGCGCTACAAGCTGTATGAGCCGTTCGGCCTCGTCTGGGCCGGCGGTCTTGCGGGGCTCGCGGTGGCACAGCTCACCTATTGGAAGCTCCAGGCACAGGACTGGTGGCGCGAGCGCGCCGCCTGAAGCGTTTGCGGCGACAGCATGCGGACAGAGAACAACAAGGCAAGGGCGGAACATGATCGGTCGACTGATACTCACCTACCCTGAAACATCGCGCAGGGCCGGGGCCCTGCTGATCCTCGCCATGGTGACGGCGGCGCTTTATTCCATCGGGGTCAGTTCCGCCTGGCTCGGGCATCTCCTGCCGTCCTCGGCAACCTGGCTTGGGGAGAACCCGGCAGCCGGACGACTTGTATCGGCGGTGTTGATCGCCCTTATCGTAGCCGCGAACTGGAAGGCGCTGCGCCAGCTATCGCGCCGCCAGCAGACCGTCGCCGTCTGGGTCGAGCTGTTCTCGCTCCTGATGCTGTTCTTCTATTCCTTCGACCTCTCCTTCGCCTTCATTGCCAAGAAGGTCGGCTTTCTCATCACGCAGGGCGTCACGACAACGCTCTACATTTCCGCGATTTCCATTGTCATCGCCACGATCATCGCGCTTGCCGGCGCGATTGCGAAACTCTCGACCAACGGCGTCATCTACGGGCTTGCGACCTTCTATACCTCGCTGTTCCGGGGCCTGCCGCTGCTCATGCAGATCTACATCATCTATCTCGGCCTGCCGCAGGTGGGCTACGTGATCGGCGCGGTCCCGGCCGGCATCCTCGCGCTGTCGCTCTGCTACGGCGCCTACATGACCGAAATCTTCCGCGCCGGCATCCAGAGTATCGACCGCGGGCAGACGGAGGGCGCCACCGCGCTCGGCCTTAGCCCGGCACAGACGATGACGCTCGTCATCCTGCCGCAGGCCATGCGCGTCATCATCCCGCCGACCGGCAACCAGTTCATCGCCATGCTGAAGGATTCGTCGCTTGTATCGGTCGTCGGCGTCTGGGAAATCATGTATCTCGCCCGCACCCTGGGCCAGACCGAATTCCGCCATATC
The DNA here is from genome assembly GCF_052438155.1 of Shinella sp. Lineage (NCBI taxonomy): Bacteria > Pseudomonadati > Pseudomonadota > Alphaproteobacteria > Hyphomicrobiales > Rhizobiaceae > Shinella > Shinella sp. Next base: position 28,160 of record NZ_JBQVPI010000004.1, on the reverse strand, counting down.
GAGATGCTGATCACGGCCTCGATGATCTACTGGATCCTGTCGATCGGCCTGGAATATGCCCAGTCCCGCATCGAGAAACGGTTCGGCCGCTTCAATGCCCGCTGAAGCGCCGGCTATAAAGACCGACGGCGCACCCATCGCGCCGTCGAACAGCCGGGCTGCGCTGCTCGTGCTCGTGGCCTTCTCGATCTTTTCCGGAACCGATGCCATCGTGAAGATCATGGCGGCGGATATTCCGGCGCCACAGGTGACGTTCCTCATCACCGTCACGGCGCTTGTGCTGCTGCTACTCCACGCCTTCGTCACGGGGCGCATTCGCCGCCTGATGCCGCGCCAGCCGAGCCTTGCCTTCTGGCGCGCGCTGCTGCTTGCCGTGGATACGCTGTTGATCCACTACGCCTTCGCAAAACTGCCGCTGGCAGAAGCCTATCTCATAGCTTTCCTGACGCCGATCCTCGTCGCCATGCTCGGCTTCTTCCTGCTCGGCGAACGGCTTTCCGCAGTGGGTTGGGCCGGTGTGCTGATCGGCTTTGCCGGCGTGGCCGTTGCCCTGAAGCCGGGCGCGGCACCCCTCAATCTCGGCCATGCCGCCGCCCTCGGCTCGGCCGTCTTCTTTGCTTTCTCGCTCATCCTGCTGCGCCGGGCGAAGGTCGGAGAAACGGACGAGGCGCTCGTTGCAAGCCTGCTGGTCGTCATGACGCCGGTCGTCCTGGTTGTCGCCGCCAGCTCTGGTGGATTGATCGCGATCGATCTTGCAGACCTGGGTTTTGCAATCGCCGGCGGAGCAATGATGCTCGGCGGCCATGCGCTGCTTGTGCGCGCATTCCGGGTCGGCGAAGCATCGGTGGTGGCCCCGTTCCAGTACAGCCAGATCATCTGGGGCTGTCTCTACGGTGTGCTTCTTTTTGCAACGCCGATCGAGATGCACACGCTTGCCGGCGCGGCGATCATCATCTTTTCGGGCTGGCTGGTTCTGAAATAGGAGCCTTTGCTTTCGCGACCCCTTACACAGCCTACAGCGGCTGCGGCTCCTGCGGAAACCCGCCGACATGCGTGCAGGTCAGCGCCGCCTGATCGCGGCCGGCTTCAAGGCATTGCCGTAGTGGTTGGCCGGTGATGCAGGCCGAGAGAAACCCGGCAATGAAACTGTCGCCTGCACCGGTCGTATCGACCACATCGACTGGTCGGATGCCGATCTCGAAGCGGTCCACGCCATCGCTGGCGAACGAGCCCTTGCCGCCACGCGTGACGACGGCAAGCGGCACCCCCTCGGCGAGAAGGCGCTGCAGCAGGATTTCGGCCACGTCGTCGTGGCTTCCGGCCGAGGCGAAGGCAATGGAGAGACCATCGGTGCCGAGATTGGCCGGATCCGCGTTGACGGAAATGTCCTGCGAGACGCTGACGCCCGCGGCCGCAAGCGTCCGACGCAGGGCGCCGCCATCGTCCATCCAGCCGATATGGACGTGATCCATGGTCTTGAGGAGGGCGACGTCTGCATCATCGGGCCTGTAGCCGGCGCACACGCCGAAATCCTCGTAGACAAAGATGCGGTCGCCGGAGGGCAGGACGTCGACATCAGTATAGGCCGTGATACCGGGTCGCTCGCCAAGATATGTCACGTCGACGCCATTTGCCGCGAGCAATGCGCGTGTCCGCCTGCCGGCCGCATCGGGGCCGACGGCACCGAAGTAGAGCGACTTCCGGCCGAGGCGGGCGAGCTGCACGGCGACATTCACCGCATTGCCGCCGACAAGCGACTGCGAGAGGGGCGGGCGGAAACGGTCGATGCAATTGTCGCCGACGGCGGCGAAGCGGAGGGGTCTCATGCGGATCTCGTGATGGGCTTCAAAGCCGCGAATGCGATATTACCTGCATTCGCAGCTTTGGAGGGGACGTCAAGCCGCTGATTTCAATAGGCGACGCGCTTGTAGTAGCGCCGCGTCGTCAGCGGATGGTTGCGCATGACCTCGAGATACGCGCTGATGCGCTCCAGAACGGTCGCCAACAGCACCGGTGAGACCAGCGCCCGCACCTCCGGCGAAATGCCCGGCAGGTCGAAGTCGGCGGTGTCGAGCACCGTCAGCTTGTCCGTGTAGCTCGGCACGAAAGCCTGGACGCGGTCGGCGAGCGGGCGCAACGCGTCTTCGCCCTTGAAGAGGATGACGCTCACGCCCTTTTCCACCAGTTCCAGGGTGCCGTGGAAGAAGTCGGAGGCATGGACAGGGCGGGTGCGGATCCACTGCATCTCTTCGAGGATGCACATGCCGTAGTAGAAGGCTTCCGGCCAGACGTTTCCGGCGCCGGTGACAATATGGTAGTCGGAGCCGGCCAGCACCGCAGCGAATGCCTTCGCCTTCGGTTCATAGGCGCGCTTCACCTCCAGCAGCAGTTCCGGCATGCGGGCGAGTTCGGCGACCATCGCGTCATGGTTTTCGATTTCGCCGCGATGTTTCAGGATCGCGAGCGCGACGAAGAGCGACTGGAGATAGAAGGACTCGCAGGACGTATCGTCCTCTGCGAAGTTGACGAAGACATGGTCGCCGCCCTTGCCGAGCGGCGTTTCCGCGTGACCGACCAGCGTGATGACCGTCGCGCCGATCGCCTTGAGCTTGTCGAGCAGCGCCACGCTCTCCTTCGTCGTGCCGGAGAGGGAGGGCATGACGACGATCGACTTTTCGGTCAGATTGGCCGAGCCGGTGAGCACGAGTTCCGCCGGCATGTCGATGAAGGCCGGGAAGCGCGAGCGGCGTTGCAGCAATTGCGCCGCCGGTTGCATCAGGATCGCCGCGCCGCCGGTGCCGAGGAAGAAGATGTTTTCGGCGCCCGCCGCGAGGCAGGAGCCGATCACGCTTTCCAGTCGTTTCTGCAGGCCGACTGCGCCAGACTGGATGCGGAGAAATCTCGGTTCGTCAAAATTCAGCATGGTCCTGCCCCGATGAGGATGATCTCAATGTTGTCTGACAACTGACATCACGGCATTTGCCTGTCAAGACGGCAGGGTCGAAATTTCAGGGGACGCCTAAGCGTAACATATTGCACAAGGTTACGCCGCGTCTGCCCACACTTGACCGCTCAAAATTTGTCAGACAAGAAAGCAGGTGAGACCAATGAACACAGAGGCATTTCGGTGGACGAGCCCCTTCGCGATTCGCGCACCCTCGCCGTCCAACTACGGGACCGGATTGCCGATCTCATCCGTGACGAGGGGCTGCGGCCGGGCGACAAGCTTCCGACGGAGGCGCAGCTCACCCAGCGGTTCAAGATTTCCCGGCCGGCACTGCGCGAGGCGCTAAAACTGCTCGAACAGGACGACGTGATCTATGTGGAGCATGGCCGCGGACGCTTCGTCTCGGCGCTCTCCGCCGTCCAGGTTGACCGGCCGATCACCGTCTTCGAGAGCGTCACCGACATGACGCGGCAATACGGCTATCACCCGGTCAACAAGGTTCTGTCGATCTCGGAAGAGACGCCGGACACGCGCGTTGCCGAGAGCCTGCGCCTTGGCCCGGCCGACCGCGTCATCCGCATCGAGCGCATCCGTCTGCATGAGGATGAGCCGATCCTCTACTGCGTTGACTACCTGCCGCGCGGCATCATTCCGGGCCGGCTTTACGACATCGACTGGAGCGGTTCGCTCCTGAACCTTCTGGAGGAATACGGCAACCGCCCGCGCATGTCGGCGGCGAGCGTCTCCTCCGTCCTGTTGCCGGAAGACGTGGTCGAACGCCATGGACTGCGGGATTTCGGCCCGGCGCTGTTGATCACCGAGGTCTGTTTCAACGCGGCCGGCGAGCCGGTCAATTATGCGATCGATTATCATCGCGGCAGCCATTTTTCCTTCAGCCTGACCCGCAAGTAGCGGCCGGCACCCAATCCAGCAGAGGCAGACATGACCGATCAGGCCACCCGAAGAGTAGCACTCATTGCCGGCGGGGCCGGCGGCATGGGAGCGGCGATCGCCGCACGGCTGTCCGCCGACGGCTATGCCGTCGCCATCGCCGACCTTGAATCGGAGCGCCTGACCGCAACGGTGGAAAGGCTCGCGGCCGAGGGCGGCGATGCACTCGCCGTACCGCTCGACATGCGCAAGGTCGCTTCCTGCGCATCTGCAGTCGAAGCTGTGATCGGTCGGCACGGCCGCCTCGACGTGGTCGTCAATTCCGCCGGCGTCTGGCGCGAAGGCGATTCCGTGACGATGACCGAGGCGGATTGGGACATCGTCATGGACGTCAACCTCAAGGGGGCGTTCTTTCTCATCCAGGCCGCCATTCCGCATCTCGGCGCCGGCGCCTCGATCGTCAATATCGCCTCGGACGCCGGCCTCGTCGGCAACAATGGCGCGGCCATCTACTGCGCCTCGAAGGGCGGGCTCGTGCTGCTCACCAAGGCTTTGGCGCTGGAACTGGCCCCGCGCCAGATCCGCGTCAATGCCGTCTGCCCGGGCGATGTCGCGACGCCGATGATCGAGTTCCAGGCCGACCGTTATGGCGACGGCGATCCGGATGGCTACAAGGCGAAACTGTTGTCCAATTACCCCCAGAAAGCGGCGGCGCGCTTCATCAAGCCGGAGGAAATCGCCCGCATGGTGGCCTTCCTCTGCGAACCGGACGCGGCACCGATCACCGGCGCCGCTCTATCGGTCGATTTCGGCGTGACGGCAGGCTATTGAGGAAACGGTTATGCAGCGCAAGACGGCGATCATCACAGGGGCAGGGGCCAAGGACGGCATCGGCTTTGCCTGCGCAAAAAGCCTTGCTGAAGAGGGATTTTCGGTTCATCTCGTCGCGACCAGCGACCGTATTCTCGCCCGTGCCGAAGAATTGCGAGCCGCGGGTTTCTCGGCCACGGGCCATCTCTGTGACCTCACCTCCAAAGCCGCCGTCGAAAAACTCCGGCAGGTGACCGGGCCGGCCGCCGTGCTCGTCAACAATGCCGGCATGGGCAGCCTCGCCCAGCCGGCGCTCCAGCGGCATTTCGTGGACCTGGAGGAAGAGGACTGGGACCGCGGCATTTCAGTCACCCTCAAGACGGCCTTCCTCGCCACCCGCATCTACCTGCCGGACATGCTGGCGGACGGCTATGGCCGGGTCGTCAATGTCGCATCGGTGACCGGGCCTTATGTCGCCAACCCCGGCGAGACCGCCTATTCCGCCGCCAAGGCCGGCATGGTCGGCATGACGCATGCGCTGGCGCTCGAAGCCGGCCCGCGCGGCGTCACCATCAATGCAGTGGCGCCCGGCTGGATCGAAACCGGCGCCTCCACGGAAGAGGAACGCCGTGCCGCGCGAGCCACGCCCTGCGGCCGCGCCGGCCGGCCGGACGAAGTGGCCGCCGCGGTCGCCTTCCTCGCTTCGCCGAAAGCGAGCTACATCAACGGCGCCGTGCTGGTTGTGGATGGCGGGAACATCCTGCAGGAGACAAAGCACTAATCCCGGACCGGGAGGCCCGGAACGGCACTTTCCCCGCCGCCGCTAGTCGCCGAGCGCCTGTCGGTCGTCGCCGTCGCGGCGGCGGACCAGTTCCTCCTTGATGCTGCGCAGGCTTCTCGTCGCCCGGTCGCGGTCGGCATAGGCGACGAGATTGGCGAGCATGTCGATCACGGCAAGATAGGCGTAGCGCGTCGAGGTCGGGCGAAAGATGTTCTTGCCTTCCGGCAGGTCGATGGGGATCACGATATCGGCGAGCTGCGCGACCGGTGAATTGCTCTGTGTCAAGACGATGCTTGGGATGGCGCGCTGGCGCAGCAACTCGAGACAGCGCACCAGGGCCGGGTCGCGACCGCTGAAAGAAGATGCGAACACGACCGTGCCGGGCTCCGCGGCGGCAGAGAGCATCATGTTCATGTTGTGATCGTTGGACGTATGGATGCGGCAGCCGAGCCGGAAGAGCCGGTTGTGCAGTTCGTTGGCGATCATCGCGGAATTTCCGCTCGCACCGAAGGCATGGATGAAGCCTGCGCCACGCAGCATCTCAGCCGCCTTGCCGATCGCTGCGAGATCGAGTTGGCGATGAAGCTGGGATAGGGCGTTCTGCGCCGTGGAGACGATGTCCTCCGCTACTTCCGCCGGCGTCTGTGTGGGCACGTCCGGTTTCAGATAACGCAAACCGACATAGGGCATCTTGGCGAGTTGTACCTTGAAGTCCGGAAAACCCTGGCAGCCGAGCCTGCGGCAGAACCGCGTTACCGTTGGCGGCGAAACCCCGGCACGTTCGGCAAGCGCGTTGATCGATGCGTTGACGACGAAATCGATATCCTCCAGCACGAGGCGGGCAAGCGTCTTCTCCCGGGCCGAAAACGTGCCCTCTTCGTCCGAAAGGGCGTGGAACAGATCCATTCAAACTCCTGCGCGTCGCATGCCGTGAGGGACGCGCTCCGTGAAAACCGATTTCTTCTCTCGCCCTTTCGTACCATAGTGGCGGGCAGCTTCAACGGGCGCCCTCGACCGATCGGCGCCGAAAATCCGCAGGTTCCCATGACGTCTCCCTGGCCGGCCGCCGGCACGCCGCTCGATCAGATCGCAACCCCCATGCCCGTCGTGGACGAGGACCGGCTCGCTGCGAACATCCACCGGGCGCAGGCCTATTTCGACGCGCATGGGAAGGCATTCAGGCCGCATATCAAGACGCACAAGATCGTCGCCGTCGCCGAGGCGCAACGTACGGCCGGGGCCATCGGGATCAATTGCCAGAAGGTGAGCGAGGCGGAGGTCTTCGCCGACGCCGGCTTCGAGGATATCCTGATCACCTACAATATCCTCGGCGCCGCAAAACTGCAGCGTCTGCGTGCCCTGCACGACCGCATGCCGCGTTTGAGCGTGGTGGCCGACAGCGAGACGACGGTCGCGGGGCTGGCCTCGGCCTTCGAGGTCGCGCACCCGCTGACGGTGCTTGTCGAATGCGATACGGGCGGCAAGCGCTGTGGCGTGCAGACGCCGGAGGCGGCGGCGCATCTGGCCGAACGGATAACGGCATCGCCGGCGCTTCGGTTCGGTGGCATCCTCACCTATCCCGCACCGGCTGGCGCCCAGGCGGTCGAGGCTTTCCTGGCCGCGACGATGGCAATGCTTGCGAAGAAGGGCATCGATTGCCCGATCCGCTCGAGCGGTGGTTCACCCGATCTGTATCAGGCCCACCTCGTACCCTCGGCGACCGAGCACCGCGCCGGCACCTATGTCTATAACGACCGCAGCATGGTGCGCGCCGGCCATTGCACGCGGGCGGATCTCGCCATGCACATCCTTGCCACCGTGGTCTCGCGCCCGACTGAGGACCGCGCCGTGCTGGACGCCGGCTCGAAGGCGCTCACCTCGGACCTGCTCGGTTTCAGCGACTATGGCGAAATCGAAGGTTTTGAGGCAGCGCGCATCGTCTCCCTGTCGGAAGAACACGCGGTCGTCGATATCGGCGAATGCTGGGATCGTTTCCCCGCCATCGGCAGCGTGGTGCGGGTCGTGCCCAACCATACCTGCGTCGTCAGCAACCTGTTCGACCGCATGGTTTTCCATCGCGACGGGATCGTGACACGGGTGGAGGATGTGGCTGCACGTGGCACCGTATGGTAATATAATTTCAGAAATTATCGAAATTCTTCGCCTATAATTGACATATCTGAGAAAAATGCCTTTTCTGTGAAAACTATTTACAAGCCTTCACGAAGACTCATAAATCCACGGATGAACGGCATGCGCATTTTTACGGCCTCCCTTGCGACGGAAACCAACACGTTTTCGCCCGTGCCCACCGATATGAACGCCTTCAAGGCGGCGTTCTATGCGGGGCCGGGCGAGCATCCGGATACGCCGACGCTGTGCTCCTCCGTGGTGCCGATTCTACGTCATCGCGGACGGGCGGAGGGTTTTACCGTCATCGAAGGGACTTCCTGCTGGGCGGAACCCGCCGGACTCATTCAGCGCAAGACCTATGAGACGTTGCGCGACCAGATTCTTGGCGAACTCGACGCCGCCATGCCGGTCGACGCTGTCGTGCTTGGCCTGCATGGCGCGATGGTTGCGCAGGGCTATGACGACCCGGAGGGGGATTTTCTGGAGCGCGTTCGTGGCCGTGTCGGCCCGGACGTGCTGATCGCCGTCGAATTCGATCCGCACAGCCACCTCACCGCCAGGCGCGTCGCCAATCTGGATATCCTAGCCGCCTTCCTCGAATTCCCGCACACCGACTTCGAGGAGCGCGGCGATCATGTCGTCGATCTGGCGCTGCGCGCGTTGAACGGGGAGATTAAGCCGGCCATTTCGACCTTCGACTGCCGCATGATCACCATCTACCCGACAAGCCGTGAACCCATGCGCTCCTTTGTCGACCGGCTGAAGGCGATGGAGGGCAAGGACGGCATCCTGTCGATTTCCGTCATCCACGGTTTCATGGCCGGCGACGTGCCGGAGATGGGCACGCGCATCGTTGTCGTCACGGATGGTGACAAGGCGAAGGGCGATGCGCTTGCGCAGGCGCTCGGCCGCGAGCTTTATCGCCTTCGCAAACAGACCGCCATGCCGATGCTGGATACCGAGGCCGGTCTCGGCAAGGCGCTGGCAATTCGCGCCGAGCAGCCGAAAAAGCCTGTCGTCATCGCCGATGTCTGGGACAATCCCGGTGGAGGCGTGGCGGGCGACGCGACGCATATCCTGCGCCGGATGCTTGAACGCGGCTTCGAAGACGTCGCGGTGGCGACGATCTGGGATCCGATCGCCGTGTCCTTCTGCCATGCCGCAGGGGAGGGGGCGGAGCTTGCGCTGCGCTTCGGCGGAAAATCAGGCCCCGAAGGCGGTGCGCCACTCGATCTTCGGGTGACGGTGCGGCGCGTATTCGATGCCGGCTGGCAGAGCTTTCGCAACAGCCGGGTGACGCTGGGCAGCACCGCAGTCGTCCGGCCGGTCGGCACGACGATCGACATCGTGCTGATCACCAGCCGCACCCAGACCTACGAGCCAGATATCTTTTCCAACCAGGGCATCGATTTTACGGAAAAAGCCTTCCTGCTGGTGAAATCGACCAACCATTTCCACGCCGGGTTTCAGCCGGTCTCCTCGGATATCGTCTATATCGCGGCACCGACCTCCTATCCGACGGACCCGGCGACGACGCCCTACCGCAAGGCGCGCCTCGATATCTGGCCCCGTGTCGCCGACCCACTCGGGCTCGATCCTGTCATTTCTGGTTGACGGCGGCTGGCAAAGCCGGTGGTGCTTGGACGAAACGATCCAAAGGAGAATCGGCCATGGCTGACTACGACGCACCCTTCTTCATCGAGGATACCGACGAGGGCGAGATTTCCTCCGATGTTGCCGGCCTCGGCAACCTGCTCGTCACCACGCATACTCCACTCGCAGCGGACGGCTCGCTGGAAACCGGGGACATCAAGACCCAGAGCATCGCGACGCTGGAAAGCCTGAAGACCTCGTTGGAAAAGGCCGGTAGCAGCCTTGCCGACGTAATGCACCTGACGATCTATCTCACCGACATGGCCGAGCGTCCGGCCTTCAACGAAGTCTACTGCGCCTACTTCAAGAAGCCCTATCCGGTTCGCTGCGCCGTCGGCGTCGCGGCCCTTGCCGATCCCGGCATGAAGGTCGAGGTGACGGCGATGGCGGCGCGGCGCAGGCGCGTCTGAGATTTCGTCGCATTCTCCCTGCGAACAGGCCCGCCGGCAGGGAAAGTCGGCGGGCCTTCTGACTGATATGCATATTTTCTATAAAAATAGTCAATTTCAGAAATCCGTGCCTGCTACCTCTCGTTTTCGTTTGTTATCCCTATGAACATCCGAAGTCTCAAGCGGAGCGGGAACGATGAATGCGCATGCCGAAAACACTCTCTTCAACGTCCGTGATACGGCGGTGCTCGATCACCCGGCGGATGCCGATCACCTGAAGGCGGCGCTGCGCACGCTGGGCGGCGGCGTCAGCATCATCACGGCAGGCGAGGGCGAAAGCCGCACGGGCGCGACCGTCACCTCCGCGACGGCCCTGTCCATGGAGCCGGCGCGCATGCTCGTCTCCCTCAATCGTACCTCGTCCACCTGGCCCGTCGTCGAGCGCTACGGCCACCTCGGCGTCAACATCGTCGGCGCCAGCCATGAAGCGCTCGCCGACCAGTTCGCCGGACGCGGCGGCCTTCGTGGGCCGGACCGCTATCGGGGTGCCGAATGGACCACGGCCGTCAGCGGCGCGCCGCTGCTCGTCGATGCCGTCGCGGCGATCGATTGTACCGTCGAGGAAGCCATCGAGCGGCACAGCCACGTCATCGTCATCGGCAGGGTTCTGGCGATCCGCATCGGTGCCGGCCATTCGCTGCTCTATCAGGACGGCCGCTATCACGCCGTGCCCCGGTAACGGCTAAGCGGCCACCCGCCGCAGGCATCACCCATTCTGCAATGCCCCAACCCGCAGCTGGCGGGATCGAGAACCTGCGGCCACGCGGCCGTCTTCGAAAGGAAACAAGATGACACGCAAGATCAGACTTGGCGCCTTCCTTCCCGGCGGGGGACAGCACGTCGCTTCGTGGCGGCACCCGGACCAGCCGGTCGACGGCGCAACGAGTTTCGCGTTCCACAGGCAGCTCGCCGAGACGGCCGAACGCGGCCTGTTCGACGCCTACTTCCTTGCAGACAACCTCGCCATCGGCTTTGGAGGGGCGCGGGAAGGCGGCAATGCGCGCATCGCAGGCTTCGAGCCTGTGACGCTGTTCTCCGCGCTCGCCCCCTTGACCACGAACATCGGCTTCATCGCCACGGCGTCGACGACGTACGAGGAGCCTTACAACACGGCGCGCAAATTCGCTTCGCTGGACCTCCTCTCCGGCGGCAGGGCCGGCTGGAACGTCGTCACCACGACCGGCGACCCGACCGCACAGAACTTCAACCGCGACACCCAGCTTCCCCATGCCGCGCGGTATCGGCGCGCCGCCGAGCATGTCGATGTGGTCAAGAAGCTCTGGGACAGCTTCGAGGATGACGCCTTCATTCGCGACAAGGAGAGCGGCGTCTTCTACGATCAGGACAAGCTGCATGAGAGCGAACATCGCGGTGAACATTTCCAGGTGCGCGGGCCGCTCAACGTTCCCCGCTCGCCGCAAGGCCATCCGGTAATCGTGCAGGCCGGCCAGTCGGAAGACGGACGCGAACTTGCCGCTGCCACCGCCGAGGTGATCTTCACCGCACATCAGCACATCGAGACGGCGCAGGAATTCTACCGCGATATCAAGGCGCGTGCCCGTGGCCTCGGCCGCAGTCCGGACCATATTCTCGTCATGCCGGGTGTGGCACCCTTCGTCGGCCGCACTGAAGCCGAGGCGCGGGAAAAATACGAACGTTTGACCGCACTCATCGTAGAAGAAGACGGCATCGGCCTGCTGAACGGCCTCACCGGCGGCACGCTCGATTTGCGCGGCTATGATGTCGATGGACCGTTGCCACCCGCGCCACCGACCGAGGGCATGAAGAGCCGGCAGGCGCTGATCCGCCAGATTGCCGACGAGAACAATTTCTCCATTCGCCAGCTCTATCAGTGGATCGCCACCGCGCGTGGGCATTTCACCATCGTCGGCACGCCGGAAACGATCGTCGATACCCTGCAGGAATGGTTCGAGAACGAGGCCGCCGACGGCTTCAACATCCTGCCGCCATGGCTGCCGACAGGGCTCGTGGATTTCGTCGAGCTGATCGTGCCGGAACTTCAGCGCCGCGGCCTGTTCCGCACTGCCTATGAGGGCCGGACGCTGCGTGAAAATCTCGGCCTGCCGTTCCCCATCAACCGCTGGGCCGGCGCGCGCGCCACGGCCCAGGCTGCCGAGTAAGGAGAGCGCCATGTCCTACGAAAACGTCAACTCCACCCTCGGCGCAGACTTCCGCCTGACCAACGGCCCACGCGCGACACCGGCTCTCATCACTCGGTTGAATGCCCTGTTACCGGCATTCTTTGCCCGTTACGGACTGGTGTTGGCCTTCCTGGCGCTCTGGCAGGTTTCGAGCACGCAGGGTTGGGTCAATCCGTCCGTCTTCCCGCCGCTCGACCTTATCCTGTCTGCTCTTTGGGGCAGCCTTTCGAGCGGGGCGTTGCTGGATGATATCGCCATCAGCCTCCAGCGCGCCGGCATCGCCTTTGCCGCCGCCGTGGTTATCGGCATTCCGCTCGGCCTCGTCATGGGGCAGGCGCGGGTCGTCGAGCAGGCGCTCGATCCGTTGCTACAGTTTTTCCGCCAGACCTCCGCGCTTGCGCTCTACCCGATCTTCATCCTGCTGCTCGGCCTTGGCGAAACCTCGAAAGTCTTCGTCATCTTCTGGGCGACGCTTTTTCCGATCCTGCTTTCGACGATCGGCGGCGTGAAGGAAGTCGATACCAAACTCATCGAGATGGCGCGAACCTACGGTGCGGGACGCCTCGCAATCTTCCGTCGCGTCGTGCTTCCGGCCTCGGTTCCGGCGATCTTCGTCGGCTTGCGGCTTTCGGCAACCACGGCCCTGCTGCTGCTCATTGCCGCCGAGATGATCGGCGCCAACAAGGGCATCGGCTTTCAGGTGATGAATGCCCAGTACAATTTCCAGATTCCTCTGATGTTCGCAGCCATCCTGCTGCTGGCGCTGCTCGGTCTGCTTGCCAATGCGGTGCTGGTTCTTCTCCAGCGAAAACTCTGCCGCTGGGCGCAGCCCAACGCCTGATCCCCATTTTTTCTTTCCGAAAGGACACGTCCATGGCCTTCCATTCCCGCAAGCTTCTCCTCTCCGCAGCCCTCTTTATCGGCCTTGCCGGCGCCGCCTCGGCGGAAGACGTCAAGTTCCGCTATCTCGCCAGCCAGGGCGGTCTCTCCGCCCATGAACTCGCCGCCGAACTTGGCTATTTCGACGGAACCGGCATCTCGATCGAAAACGTCGGTTATGCCACGGGCGGCCCGGCTTCGCTGATTGCGCTTGCCTCGGGTGACGTGGAACTCGGCAGCGCCGCAACCGCGGCGGTGTTGAATTCCATTGTTGGCGGCAACGATTTCGTCGCTGCCTATCCTTCAAACGGCATCAACAAGGAGGTAGAATCGATTTTCTACGTCCTGGAAGACAGCCCGATCAAGGACATCAAGGACATTGCCGGCAAGAGCATCGCCGTGAATACGCTCGGCGCCCATCTCGATTATACCATCCGCGAGGCGCTGCATTCGGTCGGCCTGCCCACCGATGCAGCCAACCAGATCGTCGTGCCTGGGCCGCAACTCGAGCAGGTCCTGCGGTCCGGCCAGGTGGATATTTCCGCCTTCGGCTATTGGCAGACGACGTTCGAGGGGGCGGCTAGAAAGACCGGCGGCCTGCGCGCGGTCTTCGGCGATACGCAGGTGCTCGGCGAAATCGCCGGCGGCTTCATTGTGTTGCGGCGCGACTTCATCAAGGCGCATCCGGAGGCTGCCAAGATCTTCGTGGAGCAGTCCGCGCGCGCCCTCGACTATGCCCGCGAGCACCCTGAAGAAACCCGCAAGATCTTCGCAAAAGCCTTGGGAGAACGCGGCGAAAACCCTGAAATCGCGCAATATTTCCGTGGTTACGGCGTGCGCGCCGGCGGTCTTCCGGTCGAGCGGGACGTGCAGTTCTGGATCGACGTGCTGGTCCGCGAGGGCAAGCTGAAGGAAGGCCAGCTTGCGGCCAAGGACGTGCTTTACTCTCCCGACGCCGCAACAAACTGAGGCACGATCATGAGCCTTGCTCAACAGACTGTGCGCGGGGAGGTGACGATCCGTCACCTCTCCAAATCCTTCACCCTGAACGGGCGCCCGCTGCCGGTTCTCAGCGATGTCAACCTGCAGATCCGCTCCGGTGAAAGCCTCGCCATCGTCGGCGCCAGCGGCTCCGGCAAGACGACGCTGCTGCGCATTCTTGCCGGTCTCGACGAGGCCGACAACGGCGAGGTGCTGATCGACGGCAAGGCGGTTAAAGGCATGGGGGCCGAGCGCGCCGTCATCTTCCAGGAACCGCGCCTGCTGCCCTGGCTGACCGTACTCGACAACGTCGCCTTCGGTCTCGATACCCGTGGCGGCGTCAGCCGGGAAGAGGCGCGCAACCGGGCCCGGCGCTACGTGCATCTTGTCGGGCTCCAGGCCTTCGAGACCGCATACCCGCGCCAACTCTCCGGCGGCATGGCGCAGCGCGTCGGCATTGCCCGCGCCCTTGCCGTCCAGCCGGAAATCCTGCTGCTCGACGAGCCGCTGGGCGCGCTCGACGCGATGACCAAGATCAGCATGCAGCAGGAACTGACGCGCATCTGGCGTGACGAGGACGTGACGACCATTCTCGTTACACACGATCTGGAAGAGGCGATCTATCTCGCCGACCGCATTCTCATCCTGCCGCGCGAGAAGAACGCCGCGCCGCGGTTGATCGAGATCGATCTGCCGCGCCCGCGCGACCGGAGTTCGCCGCAATTCGTTCGCCACCGCGAAGAGCTGCTGAACCTCTTCGGGCTGCACTGACAGCAATCCCTGACGATTGCCTTTGACCCCGCCTGCTCCGGCCGATAGACGAACGTCATTCGACCGGGGCAGGCGTTTTTGTTGACGCCTGGCCTCGTCGGACGGACAGAACCTTTCGACGAGGATCCCATGACCGATCTTTTCGATGCCGCACCGCGCACAGGCTCGATGCCGCTTGCCGCCGAACTGCGACCGGCCACGCTGGACGATGTGATCGGCCAGGAGAAGATCATCGGCGAGGGTACGATGCTGCGCCGGCGCATCGCCGCCGGCCGGCTCGGTAGCATCATCCTCTACGGCCCGCCGGGTCTGGGGAAGACGTCGATCGCGCGCGCCATCGGCAACATGCTCGGAAAGAGTTTTCGGCCGCTGCATGCCGCACACAACAATGTTGCCGATATTCGCAAGATCGCTGATGAGGCGCGCATGCGGCCGACGCTGCTTTTCGCAGACGAGGTGCATCGCTTCAGCGCCACACAACAGGACCACCTTCTGGCGCTCTGCGAGGAGGGCGTCGCCGACTTTATCGGCGCGACGACCGGCAACCCCTATCACACGCTGACGCCCGCTCTCATATCCCGTTCGACCATCTTGAAACTCGAGCCGCTTACCCTCGAGGAGATGGAGGAAGTGGTGCAGCGCGGCCTTGCCCATCTGGCGGCGCGCGGCCTGGACGTCCGGCTTGAGCCTGCTCAATTGCGCCGTATCGCAGGCCGTTCCGGCGGCGATGCGCGGCGCGCGCTGACCGTGCTGGAGGGCCTTGCGGTTGGGCATGTGCCGGACAAGCCGGTCGTCATAACCGAGGCCATGGTCGAGGAGGCCTATGCGGCCGCTCCCGTCAATCACGACCGGTCCGGCGATGCGCATTACGACGTCGTCTCGGCCTTCGTGAAGTCGATGCGCGGCTCCGATCCTGATGCCACGCTCTACTGGCTCGCCCGGCTGATCCATGGCGGCGAAGATCCACGCTACATCGCGCGGCGCATCATGATTCACGCCTCGGAAGATGTCGGCCTTGCCGACAACACGGCTTTGCAGACCGCCGTCGCCGCGCTGCACGCCGTGGAAAAGATCGGATATCCGGAGGCGCAGATCATTCTGGCGCACGCTGCACTGCACGTCGCCCGTGCGCCAAAATCCAACTCCGCCTGCCGTGGCATTTCGCTGGCTCTTGGGCATGTGGCAAACGAGGCGCCGTCGGCCGTGCCGATGCACCTGCGCGATGCGCATTACAAGGGCGCGGCCGCACTCGGCCATGTCGGCTATGCCTTTCCGCATGACGACGGACGCGGCTGGAGCGAACAGGTCTATGCGCCGGATGTCTCGCGCGGCAGCTTCTACCAGAGCGACGCCCGTGATGCGGCGACCTTCGAGCGGCGTGCCGACGAGCATTGGGATCAGGTGACGGGCCGTCCGACGCCGCGCCGGTTCGGCGGCGGGCGCTGAGGCTCAAGCCTCGACGAGGCCGGCCCTGATGCGGTTGACGACCGTCCAGACCAGCAGCACGCAGGTCATCGGCTGGATATGCCATGTCCATGCCGGCAGGACACCGAAGACGGCGACCAGTGCACCGAGCGCGCCGAACAGCAGCGCCCGGTCGCTCTTGCCCATCGGCCCCTCGTAGTTGCGACCCTTGCCATGCGCGACGCCCAGCACGCCGGCAAATTCCGTCAGCGTGGCAAGGAAGATGATCGCGAAGAGCCATGGCAGCGAAAAGGGGGCGATCAGCGCGAAGGGCACATAGAGCGCGGCATCGGAGATGACATCGGTGATCTCGTTGAGATAGCCGCCAAGCGCGCTCTTCTGGCCATGTTCACGGGCCAGCATGCCATCGACGGCATTGAACGCCATGCGCAGGACCATCCAGATCGGCACGAGCGCGAACAGGGCGGGCTCGGGACGCAGAACAAGAAGCGCGCCGATCGCAACCGAGACTGTGGCCGCGATAAGCGTCACCTGGTTGGCGGTGACGCCCAGGCCTGCGAGCCGGCCGACAAGCGGGCGAAGAAGGGTCTGGAAGGACGATTTCAGTTTATAGATCGACATGAAAGTTTAAATCCGCTCGATTGCCTTCAACAAATGCAGACGCAACGCTATGAAATCAACTGCAAACAGCAGGGCTCATCCGTATAGAGTGGACAAGGTTTGAAAGGGAGTGAGGACCGTATGATCGAATCGGCGTTTGCGAGCCACGATGGCGTGGAGCTTTTCTATCGCACCTGGCCCGCACGCTCCGGCACGGCGAAGGGTGCAATCGTGCTCCTGCACCGCGGCCACGAGCACAGCGGCCGGGTGGCCCATATCGCCGAAGAGCTCGGCCTCGACGACTTTGCCATCTACGCCTGGGATGCCCGCGGCCATGGCCGATCGCCCGGCGAGCGCGGCCATTCGCCGTCCTTTGCCCATTCGGTGCGCGACCTCGACTGCTTCGTGCGCCACATTCGCGAGACCGGCGGCTTCGCGATGGACCAGGTCGCGGTCGTTGCACAGAGCGTTGGCGCCGTGCTGGCCGCAACCTGGGTGCATGACTATGCGCCGGATATCCGGGCGCTGGTGCTGGCCTCACCCGCGTTCGACGTCAAGCTCTACGTGCCCTTCGCAAAGGAGGGCATTGCGCTGTGGCAGAAGCTGAAGGGCACGTTCTTCGTCAATTCCTACGTCAAGGCACGCTTCCTGACGCATGATCCGGCGCGAATCGCCTCTTTCGAGGCCGACCCGCTGATCACCCGCCCGATCGCCTCCAATATCCTGCTCGAACTCTACGAGGCGGCGGACCGGGTGGTCGCCGATGCGCGCGCCATTACCGTGCCGACGCAACTCCTCATCTCGGGCGCTGATTTCGTCGTGCGCCACGGGCCGCAGCATCGCTTCTTCGAAAATCTCGGCAGCACGATCAAGGAACGGCATGTGCTGCCCGGCTTCTACCACGACACGCTCGGCGAGCGGGACCGGGCGAAAGCCCTGGAGAAGGTGCGCGCCTTCATCGCGGCGCGTTTTGCCGAGCCGCCGGTGGTGGCGGATGTTCGTCGCGCACATCTTTCCGGCTACACCCGCGACGAGGCCGACCGGCTGGCGACGCCGCTGCCGCTTCTGTCGCCGCGCGGGCTCTACTGGGCGATGACGCGCGCCTCGATCCGCTTTGGTGGGCTGTTTTCCAAAGGCATCGCCACCGGTGTGCGCACCGGTTTCGATTCCGGCTCGACGCTGGATTACGTTTATGAGAACGAACCGCGCGGCCTGGGGCCGGGGGGTCGCCTGATCGACCGGCAGTTTATCGATGCCATCGGCTGGCGCGGCATCCGCCAGCGCAAGGTCCATCTGGAGGAACTGATCGGCAAGGCACTCGCGCGCCTCAAGACCGAAGGCAAGCCGCTTCGTGTGCTCGATATCGCAGCCGGTCACGGGCGCTACGTGCTCGACGCGGTGGCGGCATCGGAGGCGAAACCCGAAAGCATCCGCGTGCAGGACTATTCGCCGATCAACGTGGAGAAGGGCACGGCGCTGATCGCCGAGCGCGGTCTTCAGGGTGTCGCCGCCTTCCACCGCGCCGATGCCTTCGATACGGGAGGGCTGGCGACGATAGACCCCCGGCCAACGCTTGCCATCGTCTCCGGCCTCTACGAACTCTTCCCGGACAATGCCATGATCGAGGCCTCGCTTGCCGGCCTTGCGCGTGCCGTGGAGCCCGGGTCGCTTTTGATCTATACCGGCCAGCCCTGGCATCCGCAGCTCGAAATGATCGCCCGCGCACTCACCTCCCACCGTGGCGGCGAGGCCTGGATCATGCGCCGGCGTACCCAGCAGGAAATGGACCAGCTCGTTGCCGCCGCCGGCTTCCGCAAGATCGAGCAGCGCATCGACAAGTGGGGCATCTTCACCGTCTCGCTGGCCGAACGTCTCTGAGGCCGGCATGGGGGAGGGCATCGTACCGGTTCTTGTCACCGATCGCCGCGCGGTCTTTCGCGCGGCGGCACTCTGGCTTGCCGTCCTGGCGCCGTTCTTCTACTTGACCTACGGCACCGCGAACTGGCTTGCTTCCTTACGGACAGGGGTGCCGAACCTCGCTTTCGGCTGGGAAACAAACATTCCCTTCATCGCCTGGACGATCATCCCCTATTGGTCGATCAACGCCTTCTATGCGCTCTCGCTCTTCGTCAACGACACGCCGGATGAGGTGGGCCGGCTGGCACGGCGCTATCTTACGGCACAGGTCGTCGCCGTCGTCTGCTTCATTGTCCTGCCCTTGCAGGCCATTTTCGTGCGGCCGGAGACGGACGGCCTGCCCGGCTTCATGTTCGACGTGCTTGGCGGTTTCGACAAGCCGTTCAACCAGGCACCGTCGCTGCATATCGCGCTGCTCGTCATCATCTGGGATCATTGGCGCGGGCGGCTGCGCGGGATCGGGCTTGCCGTCTGGCATGTCTGGTGCCTGCTGATCGGCCTTTCCGTGCTGACGACATGGCAGCATCACGTCATCGACATCCCGACCGGCGCCTTGCTCGGCCTCTTCGCGCTCTGGCTTTTTCCGGCGGGCAAACCATCACCGCTTGCCGGCTTCCAAAGGACGAACGATGCGAAGGCGTGGCGGCTCGCGACCTACTACACCGCCGGTGCTGTGGTGTTCCTCATCCTGACCATCCTCGCGACGTTGGATTCCGGGGCGGGGCTGCTTCTGCTTTGGCCGAGCCTGGCGCTTGCCATCGTGGCACTCAGCTATGCCGGGGCAGGGACGGCCGTTTTCCAGAAACAGGCGGATGGACGCGTCAGCCTTGCCAGCCGATGGCTGCTTGCACCCTACCGCCTTGGCGCGCGGCTGAACATCCTGTGGTGGACCCGGAAGCTTCCACCGGCAGTGGAGGTGGCGGACGGCGTCTTCCTCGGTCGCTATCCATCCCGTGGGGGCCTTTCGACCTATGTCGCGGTGATCGACCTGTCGGCGGAATTTCCGGGACATAACGTGCCTGGCCTCGCCTGGCACGCCTTTCCCGTCCTTGATCTGCTTTCTGCCTCCGCGCCGCGCATTCGTGAAGCGGCGATGGCGGTCGAGGAGGCGCGGCGGCACGGCCCCGTTCTCGTCAGTTGCGCGCTCGGCTTCCAACGGAGCGCCGCCGTTGCAAGCTGCTGGCTGATGCGGTCGGGCCACGCCACCAATGCGGCCGCGGCCGTGGCGCAGGTCAAGGCGAAGGGCCGACCGGTTCATCTTCCATTTAACGCCTATGCCCTTATCGAGGAGGCCGCGCGGTGACGGACTGGAAGGGGGTTGCAGGCGACGCCGGTCGCCGCCTGCGGCGGAACGGCCTGATCGGCGGCGCGCTGGCTCTGCTGATCCTCGCGATCGCCCCGCCAACGGCGGGCGTGCATGGCTTTACCGCACCGCTCGGCTGGTGGCTGCTGCTGGCCTTCTGCCTGTTGCCGCTTGCCGTCTCGGTCCATCTGCTGTTTGACGCAGCACTCTTCCAGCTTGCCGCGTCCCATGACACGGAAGAGGCAGGTCTCTCTGCCATCGATGATGTCTTGTCTCGCACGGGGCTCCGGGCGAGGGACCACACGCCGCGATCGCTGGCGGAGCGTCTTCAGGGATGCCGCCGGCTTGTCTGGTTCCAGCGCGCATCGCTCGCCATCGGTGTGGTGCTCTATGCCATCCTTCTCCTCGACGCGATGGATGGAGGCGGCGCATGACGGGTGGTGGAGCGTCCCTCCTGCAAAAAGTGTCCGGCGCAGCACTTGCGGGCCTTTCCCGCGCCGTCACCGGCGTCAGGCCGATCTGGGCGGGCGCAGCACCGAACGGCCGGCAGCGCATCTATTTTGCCAATCATGCAAGCCATGGTGATTTCATCCTGATCTCGACCTGCCTGCATCCGGCCGAGCGCAGCCGCACCGCCGCCGTCGCGGGCGCCGACTATTGGAACGCGGATTCCGTCCGCCGTTTCATTTCCGGAAAGCTGCTGCGCACGGTGCTCGTCGAGCGCAACTGGGTCGAGCGCACGGCCGATCCTTTGCAGGTCATGCTCTCGGCGCTCGAAGCGGGCGAATCCTTGATCTTCTTTCCGGAGGGCACGCGCAACATGACCGAAGAGCCGCTGCTGCGCTTCCGCTCAGGCCTCTACAATCTCGCGGCCGCCCGGCCGGATGTCGAACTTGTGCCCTGCTGGATCGAGAACATGTCGCGCGTGCTGCCCAAGGGAGCGGTACTGCCCGTGCCGTTGCTCTGCCGCGTGGTTTTTGGCGCGCCGATCGTGCTGGAGGCCGAGGAGGAGCGCAAGGCTTTTCTCGACAGGGCCCGACAGGCACTTTTGGCGCTTTCGCCGCAAAAGGATGGAAACCGCTGATGATCGACGATACCACACGCCTCTTTTTCGGCCTCGTTGCCGTGCTGGTTACGGCAAGCGTCGTGGCCGGCGCGCTTTCCTATCGCAGCCCGAAACCGCTGCCGTCGACGCTCGAAAATCTCAATGCGCGCATCAAGGCCTGGTGGATCATGGTGACGGGCATCAGCGTCGCCTTCCTGTTCGGCACGGGCGGCGTGATCCTGCTGTTCGCCTTCGTTTCCTTTGCGGCGCTTCGCGAATATGTGACGCTGACCAACACCCGCCATGCCGACCGCTGGACGCTGCTCGGCATGTTCCTGATCATCATACCGGTGCAGTACTACCTGATCTGGATCGACTGGTACGGGCTCTATTCGATCTTCATTCCCGTCTACTGCTTCCTCGCCATGCCGGCGCTGACGGCAATTCGAGGTGATACATCCCGTTTCCTCGAACGGGTCAGCGAGCAGCAATGGGGCATCATGCTCTCGGTCTATTGTATCAGCCACGTGCCGGCACTTGTGACCCTGCCCATTCCGGGCAACGAGGGACGCGGCCTGCTGCTGATCGCCTTCCTCATCGCCACTGTGCAGGGCAGCGACGTGCTGCAATACATTTTCGGAAAACTCTTCGGCCGGCACAAGGTCGCGCCGAGCATTTCGCCGTCGAAGACCTGGGAAGGCCTGATCGGCGGCATAGCCAGCGCCTCGCTGTTTGGGGCCGGGCTCTACTGGCTGACACCCTTCTCGCCCTACGAAGCCGGCGTGCTGGCAGGCCTTGCCTGCATCATGGGCTTCTTCGGCGGCCTGGTCGCTTCGGCGATCAAGCGCGATCGCGGCGTGAAGGACTGGGGCCACATGATCGAGGGCCATGGTGGCATGCTCGACCGTGCCGACAGCCTCGTCTTCGCAGCCCCGGTCTTCTTTCACATCGTGCGCTACGCCTGGACCTGATCAGCGCCGCTTCGGCATGGGAACCAGCGGCCCGAGGCTGTCGAGATAGGTCGATGCCCCGCCATTCTCGTAAGTCGTGAAGGCGACGTTGCGGTCGCGGTAGGATTTCAGCACCTGGCCGAGGCCGTTGGCGCCTTCGGCGCGCACCTGGCGCACGAGGCCGAGGTCGATGTTGATGGGGAAGATTTCCGTGACCTGACCACACTGGTGCACGACATTGCCGGTCGGATCGGCGACCAGTGAACGGCCGACGCCGCCGGCATCGAGCCCGTTCACGTCGACGACGTAGCAGGAGAACATCACCGCCGTCGCCTGGACGATGGCGAGTTCCGCCTTGCGGTCCGTCGTGCCGGTCAGCACGGGGTGAATGAGCACCTCGACGCCCGCCGAGGTCAGCGTGCGCGTCGTCTCCGGAACCCAGATGTCGTAGCAGATGGAAAGGCCGAAGCGGCCGACATCCGGCACGTCAAAAATCAGGAAGTCGGTGCCGCCGGTGACACCCGCCTCGAAAGGCATGAAGGGGAACATCTTGTCGTAGCGCCCGACGATCTCGCCGTCCGGATTGATGACGACCGAATGATTGTAGGTCCTGCCCTCCCGGTGCACGAAGTATGTGCCGGGAATGATCCAGACGCGGTGTTTTGCGGCGAGCGCCTGGAAGACGGCCTCGTCGGCCAGCGGATCCGCCGCCGCGCAGGCATGCAGCGGACCATGCATGGCAAGCTCGGAAAAGACGATCATGTCGGTGCCCGGATAGAGCGCCATGGTCTTTTCCACCTGGATCGTCATGGCCGCGATGTTGCGGCCGGTGATCGGCACCGACATCTGGATGCCGGCGATCATGAAGCGGGAATTATCCCGCCGGCCGGCGGAGGCGGGCATAGCGTTTGCGTCGGAAAAGGTGCCTGACATGATGTATCTCTATGGAAGCTATTTGCCGGTGCGGACGGCGGGCCGGGTCGGCACGCCGCGCGGCGTCGGGGAGACGAGATCGTCGAAGGCCACGCCCCGATAGGGCTTGCTCGACTTGAGCACGATGTAGCTCGAAAGATTGCCGATCTTGGGGCCGAGCCGCAAAAGCTCGTCCGACAGCATCTGGTAGGAGGCGATATCCGGGCAGACGAAGCGCACGAGATAATCGATCGGCCCGCTGACCTTGGTGCATTCCACCACGTAGCGCATCTCTTCGACCATCGTTTCGAAGATCTCGAAATCCTCAAGCCCGTGGCTGTTGAGCGTCACCGCGGCGATGACGTCCACATGGCGGCAGACCTTCGCGAGGTCGATAATGGCATGGTAGTTGGTGATGACGCCGGCCTTTTCGAGCCGCTTCACCCGCTGCAGGCAGGGGCTGGGCGAAAGGCCCACGGCATCGGCCAGTTCCTGGTTCGTCATGCGCGCATTGGCCTGAAGACATGCCAGAATACGCAGATCGATCTGATCGAGCCGGATCGACCCGTCTTCATCTTTCATTCACTCGCCCCCTGCTGCATGGACGGGCCATGCGTCTCCCGATGAGCGTGGCCCGACAGCCTCGAACCATAAGGATACGTTTGTCCCGACCCTGTCAAGTTGGCCTCCTGGTCACCGTTTCGCCCTTCCCGGTCCCCCCTTGGCCCTTGCGACAAGAACTTTCGAGAAGGGTGCCGTGCTCAGCAGCAAGTGTCGGAAAATGACAGAAATACGGCAGCACCTTTGCCGAACCCGACGCTACAGTGATTGCATATGGGGAGACATCGGGGGGAACGATGGCGTCAACTATCCTGGAACAAATCACACGCAAGAAGCCGGTCGACCGGCTCTTGGCGGACGCGTCGGGTGCCGGCGACGGGCACGGCCATCTCGGACGCTCGATCACGCTGTTCCAGCTGATCATGTTCGGCGTGGGGGCGACGATCGGTACGGGTATCTTCTTCGTGCTGAGCGAGCAGGTGCCGGTGGCCGGCCCTGCGGTCATGCTCTCCTTCATCATCGCGGCGGTCGCGGCGGGCCTGTCGGCGCTCTGCTATGCCGAGATGAGTTCGATGATCCCGGTCTCGGGCTCTTCCTACTCCTATGCCTATGCGACGCTTGGCGAGGGCATCGCCTTCTTCGTCGCCGCCTGCCTCGTGCTGGAATACGGCATCTCCGCCGCAGCGGTGGCGGTCGGCTGGGCCGAATATGTCGAAAAACTGCTCTTCAACATCACCGGCATCGTGCTGCCAGGCTGGATGATCAAGGGGCCGATCACCGTCGTCGATGGTGACCATCCCTTTGCCATGGCCTTCTTCGCGGAAGGCTCCGGCCTCATCAACCTGCCGGCCGTCATCCTTGTCATGCTCTGCTGCATCCTGCTTTTGCGCGGCGCCAAGGAATCGGCCCGCGCCAATGCCATCATGGTGATGGTCAAGCTCGCCGTGCTGACCCTCTTCATCGTGATCGCCGGCAGCGCCTTCAACAGCGCGAATTTCATGCCCTTCTTCAACGAGAGCGGTTTTGGCGGCGTGCAGGCGGCGGCGGCCTCGATCTTCTTCACCTTCGTCGGCCTCGATGCCGTCTCGACGGCGGGCGAGGAGGTGGTCAATCCACGGCGCAACCTGCCGATCGCCATCATATCGGCGCTCGTCATCGTCACCGGCTTCTACGTGCTGGTGGCGCTGGCCGCCCTCGGCGTGCAGCCGGCGGGCGCCTTCGACGGGCAGGAGGCGGGCCTTGCCACGATCCTGCAGAACCTGACGGGTGCCGCCTGGCCGGCGAACCTGCTGGCCGCCGGCGCGGTGATCTCGATCTTCTCGGTCACGCTCATCGTGCTCTATGGCCAGTCGCGCATCCTCTTTGCGGTGTCGCGCGACGGCCTGCTGCCGTCGATCTTCCACAGGGTCGATCCGCGCAGCATGACGCCGGTCGCCTGCACCATCATCGTCGCGGTCTTCGTGTCGCTGATCGCCGCCTTCGTGCCCTCGGGCCTGCTCTGGGACTTGACGAGCATGGGCACGCTGACCGCCTTCTCCGTGGTCTCGGCCGGCGTGCTGATCCTGCGCTATACGCAGCCCGACATGCCGCGCGGCTACCGCGTGCCCTTCGGCCCGGTCCTGCCGGTGCTCAGCATCGTCGCCTGCCTGTACCTGATCTTCAAGCTCAGCTGGATGGTCTATGCCATTACCGGCGTCTGGGTGGCGATCGCCGCACTCGTCTATTTCGGTTACTCCGCCCGCAACTCGCGGCTCGAAAAACCGGAAGGTCTCGGCGAGGCGGCAGAATGAAGATCCTTGTCGGTCTTTCCGCCGACCAGGGCGGGCAGGAGGCGCTGGCGCTCGGCGCGGTACTCGCCCGGTCCTGCAAGGCTTCGCTCGTCGCCTGCACGGTGACACCCGATACCTGGGGCTATCCCTCGCCGGCGCGCGTCGATGGCGAATATGGCAGCTTCCTTGCCCGGCACACCGCCGCGGTGCAGGCCGAGGCGAAGGCATTGCTTCCCGACGACGTGACCGCGGAGTTCCTCGCCGTTTCCGCCTCATCGGCCCGCGAAGGCCTCATCAGGACCGCCTCCGAGATCGGAGCCGATTGCCTTGTGCTCGGTTCGGCGCGCGAGGCCCCGTTCGGCCGCTTCGGCGAGGGCGGCGTGACGACGGAGCTTTTGCGCTCCGCGCATCTGCCGATCGCGGTGGCGCCGCATGGCTATTCGGCCGGTCCCGAGAGCCGTATTCGCCGACTCAGCGCCGCCTATTCCGGTTCGTCTTCCGCGCCTGGTATCGTCGCCCGCAGTGCAGCACTCGCACAGGAATATTCGGTGCCGCTTCGCCTCGTGACCTTCGTGGTGCGCGACAAGCAAATGTACCCAACGGGTGCCGGCTACGACGCGGAACATTTCGTCTCCAACGTGCTGCGCGAGCAGGCACGGGATGCGCAAACCACCCTGCTTGCCGGACAGGCGGGACTTTCCGCCGAGATCGCCGACGGCCCGAGCTGGAAGGCGGCTTTCGAGTCGCTCGCCTGGGAGGAGGGAGAACTGCTCGTTCTCGGTTCCAGCAAGCTGGGGCCGCTGATGCGGGTCTTCCTCGGCTCGAATGCCCGCAAGATCGTGCACAACGCGCCGGTGCCCTGCCTCATCCTCCCGCGCGCCGAAGAATAATCGAAAAGGGTATTCCAGCCGCTCGGACAAGTCTCGTAGAGTACCATTCAGGATGGGGCAAAAGACATGAAACACCGCCCCGCCGGAGGAAAACAGATGACGACCAGAACCTACAACCAGCCGCTTGGCGGCAACGAGATGCCGCGCTTTGGCGGGCCTGCGACGATGATGCGCCTGCCGACGCAGCCGACCAGCGAGGGGCTCGATGCCTGCTTCGTCGGCATTCCGATGGATATCGGCACGTCGAACCGGCCGGGCACGCGCTTCGGGCCGCGCCAGATCCGCACTGAATCCTGCATGATCCGCCCCTACAACATGGCGACCCGCGCCGCCCCCTTCGACAGCCTGCAGGTGGCCGATATCGGCGACGTGGCGATCGACACGTTCAACCTGCCGAAATGCGTCGATATCATCACCGACGCCTATCGCGAGATCATCAAGGACGGCTGCAAGCCGCTGACGCTCGGCGGCGACCACACGCTGAGCTACCCGATCCTGCGCGCCATGGGCGAAAAATACGGTCCCGTCGGCCTCATCCATGTCGATGCCCATGCCGACATCAACGAGCACATGTTCGGCGAGCCGATCGCCCATGGCACGCCGTTCCGCCGGGCGGTCGAGGCCGGCGTGCTCGACACAAAACGCTGCATCCAGATCGGCGTGCGCGGCACGGGCTATGCCGCCGACGATTTCGACTGGCCGCGCGAGCAGGGTTTCCGCGTCGTGCAGGTGGAAGAGTGCTGGCACAAGTCGCTGACGCCGCTGATGGAGGAAGTCCGCGCGCAGATGGGCGACCGGCCGGTATACCTCACCTTCGACATCGACAGCCTCGACCCGTCGATTGCGCCCGGCACCGGCACGCCGGAGATCGCCGGCCTCAACACCATCCAGGCGCTGGAAATCATCCGCGGCTGCTGGGGTCTGAACATCGTCGGCTGCGACCTCGTCGAAGTCTCTCCGCCCTACGATCCGTCCGGCAACACGGCGATCACGGCGGCGAACCTTCTCTTTGAAATGCTTTGCGTCCTCCCGGGCGTCAAGAGGCGATAACATCATGGCAGACACCCGTCTTACCACCGGCGAATACCTCGTCCGTCTCCTGGAATCCTACGGCGTCGAGCTGATCTTCGGCATTCCGGGGGTGCATACGGTCGAACTCTATCGCGGCCTGCCGGCCACGAAGATCCGCCACGTCACGCCGCGCCACGAACAGGGTGCGGGCTTCATGGCCGACGGCTATGCGCGCGTGACCGGCAAGCCGGGTGTCTGCTTCATCGTTACCGGCCCCGGCATGACCAACATCGCCACCGCCATGGGCCAGGCCTATGCGGATTCGGTGCCGATGCTGGTCATCTCCGCGGTCAATGCCCGCAACGAGCTCGCCATGGGCCAGGGCCGCCTGCACGAACTGCCCTCGCAGCGCAACCTGGTGGCCGGCGTCAGTGCCTTCAGCCACACGCTGCTCGATCCCGCGCAGCTGCCTGAAGTGATGGCGCGCGCCTTCACCGTGTTCAATTCGGCCCGCCCGCGCCCCGTCCATATCGAAATCCCGCTCGACGTCATCGTCGCGCAGGCCGGGCATCTTTCGACGGACGCCTGGCCGCTGCCCGGCCGTGCCGCGGCCGATCCCGCCGGCATCGCCAAGGCGGCGACGATCCTCAAGGCGGCCAAACGCCCGCTGATCATCGCCGGCGGCGGTGCTGCCGATGCGGCGGCCGAAATCGCTGCGATTGCTGAAAAGCTCGACGCGCCGGTCTTCATGACGATCAACGGCCGCGGCATCCTGAAACCCGGCGACCCGCGCATCATGACCGGCAATCTCAGCATGCAACCGCTGCTCGACGAACTTGCGACAAGCGACGCGATCCTCGCCATCGGCACCGAGTTCGGCGAGACGGAAATGTATCCCGAGCCAAAACCGCTTTCCTTCGGCGGCCCGCTGATCCGCATCGATATCGACCCGGCGCAGATCGTCACCGGGCTGCGCTGCGACGTGCCGATCGCCGCCGACGCGAGACTCGCCGCGACAAGCCTCAGCGCCGCGCTCGGCGAAACCCGTAAAACCGGTGACGGCGCATCCCGCGCCAAAGCGGTGCGCGAAAAAGTGGCCGCCGGCCTGTGGCCCGCCTGCCGCACCCATGGCAGGCTGATGGAGGTCATCACCAAAGCTCTGCCCGACGCCACCGTGGCGGGCGACCAGACCGAGCCGGTCTATGCCGTCAACCAGTTCTACCAGGCGCCGCAGGTGCGTTCCTTCTTCAACTCCTCCACCGGTTACGGCACACTCGGCTACGGCCTGCCCGCCGCCTTCGGCGCAAAACTCGGCGCACC
>NZ_JBQVPI010000003.1:220729-425027 GCF_052438155.1 Shinella sp. | reverse complement strand
TTCTTCAACTCCTCCACCGGTTACGGCACACTCGGCTACGGCCTGCCCGCCGCCTTCGGCGCAAAACTCGGCGCACCCGACCGTCCCTCCGTCTGCCTGATCGGCGATGGCGGCCTGCAATTCTCCGTGCAGGAACTGGCGAGCGCCGTCGAAGCGGGTATCGCCACCGCCGTCGTCATCTGGAACAACACCAGCTACGGCGAGATCAAGGCCTTCATGGCCGAACGCGACATCCCGCAGATCGGCGTCGATATCTTCACCCCGGACTTCGTCGGCCTCGCCAAGGCACTCGGCTGCGAAGCCTCGCGCCCGGCCTCGCTCGGCGAGCTGGAAAGCGAACTCAAGGCGTCGGCCACCCGCAACGTGCCCACCGTCATCGAAATCCTGGCCGGCTCCCAGCTCGCCAAAACCCTGGCCGCGTGAGGCGACAATGCGAAACCAGCTCTTCATCGACGGCCAATGGCAGGAACCTGCAGAGCCCGGCCGAATCCCGGTCTTCGATCCCTATCGCGGCACCGCTTACCATGAGGTCTCGGCCGGTGGGCCGGCGGATGTCGAAAAGGCTGTGGCGGCGGCGAAAGCCGCCTTCCCAGCCTGGCGCGATGCCGGCGGCCGCGAACGCGCCCGCTACCTCGCCGCCATCGCTGAAAAGCTTCAAGACCGCGCCGAGGAACTGGCGCGCCTCTCTTCGCGCAACAACGGCAAGCCGCTCGGTGAGGCACGTATCGACATGGCCGATGCGGCCGCCTGCTTCGCCTATTATGCCGAACAGGCCATCGCCCTGCAGGACCGGCAGGATGCGGATGTCGCCTTGCCTGACGATGGCTTTCACGCCCGGCTGCGGCAGGAGCCGGCAGGCGTCGCGAGCCTCATCGTGCCATGGAATTTTCCGCTGGTAACGACGTCTTGGAAGGTCGCTCCCGCACTTGCCGCTGGCTGCACGGTAGTGTTGAAGCCATCCGAAATCACGCCCATTGTGGAGCTGGAACTGGGCGCTATCGCCGAAGAAATCGGCCTGCCGCCCGGTGTGCTGAACATCATTACCGGCACCGGCGAGCGCGTCGGCGCGCCGATGACGACGCATCCGGATGTCGCAAAAATCTCCTTCACCGGCTCGAACGCCGTCGGCGCGCGCGTCATGGCGGCGGGCGCCCCGGGCGTCAAATCGGTGAGCCTGGAACTCGGCGGCAAGTCGCCCATCGTCGTTTTCGCGAATGCGGATTTCGACGAGGCGGTGGAATGCGTGCTCGGCGGCATCTTCTTCAATGCCGGCCAGATGTGCTCCGCGACTTCTCGCCTTCTGGTGGAAAAATCAATTGCGCCAAAGCTAATAGACGCCATAATCGCGGGAAGCCAGGCGCTGAAGCCCGGTGATCCCTTGGATGAGGGGACGCAAATCGGCCCGATCACCATGAAGGCGCAGCATGACAAGGTGCTGGCCTATATCGAGCGCGGCAAGGCCGAGGGCTTGAGCCTGCTCGCCGGCGGCGGCAAGCCCGCCGGCCTGGACGGCTGGTTCATCGAGCCGACGATCTTCGGCGATGTGCCCACGACCAGCACTCTCTGGCGCGAGGAGATTTTCGGGCCGGTGCTCTGCATCCGCACCTTCGAAACGGAAGAAGAGGCCGTTGCGCTCGCCAACGACTGCGATTTCGGCCTCGTCGCAACCATCGTCAGCGGCGACGACGCGCAGGCGAACCGCGTGGCCAATGCCATTGAGGCCGGTCATGTCTGGATCAACAGCCCGCAGGCGATTTTCGTTCAGACGTCCTGGGGCGGCTTCAAGGCGAGCGGCATTGGGCGCGAGCTCGGGCCGTGGGGCATGGCCTCCTACCTTGAGGTGAAGCACGTCACGTCACGCCTGAAACGATAACCCAAACGACGGACCGGGGGGCATGTCGAAAAAGAAGAAAGAGCGGAAGAACGAGAAGAAGCGCGACAAGCGCAAGAAGCACTCGAAGAAAAATGAGGGGTACATCATGGAAACCATTCGCAACGTGGCCGACCTGCGCGTCGTCATGCACCGCAACGAGCGCCCGATCTATTTCATCTCCGCGACGAACTTCAACCTGATCGGCATCGACGAATGGGTGCGGAACTTCAAGTTCGTCAGCTATATCGACTGCTTCGACGGTCGCCACCCGAACGTCTTCGTCCCCTCCGAAATCCCCCATGCCGAATTCGAGAGCATCGAGGACATCAACAACTATCTGCTGCAGCACAAGGAAGTGATCGACTACATTACAAAGCGCGGCGGCCGCGCGGTTGCAACATTCCTGATGTTCGACGAGCAGACCGAGGAGATCTGCGAGGAACTCGGCATCGAGATCTGGTTCCCAAAGGCAAAGCTGCGCCAGCGCTGCGACAACAAGATGGAAACCGTGCGCATCGGCAACAAGGCCGATGTGCCCTCCGTGCCAAACACATTGGCGCCAGCCCGCACCTATGAGGAACTGCTGTCATCGGCGAAAAAGGCCGGCATCGGCAACGACCTCGTGGTGCAGACCGCCTTCGGCGACAGCGGCCACACCACCTTCTTCATCGCCAGTGAAGAGGACTACAACCGCCACGCCGCGGAGATTTCCGCGGAGGACGAAGTGAAGATCATGAAGCGCATCAGGTGCCGCGGCGCGACGATGGAGGCCTGCACGACCGGCTCCGGCACGCTCGTCGGCCCGCTTCTGACCGAAGTCGTCGGCCAGCCGGCGCTGACGCCCTACAAGGGCGGCTGGTGCGGCAACGAGATCTTTCCGGGCGCGTTTTCGGAAAAGATCCGTGCCAAGGCGCGCGACATGGCCTACCGCTTCGGCAACCAGCTGCGCGAAGAGGGCTATCGCGGCTATTTCGACCTCGACTTCCTGATCGACGTCGAGGACAACGAGGTCTATCTCGGCGAATTGAACCCGCGCATCTGCGGCGCCAGTTCGATGACCAACCACGCCGCCTTCGCCTATGCCGATGCGCCGCTCTTCCTGTTCCACCTGATGGAATTCTCCGGCATCGAGTACAAGATCGACGTCGAGGAGTTGAACAACCGTTGGGCGCGAAAAGAGTTCATCGATTCCTGGTCGCAGGTGGTGATCAAGTCGACCGAAGACCTCGTTGACATCGTCACCCACGCGCCGGCGACCGGCATCTATCGCATGGCGCCGGATGGCAGCGTGTCCTATGACCGCTTCGACTATCACCGCCAGGCGATCGAGAGCGAGCAGGAGGCCTTCTTCCTGCGCATCACTGGCCCCGGTGATTACCGCTACGAGGGCGCCGATCTCGGCATACTCATCACGCGCGGGCGGGTGATGGACGACGAATTCGAGCTGAACGAGCGCGCCAGCAACTGGATCAAGGGCATCAAGCGCCTATATCTCAGCAAGCCGCTGACGGAAATCCAGCGCGATGAAGCGCCGGAAGCCGGCTCGTTCAAGATCCTGTAGGACACCATGGACCTCCAGTTCGAAGCCATCGACGAAGACATGCCCGGCCCGAAATGGCGCCGGGTGTTCGATCGTCACTGGCATGCCTATAGCCGCTGGTTCGTGCGCGATGGGGTTCGCTCGCGCCCGACCTACTTCATGAGCCTCAAGGCGTTGCGCAAGCACATGCCGGAACTGCTGCCGACTTACGAGGCCATCGTGGCTACGGCCGGCGGCGGGGATCTGGAAGCGCGCTTCCTCTCCATGTGGTGTCCGCCCTTCTATGTCGGCGGCTGCTCGCAGGCGATCCTGACTGGCGCGGAACCCGCGCTGATCCGCAATTACGACTATAGCCCGCGCCTTCTTGAAGGCACCTGGCTCGCCTCCCGGTTCAACGGCAGGCGTGTGCTGGCCGTAGTCGATTGTCTCTGGGGCGTGCTCGACGGCATCAACGAAGACGGGCTTTCGGTCTCGCTCTCCTTTGGTGGGCGCACCGCCGCGGGGCAGGGGTTCGGCATTCCGGTCGTGCTGCGCTACGTGCTGGAATTCGCGAGCACCACGGCGGAGGCCGTCGCCATGCTCCAGCGCATTCCCGTACACATGTCCTATTCGATCGCCGTCATCGACCGGCAGGGCAATCACGCGACCGTCTATGTCAATCCGGATCGCCCGGCCGAGGTGGTGGAACGGCGCGTCAGCACCAACCACCAGCACGGCGTCGAATGGGCGCGCCATGCCGAGACCACCAAGTCGGTCGAGCGCGAGGCGGCGGTGGAGAAGTCGCTGGCCGGGTCGGCGGGGGTCGAGCGCGTTCTTTCCGGATTTCTTCGCCCGCCGGTTTACCAGACATCCTATGGACGCGGCTACGGCACGCTCTACACAGCTGTCTACCGGCCGCTCGATGCCTCGGTCGAGCTCGTCTGGCCGGGCTCGGTCTGGCGGCAATCCTGCGCCGAATTCCAGGACGAGGTGCGCATCATCCGCTTCAACGACGGGGATTCCGGCGGCTTCGCGCCGACATTCAAGCAGGGTGCCGTGAGCAGTTAAAAACAAAAGGCTGGCCGTTTCGCAAGCGGAAAGCGGAACTGCGCCAGGGTGAGGGGAGTGTCATGAAAGTAGTCGTTCTGGGGGCCGGCGTCGTCGGCACGGCGGCGGCGTGGTATGTGTCGAAGGACGGCCACGACGTGACGGTGCTGGAGCGCCACGAGGACGTGGCGCGCGGCACCAGCCAGAGCAATGCGGGCCTCGTCTCGCCCGGCGATTCCACCGCCTGGGCTTCGCCGACGGCACTCACCACGTTTATGAAATCGCTGTTCCGCTCCGATCTCGGCATCAAGGTGCGGTTCAGCCTCGATCCGCAGTTCCTTTCCTGGTGCCTGCGCTTCCTCATGCAGTGCACACAATCGCGCGCCAACGCCAATACCGAGGTGAAGCTCCGCCTCGCATTTTATGCGCGTCAATGCATCAATGCGATCCAGGAAGAGACCGGCATATCCTATGATGACCGGCGCAAGGGCATCCTCTATTTCTACCGCTCGCAGCAGAGCATGGATGCCGGTGTAAAACACATGCAGTACATCGCCGACCGGGGGCTCGCTATCGAAGTGGTGGACCGCGAGCGGCTGGCGGTGCTGGAGCCGGGTCTTGCCGCCGTCAAACACCAGCTTGCCGGCGGCGTCTACTCCTCGATGGACCAGACGGGGGATTCCTCGCTTTTCACCCGCAGCCTCGCCGAACAGGCGCGCGTGCGCCACGGTGTTGATTTCCGTTTCGGCACGACGGTTACCGGCCTCGATGTCCAGGGCGGACGCGTCAGGGCCGTGCTGACGGACAAGGGGCCGGTCGCCTGCGATGCCGTGGTGCTGTCGCTTGGCCCGGAAAGCGCGCTGCTGGCGCGCAAGATCGGCATCGACGTGCCGGTCTATCCCGTGAAGGGCTATACCGCGACCCTGCCGATCGATGCGGACAAGGGGCCGACCATGGGCGGCGTCGACGAGGACCGGTTGATCGCCTATTCGCGTCTCGGCGATCGCCTGCGCCTTGCCTCCACCGCCGAATTCGCCGGCTACGACCGCAGCTTCAAGCCCGCCGACTTCGCGAACATGTTCCGCACCGCGCACGACCTTTTCCCCGGGGCGATCGACGAAACGAAAGCCGTGCTCTGGTCGGGCCTGCGCCCGATGATGCCGGGCTCGGTGCCGGTGCACGGGCAGGCGCGCTACGAAAATCTCTTCCTCGATACCGGCCACGGTCATGTCGGCTGGACGATGGCCTGCGGCTCGGGGAAACTCGTCGCCGATCTCGTTTCGGGCCGAAAGCCGGAGATCGACACCGCGGGCCTGCTTTATAGGAACTGATGCATGTCCGACCCGCAAATCTCCATCGACCTCGCCCGCATCGAGCACAATGCCCGCACCGTTGTGGACCTCTGCCGCCAGTCCGGCATTACGCCGTTCGGCGTGACGAAGGGCACCTGCGGCATGCCGCAGGTGGCGCGCGCCATGCTGCGCGGCGGTGTGGCGGGCATTGCGGAATCCCGTTTCGAGAATATCCGCCGCCTGCGCGATGCCGGCATCGACTGCCCGATCATGCTGCTTCGCAGCCCGCCGCTGACGCGCGTCGAGGAACTGGTGCGCACCGTCGACATCAGCCTGCAATCCGAACTGCAATTGATACGGGAGATCTCGCGCATCGCCGAGCGGCTCGGCCGCGTGCACGACGTCATTCTGATGATCGACCTCGGGGATTTGCGCGAAGGAATCTGGCCGAACGACCTTATTCCCACCGTCGAGGCGGTGATGGACCTGCCAGGTGTGCGTATCGCCGGCGTCGGCACGAACCTCACCTGTTTTGGCGCCATCATACCGACACAGGAAAACCTGACGCAGCTCGTCGCGCACGCCTACAAGGTGGAGAGCATCACAGGTCGCCCGCTCGACTGGGTTTCCGGCGGCAATTCCTCATCGCTCCCGCTGCTGCTGGCCGGTGGCATGCCGAACGGTGTGAACAACCTGCGCATCGGCGAGGCGATCCTGCAGGGCGGGCGCGATACGTTCCTGACCGACCCCTGGGAGGCGCTCGACCGCGACGCCTTCGAACTGACGGGCGAGTTGCTCGAGGTGAAGACAAAACCCTCCATGCCGATCGGGCAGTCCGGCATCGACGCTTTCGGCAAGGTGCCGATCTTCGTCGACGAGGGCGACCGGTTGCGTGGCATCGCCAATATCGGCCGCGAGGACGTAATCGCCGAGGGGCTGATGCCGACCCGTCCCGGGGTTAGAGTGCTGGGCGCATCAAGCGACCATTTGGTGCTCGACCTCACCGAGGCCGATCCGCCCTTGGCTGTGGGCGAAAATGTCAGCTTCCGCATGAACTACGGCGCGCTGCTGACAGTCATGACCTCCGAATATGTGGAGAAGGTTCCTATGCGGGATGTGTACGAGACGAGCGAGGCGAGGACCTATGCGATCGAAACGGACGCCATTGGCGGCGCGCTCGTCGTCGTGCAGAACATTGCCGAGCGCATCGACCATCTTGGTTTCGAGCGGAGCGCGGATGAAAACGCGCTGACGCTCTCTATCTGTGCCCGCAGGCGTGATGTCATCCGTTTTGTGGAGGAAGCCGGCCGCCGGCACGATGGCCTGGGCATGATCTGGATCGATTCCGACGCGGCGATGATGCCGGACGGGGACATTGATGCGCCACCGGCGGAAAACGCCGTGCTGCGCCGCATGCTGGATCGCCTGCCGCCACACATAGCACCGGAAAACATCGTGCTGATCGGTCTTCGCAACGCGGCGCCGGAAGAGGCTGCGGCGTTGAAGGCCTCCCGCATGCGCGTCTTCACCATGGCAGAGATCGACGCGGTTGGGCTGCGCCAGGCGATGCGCGAGGCGATTGCGATCGCGTCTGCCGGCACGCGCGGCTTCCACCTCTGCTATTCGCCAACGGCGACCGACATGTCCGGCTGGAGCGGCGGCATCGGCGGCATCACGGTGCGCGAAACCCATTCGGCAATGGAAATGGCGGCGCTCAGCGGCAAGTTGCGCTCGCTCAGCGTTTCGGGCATTGATGCCGCGCTGCCATCGCCGATCGGCGCGGAATGCGCCAACTTCATCCTGTCGGCCTTCGGCAAAACCATTCTCTGATCACAACCATGGGAGTTTTTTGATGATCAAGCGTATCAAGCCCGGCAAGCGCTTCTGCCAAGCCGTCGTCGTCAACGGCATCGTCACCACCGCCGGCGTCACCGGTGATGGTGCAGATACCGTCGCGCAGACCCGCGATATCCTGGCTACGATCGACAGCCTGCTGACTGAGGCCGGCACCTCCAAGGCCAAGCTCATCAGCGCCAACATCTGGCTGCGCGACATCGCCCATTTCAGCCAGATGAACGAAGTCTGGGACCAGTGGGTCGATCCGAACAACCTGCCGGTCCGCGCCACGGTGGAAGCCCGCCTTGCCGCCCCGGAACTGCTGGTCGAAATCCAGGTGACGGCGCTCGTCTGAGCATCTTGAACGAACCACACAAAGCCGGTTCAGCATTAGCTGGACCGGCTTTGTCGTTCACAGTGTTAGAATTCCGTTCAGGCACGGCTGGTTAGAAGCGGATCTTCACCATTCCCTTGAACACCCGGCCCCATCCGTTGAAGCCCGGCATGACTTCGAAATCCTCGTCCAGCAAATTGTAGGCACTCGCTTCGAAAGCGATGTTCTTGTCAAACGGCTCCCAGGTCAGTTCGGCGTCCAATGTCCAATAGTCATCCAGTTTGCGAGGGGTGACGTCGCCATAGCGTTCGCCGACATAGTTGGCGGCCAACGTCGCTTTCAGATTGGCGTCGCTCACATAGGTAACCGCGACTTGTCCCGTGTGGCGAGGCAGAAAGGGCAAGGCCCGGCCGAAAGCAGGGCTTGTCTGATCCTTCACCTCGGAAAATGCCAATGCATAGGTTGCCGAAAGGCCGAAGCCATGAGGCAGCGCGAGATTGGCGGTAACGGCGACGCGATCGGCTTCCGCCCTGCTGAAGCTATAGCTTGATAGGAGCAATGCGTCGTTCACTGTCAGGTCGTGAAAGGTCTGGTGCTGGTAGTCGACCGTCGTGAAGAAACGATCCGTCCATTCGGCATCCCATTTGAGGGCCAATGTGTCCGAATAACCATCGGACCCTACGCTGAAATCATTGGCCTGCAATCCGACGATCCCGATGGGAGCAAGCGTCGGTGTCGTCATATCCGACGTTTGGCGAATGTAGCCTGCTCGCAGCCAGTGTCCCTCGGCAGGTATCCAGGCAAACCCCGCGCGTGGCTCGAGATGCTCGGCGTCACTTTCGCTGCCCCCGAGAACGGTTCCAAACAGGCCGTATTCAGCCTTCAGATCCGGCGTAATGTCATGCAACAGGTCGACATAGGCTTTGCTGAAGTAGCTTTCATCCCGGGTGGACGCGCTGACCGCCGGGACGTCGGAAGCTTCGACCCGGATATCGAACGAATTGTTCAGAACGCCGCCTTCCACGCCATAACGCCAAGTGAGATTGTCGCTCTCGACGACATGATTGACCGCAGCGACGTAGCTCTTCTGCCCGAACAGCGTTGTGCCATCTTGAAAAAATGGCGGAATTTCCTCTCGCATTCTTCGCTCAAAATCGAGCGAGGAAAAGAGCAGAGCTGTATTCACCACATTGCGATAGTCTACCGTATGGCTCCAGCCGAGACCGGCCGTGGTGAAAGTGGTGTCCACCCCGTAAAGACGGCCGGGGAAAAAGAGATTGATGTAGGGCGTATTGAACTCGAAACCGGACGTGCTGTGGTTGGCGTAGGCGACCAGCCGATCATCCGGCGTAAGGGTGGAGGTCAGATAACCATTCAGCCCCATGATCTTCTGTTCGTTTTCGCTGTTGCGGGTAAGAATGCCGCTGTCGAGAACCGTGCGCGTTCTATCCGGCGAATCCGCGTACTGCAGATTCAGATAGCCGCTGAATGGCACCGGCTCGTTCGAATAGCTTTGAAGCTCCAGCTCCCCGACCCACCCTTCTGTACCCGGGTTGAGGGTCGTGCCGATACCGATCGATCCCTCGAAGAATGGCCGACGCAGAAGATTGGCGGAACGAGACCGGCTGGAAATCATATGTGGGTCGAACAACAGGCCCTGGAAGAACGACGAAAATGACTTGCTGTTCGGATTGTCGGTGATGACGTTTTCACCGAAGAGAAATGAACTTGTCAGTGGGTCTGTGCCACCGCGAATCGATTGGTCGACGTAGGAGCTGCCTTCAAAGGGATCGAAAACCACATCACCGTAGTACTGTCCCCACGCGTTCAGTCCTTGCAGGCGAAATGCGTTGTTCAGGGTGGAGCCGGCATTCTGATTGGCGTCGAGCGCGGCAAAATGGCCGCCCTGTGCACGGGAGCGGCGAAGGAACTCCTGGGCGTTCTCGATCGCTCCTTCAGCATCATAGTCGTCAATCGCGATCGCGGTGCGCATGGACGAAATGACCGGGTCGTTCTTGTCGAGCCGGTCGGCATTGTCGAGCGCCTGGTCGGCCGGTTCCCGGGCGCCGCTTTCGTAGTATGCGGCCGCCAACAGGAGCTGGGATTGCGAGTGCCCCGGATTGGCGGTGGAGGCTGCGAGCATATCGTCCACGCCCTTTTTC
Source organism: Shinella sp. (assembly GCF_052438155.1). NCBI lineage: Bacteria > Pseudomonadati > Pseudomonadota > Alphaproteobacteria > Hyphomicrobiales > Rhizobiaceae > Shinella > Shinella sp. Next base: position 414,964 of record NZ_JBQVPI010000003.1, on the reverse strand, counting down.
AGGTCGCCGGTCTGCAGATAATAGCGGCCGCGGGCAAGCAGGGCGAAGCTGAAGGCAGGGTCGGCGGCAATCGCCAGATCGATTTCGCGCTTGGCTTCCTTCATACGGCTTTGATCGAGGTAGAAAATCGCAAGGTTGGCGTGCCCGATGGGACTTTCCGGATCGAGTTCCATCCCCCGTATCAATGCCGCTTCCGCTGCGCGCGTGGCGCCGCGCGCGTCTTGCAGAAGGCCCAGATCGTTCCACATCGCGGAGGAGCCCGGAACAAGCTCTGTTGCGCGTGTCAGATCCGCGAGGCCTCCTTCTAGATTACCTTCGAAATCGACGAGAAGCCGTGCACGGGCAGCCAAGGCAAGCGGATCATCGGGATCGAGGGAGAGCGCGCGATCGACCGCTTCGCGCATCTGCTTGCGGTCGTTTATGAGCTGGGCGAGAAGAGCACGTATTGCCGGAAGCGACGATTCGTCAGGAAAGCGCGCTTCCGCGTCGCGCATAACGGCGATCGCTGCGGGAATGTCTTCGAGGAAGCCAACAGTGTAGGCTTTCATAACGGCAGAATAGGGGTCCCGAACCTCTCCCGGCGGCGTCAATACAAGCTCGGGGTTCGCCAGCGAGCGTGCGTAATACTCACCATAGGCGGCGATGCCGCGGCGGACGGGATCCAGCCCGGATTTCGCCTCTGCGAAAAGACGCGCAGCGTCAGCGTAGCGCGTCTCTGCGCCGGCCAGCAATGCCTCCGTCATGGCGGCACGCGCCTTGCCGGAACGTGTCAGGCGCCCCTTCCTGGCCTCGGCGAGTGCGACGCGTGCCGCGTCCCGCCCGGTGAGGCTCAAGCTTGTCTCAGCAAGAACCAGCCAGTCGTCTGCACTGCGCGCGTCGGCAGGAATAGCCGAGACCCGTGCCTGCTCCTCGCGCATGCTATTGAGCGGCAACGGCGTTGCCGGCATGATGGTGAAGCCGTCCCGCAGGGTCAGGTAGAAAAGCATCTGCTCGCGGTCGTCCGGCGTGACGATGACGAACTTTTGTGGCGCCCGTCCGACAGACGCGACGGCAGCCTCGCCCTGGGAGACTTCCACGCTGCCAAGTTCGTTCTTCAGCTCGACCTGGCCTTCGAGCACGACCAGCGAGGTCTGGTCGCCCTTGACGGTCAGTGTCCAGTCCGTGCCGCGGATTGCCGCCGTTGCTGCCGGGGTTTCCACCGCAAGCCCCTGGCCGCCGCGTTGGGCGCGGGCCCACATCGTGCCGGACTGGAGGTTCAGCGTGGTGTCGCCGCCCGGCGCCATCTGCTTGACCTGTAGCGCGGAATTACGGCCGAGCCGGATCTGGGTGCGGTCTGCGAAAAGAATGGCGAGCTGGCCGACCGCATTGGTGCGCAGCACATCCCCGCCCAGAAGGTTCTGGTAGCGCACCACGTTCTGCCAGTTCGAAAAATCGACGAAGCGGACTTCCTCGCCCATCTTCTGTTCGATCACCGAACCGGCCACCGAACCGCCACGATCCACAGGGTCGGCCATCGCACTGTCAGGCGACAGGCCGACGAGGCTTGTCGCCGCCGCCAGATGCAACACGCTCGCCAGAAGCGGCTTCATTCCGCTTCGATATCGATGCAAATCCCGTCCGTGCAACCCAACTCCCCCACCAGGATGCGAAAGATCGCGTCATCCGACTCGGGTACGACGAGGCCTCACAAACTGCCGATGCTTATGCAAGGGCGGAAAGCAGCATGTCGATAACAACGGATGCAAGTTGAACGCGAACGTGGCGTACAGATACTGCCTTTTCATTTTGTGGGCAATCTTCGATTTATGTTCGAAATGCTTTCAGATTCGCGGGTTATCGAACGGCGGTGGATAAAATGGAAGGGCCGGGGCTTCATGCCCCGGCCCTTCCATTTGTCTCAAGCGGCAACCATCGTGTAGATCTTTCGGGTCTGCTCGTGGATCGTCCATTCGCCGCGCCAGCCGCGCGGCAGCACGAACATTTCGCCCGCGCCGATCTCCTTGGCCGTTCCGTCGCTGTTGTGCAGCGTCACGCGGCCGACGAGCAGGTGGCAGATCTCGGCATTGTCGCTACGGTCGGCGGTAAAGCGGCCGGGCGTGCATTCCCACACGCCGGTTTCCATCTTGCCATCGGGGCTCGTCCAGAGGGCGACGGCCGCCTCCTCCTGATTGCCCTCAAGCGAGGTCGGTTTCGACGCGAAGGCGCCGAGATCGAGGCTCAAGAGGTCGCCGAAATTTTCAAAACTGATCATCATATGTCCTGTCTTAAAGTACGTGTTTCAATGGCCGGTAATGCTGTCGGCGAGTGCCGCCAGCTTCGATGTGTGCGGCTGGCCGGCGAATTCGCGGTCATCCGCCATGCGGTAAAGCTGGTACATGGAGTGCACGCCGAGCCAGCGGAACGGTTCCGGCTCCCATTTGCGGACCGTGCGGTTCACCCAGGGCAGGCCGGTCAGTTCCGTCTCGCGGTTGAGCACGAGATCAGCAAGCGTGCGGCCGGCGAGGTTCGAGCTGGAGACGCCGAGGCCGACATAGCCGCCGGCCCAGCCGATGCCGGTCGAGCGATCGAAACCGGCCGTCGTGCACCAGTCGCGCGGCACGCCGAGCACACCGCACCAGGCGTGGTCGATCTTCAGCGATTTCGTCTGCGGGAGAAGCCGTGTCAGGATGCCGTGCAGCGCGTCGATGGTTGCCTGCTGTGTCTGGCCGTTGACGTCGGTCTTCGAGCCGAAGCGATAGGGTACGCCGCGCCCGCCCATGGTGATGCGGCCCTCACGGGTGCGCTGGGCGTAACAATAGGCGTGCGCCGCGTCGCCGAGCAGTTCATGGCCTTCCCAGCCGATCTGCTTCCAGAGCGCATCCGGCACGGGTTCGGTGACGATCTGGGCGCTGTTCAGCGCCAGCCATGTCCGCTCGTAGCCCGGCAGGCCTGCGGAAAAGCCTTCCGTCGCGCGGATGATGTAAGGCGCGCGCACCGTGCCGCGGTCAGTTTCAACACGGCCTTTCTCGAACGAGGTGACGCTCGTTCCCTCAAAGATCGACACGCCAAGGCTTTCGACGACGCGTGCAAGACCGCGCACCAGCTTGGCCGGCTGCACGCGGGCCATGCCGCGGTAGATGATGGCGCCGCGGAGGTCGGCGATGTTGATGTGCTTTGCGGCCTCGTCAGCCGACAGAAGCTGCACACGTTCCGGCGGCATCTGCCAGTCGAGATCAAACTGGTAGCCCTCGCGCACACGTTCAAGCTGGGCAGCGTTGGTGGCGGCGATGATCTTGTCGACGCGAATGAGATCGGCGTCGATGCCCTCGGCCTTGGTGACGCGCTCGACCTCGTCGACGGTTCCGGCCATGGCGTTCTGCATGTCGACGACGGCGCCGCGGCTGGAGGTTTTTGCGTATTTCTCACGCGACCAGCTGAAGCCGCCGGAGAGCCAGCCGCCATTGCGGCCCGACGCGCCGAAGCCGGCGAATTCCCGCTCGAGGACCACGATATTAAGCGCCGGATTGGCCTTCTTCAGATAGTAGGCGGTCCAAAGGCCGGTATAGCCGGCGCCGATGATGCAGACATCGGCCTCGCGATCGCCGGGAAGCGGAGCCCGCTTCTGCGGGATACCGCCGATATCGGCGTACCAGAAGGAGATGTTGCCGTTCGTCTTGACGTCCATTGATAGTGCTTTCGGGTTCAGGTCAGCGTCACGTCGGCGCTGGCGTCGTCGGGAAGAAGAATAAGGTCGGCGGGCATGAAGGTGATGTCCACGCTGTCGCCGATGGCGAAATCACTTGCACCGAGCGGGCTGCGCACCACGGCGATCGTGCCGTCGTTCAGCCGGATCTCGTATTTGGAGCCGGATCCGAGATAGATCGCCTCCGCGACCGTGCCGGACAGGCGGTTTTCGCCGGTGACGACATCAGTGCCGGCGCGTTTCAGCGCCACGCGCTCCGGGCGCAGGAGCATGACTGGCCGGGCGTCGCCCGCAAGGCGGCTGTGCGCCACGACCCTGTCGCTGCCGATAGCCATGATCGTGTTGTTGCCGGAGACTTCGCTTGCGCCCCGCAGCACGGTGGATTCGCCGATGAAGCGGCCAACGAACAGCGTTGCCGGATTATCGTAGAGTTCACGTCCCGTACCGATCTGCTCGATGCGGCCGCCATTGAAGACGGCGATGCGGTCGGACAACACCAGCGCCTCTTCCTGGTCGTGGGTGACGTAGACGAAGGTCGTTCCGAGTTCGCGGTGGATGCGCTTGATCTCGAGCTGGAGCCATTCGCGCAACTTCTTGTCGAGTGCGCCGAGCGGCTCGTCCATCAGGAGCAGGGGCGGACCGAAGACCAGCGCGCGGGCGAGCGCCACGCGCTGCTGCTGGCCGCCGGAAAGCTCGTTCGGATAGCGGTGGGCGAAATCCGCCATCTTCACCATGTCGAGCGCGCGTTTGACCCGGCGTTCGCGGTCCTCGCCCTTAATACCGCGCAGCGCCAGAGGGTAGGCAACATTCTTGCCGACCGTCATGTGCGGGAAGAGCGCGTAGTGCTGGAAGACCACACCGATGTTACGCTTGTGCGAGGGTAGGCCGGTCACGCTCTTGCCGCCGATTTCCAGCGTGCCGGAACTGATGTCGGTGAAGCCGGCGATCAGGTTAAGCGTCGTCGTCTTGCCGGAACCGGAGGGGCCGAGCAGCGTCATGAACTCGCCGGGGCGGATGTGCAGGTCGATGTCGTTGAGGGCCACGAAAGCGCCGTAACGCTTCGAGGCCTTGCGGATTTCGATCGCAGCACCAGCGGATCGTTGGGGTGCATTCATGGTCATGTCCTTCCACGGCGCGTACCGACGAGCAGGCCGGCAATGATGATGAGCGACGTTGCGATGAAGAGCAGCGTGCCGACGGCAGCAACGGTCGGGTCGGCGTCGCGGGTGATCGACGAATAGATCTGCACCGGCAGGGTCTTCAGGTAAGGGCTGGTGATGAACAGCGCGACGATGATCTCATCGAACGAAGTGATGAAGGCGAAGAGCGCGCCGGAGAGGATGCCCGGCAGGATCAGCGGCAGCGTCACGGTGCGAAACACCGTCAGCCGGCCGGCACCGAGGCTCGAGGCCGCCGTTTCCAACCGGCGATCGAAGACTTCGAGACTGGCCTGCACCGCGATCAGGACAAAAGGAATGGCGAGCATCGTATGCGCCAGCACGAAACCTGTGACGGTACCGACGAGATGAGCGTCGAGATAGACGGCATAGATGCCGATCGCCAGAACCACGCCGGGCACGACCATCGGCGTGATCAGCAGGGCGCGCAGCAGCCCGCCGGTGCGTGCCGCAGCGCGGGTCACGCCGAAGGCGGCGAGGGTGCCGACGACGGTTGCGACGACTGCAACGATGAGAGCGATGAACAGCGAGTTGGTGAAACTCGTCGTCCAGTCCGGATTGGTGAAGAAGTTGCCGTACCATTGCCAGCTAAAGCCGACCGGCGGGAAGGCCAGCGACTTGTTGCCGTTGAACGACATTGGGATCACGACCAGCGTCGGCGCCAGCAACAGCGCGGCGACGAGCAGGCAGAAGAGACCGAGGAGAACGCGCGGGAAAGAGGGCATCGGCTCAGGCCTCCCTGCGCGAGCTGGTGTGCTTCTGACGCATCAGCGGGGCGGCGATGGCGAGCAGCACGAAGGTTGCGACCAGCAGAACGACACCCATGGCGCCACCACGGCCCCAGTTGAGCAGGCTCAGCACCTGGTTCTGCACGAGCGAGGACAGCATGGTGCTGCGCGGGCCGCCCAGCAGTGCCGGCGTGATGTAGAAGCCGAGCGACAGGATGAAGACGATGATGACGCCGGCATAGACGCCGGGTAGCGACAGCGGCATGTAGATCTGCACGAAGGCGCGCCAGGGCTTTGCGCCGAGGCTGCGGGCGGCCTGCAACAGGCGGGTATCTATGCCCTTCATCACGGAATAGATCGGCAGGATCATGAAGGGCAACAGCACCTGCGTCATGCCGATGATGACGCCGGGCAGCGTACGGATCAGCTTGACGGGCGACAGGCCGAGGCTGCGCAGGAAGGAATTGATGACGCCGGAATCCTGCAGAAGGATGACCCAGGCCAGCGTGCGCACGACACCGCTCAGCCAGAAGGGCACGAGCACGCAAAGGATCAACACCAGCCGGACATTCTTGCCGACGATGGTCATGGCGTAGGCGTAAGGATAGGCGCAGATGAGCGAAACCAGCGTCACCCAGGCGGCGACCACAAAGGTCCGTTGCAGCACCGTCCTGTTCACCGCGGACTGGAAGAACCAGACGTAGTTGTCGATGCCGGGCGCTGGATCGGTGAAGCTGCGGACGACGACGATCGCCAGCGGATAGGCCAGCGCAATCACGAGCACCAGAACGGCGGGCGCTGCAAGCCAGACCGCGCCGCGGGGGCGAAATCGTGAAAGGAAGCTGGGCTGTTCAGCGCTGGCGACTAGGTCGGGCGTGGCGGTCATGGAGATCTCCCGTTATTGAAGCAAGTCCGGCCGGAGCCGGACTTGCGAGGGATCAAGGGCTTAGTTTCCGGAGAGAAGCGCGTTCCACTTCTCGGCGGCGAGATCAAAGTTCTTCACCCAGAACGGGATGTTCTGCTGATAGCTCTGACCGATACGCTCGGGCGTGCTGGTGAGGAATGCGGCGGTGACGTCATCCACCTTCGGCTTGGAGTCGAGGTTGATCGGCGTGTAGGAGGTCTTTTCGGTCAGGATCTCCTGCGAGCGTGCGCCGAGATAGGCGTTGAGCAGGGCGTAGGCCGCATCGGTATCCTTGACGCCGACCGGAATGGTCATCTGGTCCATGACGACCAGCCAGTCCTGCCAGACCGGCGTATACTGGGCACCGTTCTTCACAGCGGTCATCGCACGGCCGGTCCACATCATGACCATGTCGGCCTCGCCGGATTCGGCGAGCTGCTGCGATTCAGCGCCGGTCTTCCAATAGATCGTGTCCGGGCCGAGATCGCGCAGCTTCTGGATGCCCTTCTCGATGTCATCGGCCGTCATCGCCTTCGGATCGCCGCCGGTTGCCTTGAAGGCCTGCTCTATCAGGCCGCCGGTCGGATCGCCGCTGCCGTCGATGGCGCGGCTGCCGGGGAACTTCTCCGTGTCGAAGAAATCGACCCAGTTCTTCGGCGGATTGTCCTTGTAGGTCTCGTTCTTGTACATCAGCACGACGCCGTAGTTCATCGCCGGAACCGAGCACTCGCCGACCTGGTTCGGCGGGATCTTCGACACGTCGAGCTTGGAGAAATCGAGCTTCTGGAACAGCGTGCCACAATGGACGTAGGGCGGCAGGTCGGCGGTATCGACGACATCCCAGGTGACGTTGCCGGCATCGACCTGCGCCTTCAGCTTGGCGATTTCCGTCGGGCCGTCATTGAGCAGCGTCACGCCGGATTTCGTGACGAAATCCTGAAGGGCGGCTACCTGGCCGTCCTGGTAGATGCCGCCATAGGAGACGAAGGTCAGCGTCTTGCCCTTGAGCGAGCCTTCCTTCACTTCGCCGGCGACCGGCTTTTCCTGTGCAAACGCCGGCAACGCCAGGGCGCACGTCATCGTTAGGGCGAAAGCCCTCGCAAAATTCTTCATCGTCATTACTCCCAGTAGCGCTCGCGTGCGTTGTTCCTGCTGCGGTTACGAGCCCGGCCGTGGCAGGTATTTATCGAGGTCATCCGCGACGCTGGTGGGCGGCGCGATCATCCAGAGGACTTCAGCGGTTTCCGTGCCGATATTTTCGGTCTTGTGCGGAACCGAGCTTGGATATTCGATGCTGTCGCCGGCCGACAGCACATGGCGTTCCTCGCCGAGGGTGAGCTCTACCTTACCCTGCAGGACGAAGAAGAGTTCATGCGAATCCCCATGGCTGTAAGGCTTGTCGCCCGTCGAGCCACCGGGATCGAATTCACCGATATAGACTTCCATGTCGCGGATCGGACGCCGCGACAGAAGCATCTTGCGATAGCCTTCGGCCGGAGGCAGGGCAGGGCGCTCATGCTTGCGCAGGACGCGGCCAACGGGCGGAGACCCGTCGTCGAAAAGGTCGGTGAGGCTGATGCCGAGTGCGCCGGCAATGCGCATCAGCGTGCTGATGTTGACGCCGCTGAGACCCCGTTCGAGCTGGCTGAGGAAGCTCGCGGTCGTGCCGGTAGCGTCTCCCAGCGTGCGCAGCGACATGCGTCGGGCGGTGCGGAAAGCCTTGACCTTCTCACCGACAACAGCCTGATTCTTCGCAGCAACAGCGATATCGTCCATGGCCTCACCTCTCACTTAACACTGTATTAAGTGGATTGGCGCTTGGCAACAGCGAATTTCACCATTGGCTGTTTTATGCGGAACGGCGCGCGAAATTCATGTCTGCCCATGGAGGGCGTGCGCCATGATTTGCATTGTCTCGCTGGCTGGAAACGCTAGGACAGAATACGAAAAATATGGATAATACAAATTATTGACGAGAACACTGCATAGATCACTTTAGCCTTGCAGCCTAGTTTTCCCCGTCATCACGATGCCGGTGCAGTTCGAGATGAATTTGCCCGCTTTCCTGCAGGGCAGAAAGCAAGTGCCCCGGAAGGCCGCCGGTTGACGCTGCGTCACCAGATCGTGCGGTCTCTGCATCCTTGACATGGTCGGACGCTTCCCGGGCAATGGCCAGAGCGGCGGCGGCGGCGAGAAAGGCGTTGGTGCGATGATGTTCGGCGAGCCCGATCTGGGCGGCATCGATCGCGCGTCCGGCCTCGGCGATCATCGCATCCGCCGCTGCAAGCCGTGCCGAAAGCAGGCCGACAGTAAACGGTGCGGCATCCGGCCGATCGAGCATGCGCACAAGCACGCGACGCCCCGCACCGAGATATCGTGACGCTTCGAGAAGCAGTTCGAGGTCGTGAGGGACGGAGCGCTGTACGCCCTCGCCAGCGGGATGCAGCAGGGTATCGCCGTCGACCACGACATCCTTGAAAAGCACATGTTCAGCCGGTTGCGGATTCCCGTTTGCCGGCTCGCAGGTGTTGGCGGCATAGCGCAGGCCCGATACACGAACCGAAAGCAGGAGGCCGGCCGTCTTGCCGCCGCCGGGCCGCGCCGGCACCAGCACCCAATCAGCGTGCCGCGTACAGGGGGTACAAAATGCCTCGCCGTTCAAGCGCCAGCCAAGGCCATGCGGAACCAGCGTCAAGGCATCTGTCGGCGCCTCCTTGCGCTGTACTGAGGCGCCCGCAAGCCGCGCGCCGGCAAGCGCTGCGGAGAAAACCGTGTTGTGCTGTCCCTCCGTACCCAAACTTCGAACACGCTCCAGACCGACGAAATGAGCGGCGAGAATTTCACCGAGCGTTGCCGATTGCGCCGCCGCTTCGGTACAGATGGTGGCGAGGATTGTGTTGGAGACATCGATGCCGCCATGATCGGTCGGCACGGAAACGCCGAGCAGGCCGGAGCGTGAGAGAAGGTCAAGCCGCGCTTCCGCCGTTTCCGGAGCATGTCCCGAACCGCCGAAAACACCCGCGATCGTGCGTGCCACCGCAATCGCTTCGTCCTCCGTGCTGATGACGGCTGCGGTTCGAATGGGTCGGTCAAGCGGCGATGAAATCGTACCCATGTCGTCTGCTCCTTGCTGAAGGTGGTTTCAGGGCGCATAGGCTGAGACAGGCAAAAAGATCACATTCTATAGAGACTGTATAGATTGTTTCCGCGTTTTCGCCTCTAAAGTGGTGGGCACTTTCCATGCCAACAATCCGCTGGGTTGTGAAAACATGAAGGTTTTCAATGCACTCAGGAAGATCATGAGTCCCCGCGCCTGCACCGCAAAGAAATGCGCCCGTGAGACCATCGTGCCCACATCCGCGATTGCAAATCCCGGCGGCACTGAGTGTTCGCGGCATTCGCGCCGGCACTCTACCATCCCACAGGTACCATACAAGGCGCTTGCCTGCGCGGCGAGGGAACTCGCTTGATGGTGTGGGCGTTTGTTTGGCGCATTGAGAAAAATTAAAATCCATATATTTGGTATATAATGGCGCCACCCTTACCAAGCGGATCCTCGGGGGAGGAATTTGAATGACCATCAGAACGCCGGCAAGGCAGGCGGATGTCGCCGTCATCGGATCGGGCTTCTCGGCCGTTGCCCTGTCGCTCAATCTCGTCGACGTGTTGCCCGCAACTGCGAGGGTCTGTCTCGTCGGCCTGGCGAGCAAACGAGGAAGAGGCGTCGCCTATTCAGCTAAAGCGGACTGCCTCGTCTTGAACGTACCCGCCGGCCGCATGAGCCTTTTTGCCGACCGGCCGAACCATTTCGTCGACTGGTTGGCCGAGAACGGAAAATCCGGGGCAGGGGGCGAATTCGTGCCCCGGCAATTCTATGGTCGCTATCTCGGCGACAACCTCGAGGCCGCCTTGAAGCGCACCGCAAATCGCGCTGCGCTGACCCTTGTCGACGCGGAGGCCTGTAGCGCCGAAGCCATGCAAAGCGGCGGCCTCATGTTTCAGCTTTCGGACGAAACGCAGCTTGTCACGGATTTTGCAGCCCTTTGCACGGGTGCGGGCACTGCGCGCCTGCCGCTTCGCGCAGACGAAATAACCGCCGACATCCAGCCCTTCATCGTGCACGATCCCTCGTCGGAAGACTGGCTCGAACGCCTGCCCAGCGAGGGCGATGTCCTGCTCGTCGGAACCGGGCTGACAATGGTCGATCAATGCCTGCTGCTCAAGCGGCAGGGCTTTCGCGGCACGATTCACGCCGTCTCGCGTCATGCTTTGCTGCCGCAAGCGCACCTCGCCCACCGCGCCGATCCCATGCCGCCGGCGCTTACCCCCGGCCAGGGCGAGGTTAGTGAAATGCTCGCGATCCTGCGGGTAGAGGCAGACCTGGCGGCGGACTGGCGGGCCGTCATGGATGGTCTGCGCTTGACTACTCAGGAGATATGGGGTCGCTGGAGTCCCGCGCAGCAAGGTCGCTTTCTACGCCATGCCGCGACCTTCTGGAATGTCCACCGCCATCGCATGGCACCCACCGCTGCTGCGGAAATCGAGGCGCTCCGCCGGTCCGGACAACTCCGTTGCTACAAAGGACGGCTGGAAGCTTTGCGATGGACGGGCAGGCGGGTCGAGGCGCAGATCAAGACATCTGACGGATTGGCCATATCTGCGGACCTGGTTGTCAATTGCACCGGTTTCGACCGATGTACGGTGAAGGCCTCTCCGCTTCTGACAAACCTCGCCGACCGGGGCCTTGTTCGGCCCCATTCTACCGGTCTTGGCATCGACGTCGATGAAAGCTCGGCGGTTTTCACCGGCGGTGGCAACAACAAAACCCGCCTTTATGCTATCGGCCCGCTAACCGCCGGACGTCACTGGGAGATCACCGCCGTGCCCGATATCCGCGTTCAGGCGCGCTCGGTTGCCGAAAATATCGGCGCGCGGATTTCCGCCGGATGAGGGGCTCGCCGCGTGTTGTTTCCTCACGCATGAGCGAGGCACCATGATCTCGCAAAAATCGAAGTATGCCCTTCGAGCGCTGCTTGCGCTCGCCCGGCTGCCGCCTGAAACCTCCCTGCCAATCTCGGTGATCGCCAGCCGCGAAAGCATCCCGAAGAAGTTTCTCGAGCAAATCCTGCTGGAGCTCAAGCGGGCCGGTTTTGTCGCCAGCCGCAGAGGTCAGTTGGGCGGATATCTGCTGGTGAAACGCCACGACGAAATCACGTTCGGTGACGTTCTCCGTACGACAGGAGGCCCCTTGGTGCCGGCTACCTGCCTGGCGAATGGCGGAAATTGTGCAGGCTGCCAGGGTGAAAGGCCGTGCGCCGTTCGGCGTGTCTTTACGCGGATCGCCTTCGTATACGACGAAATTCTCGACAACACGACGCTTGCCGACGCTCTGGATGCCCCATCCGAAGGACTGTTTGACGGGTGGGTTGCTGCCAGCGACCCGATCAATAATAAAAATACATAAAAAAGGTAGAATTTAGAGAAAACAGCGATATGATACGATCAGACGTCTCGTTCCAGTGCGCAAGGAAGGGGTATTGCATGTTCGTCGAAAGGATCGCACCGCAAGAAAGCTCTCAGCCGATGACGCAAATTGCGGTGATCGGGGCAGGGCTGTCCGGCCTTGCCACGACAATCGCCCTCATGAAGCGTTTTCATCAGCCTTTCGAAGCCTGGCTCATCGATGCGCAGGATGCCCCGGGCGCCTTCGGCAATGGCCCGGCAGGCAGGGCCTTGACCACCGAGCCAGCACGCGACCTGTCGGTCGTCCCCGATCGACCCGACGACTTTGCCGAATGGCTGAAAGGCAACCTTCTGGCGGACGGTGCCATTGCCTCGCTGCGCGGTCCGCAGGACCTGCATGTTCCGCGCGCACTATTCCGGGATTATGTGATGGCCCGCTTCAGCGAGGCCCTGAGCCTTCGCAAGGACATTCGTATCCGCACCTTCCGGGGCGACGTGCGCGATATCGTCTCTCAAAACGACCGCGTCCACCTCCGCTTCAAGGAAGGGGAAACGGTCGCGTTCGACCATGTTTTCATTGCCACCGGCTTTGGGACAACGCATAGCGAAACCGATTCGTGGCGTGCAGCTTATGCAGCTGCCGATCGGTTCTCCCAGCACGAGGATCCGCCGGCGCTGACACTCCTCGGCAACGGCCCGCGCTTTGCGGCGATCTTGCTAGACTTGCGGGCAAGCGGCTATGCCGGGCCGGTTCAAGTCGCAGCATCACCCGGCCGCCTGCCGCAACCCTATGGTCGCGGCCACGACAGGGCGAGTTTTGGTCCCCCGCCGGTCAGCCGATCGCTCCGGGATGCGTTCCATTACATCCGCCGGGAGTGTCGTAGCGCGGAGGGCCGGGAAATGGGCCAATGGCAATCGGTGGTCGACGCCGCCTCCCTTCGTCTTTCCGCCGTCTGGCGCAACCTTCCGCAGAAGGAGCGGAACCACTACCGCCGGCATCTTCTGCACCTGCATCGACATTTTTCCGTCCGCATCGCACGCGACATTCACCGCCGCCTCGTTGCGGAACTCGAAACCGGCCGCACGCAATTCGTTTCATTGCCAGTCCCGGAAAGACGAGACGAAAACACGATAGATTGTCGTGAGACGCCGTCGGCTTCGGCACTCGCCCGGCTTCTTGGTGTGGACCTCGGCGCGCTGAGCGCCAATGACTGCGGTGGCCTCCTTGTTGAGGGCAAGCCCTTGCACAGCCTGTCAGTGGTCGGCACTGCCGCCTCCAGCCTCCGCCCAGGTCCGTTCGTTTTCGCCGAAACCGTGCGGCAGGCCTACCGGGCCGTCCTCGATATGCAACGACACACTTTCGTCCTGGCGTCGCGGTCTTGAAAGGCGCGCAGGATGTGTTTCCGTCCGACCTGTGGAGCCGGTCAACGCCATCGGGCAAAGCGCCTCATCTAGTTCCATAAGATAGATTACGCGACTTATCGATGAAGCGGGGTGGGTTCAAGGATGAAGTGCGACATGCACTAACGATGTATTCGGAAACGCGGTCACTCAGCGATTCGAGGAACAATTGCAGGCGCGCGGCTCAAAGGCTCGGTGGCGCCATGAACTGGTAATACGCCCAGACGATCGCGATGACGACGACAACGGCGATCCAGATCAGTCCCTTTTTCGGCCCCGGTGCATCAGGTTTGTTTCCGTTGTCCTGTTGCGGCTTCCGGCGTTCGAATTTCAGAACATTGTTGTCGTTCAAGGCGTCCTCCGTCGCACTGCAAGTCATCAGAAGACTTACGCGATTTGGCTCGGACGGCAAGGGCTGACCGAGCGGATGGATCATCTTCAGCCCGTCTTTGCCAAAGCCGCAACCCGCGCGAAATGGCTGCGGCCAAGATAGCCGGTGCCGTCGCGGATATCGGCGGCGATCGCCACCTTCAGGGCTTCTGCATCCCGCTGGACGATGGCGGCGAGCGCCTCGGCGTGGCGATCGACCTGGTAGGTTTGCGAAAGGGTCTCGCCGGCCCGACGCATGAAGGGACCGAGACGCAGCCAGAGGGATTCGATGAGCGGCAGCATCACGGTGCCCGGCCTCGCCTCATAGAGGCAACGATGGAAATCGAAATTCGCCTCCACCAGTCGTCCGAAATTGCCGGCAGCCAGTGCCTGGTCGGCCTGCTGGTCGAAAGCCCGCATGCGGGCCAGCCGCCTGTCGTCGATGAAGGGCATGGCGCGTTCGGCGGCGCGGGTTTCGAGTGCCACGCGGGCTTCAAGCACCTCCTCGAAACTCTGTGGGTCGAGATCCGGAACACGAACGCGGCGATTGTCGAGCAGCTCCAGCGCCCCTTCCGAAACCAACCGGTGCAACGCCTCGCGCACCGGCATGGCGCTGACGCCAAGCGCCTCGGCCAAACCGTTGATTGTCACCGGATCGCCCGGCTCGAACTGACCCGTCATGATACCCCGCCGCAACACGCGGTAGACCCATTGCTTGGCGGATTCGGACGCTTCACGACTGGCTGCCACGAACATGCTGTACCCTCCCCTCTGCAGGCCCGGCTTTTGCCGGCCTCACGCCTCAGGGCTGAATTTCAGAAGCTTTGCACGCAAAACTGATATTGTCGCAAAGCTTAAAATGGCCCTTTACAGATTTGATCAAATTATGGTTTGTTGTGATCATAAGCAAGATAAGCCTATCACATAAGAGCCGTGATCAGCGGCCGGACAGAGGACAGCCGGCGGTTTGGGCGGAGGAAGCTCGAGCGTCGGTCGAAAAACGGGGAACCGATGACTGATACCCGAATGACCGCGGCCCATGGCGGAGCTATAGGCTTGCATGGCATCAAGAAATGGTTCGGCACCTTCCAGGCCGTCGATGACGTGACGCTGGAAATCCGCTCGAACGAATTCTTCACCCTTCTCGGCCCTTCCGGCTGTGGCAAGACCACCCTCCTGCGCATGATCGCCGGGTTCGAACTGCCCACCGAAGGGCAGGTTCTGCTTGATGGGACGGATATTTCCCGCCTTTTGCCGAACCAGCGGCCTGTCAACACGGTCTTCCAGAATTACGCCCTCTTCCCGCACCTGACGGTCGCCGAGAACATCGGCTTCGGGCTCAAGATGCTCGGCAAGCCGAAGTCGGAGATCGACTCCGTCGTCAAGGACATGCTGAAGCTCGTGCATCTCGAGGGGCGCGGCAACAACCCGGTCACCCAGCTTTCCGGCGGCCAGCAGCAGCGTGTGGCGCTCGCCCGTGCCCTTGCGCCGCGGCCGAAGGTGCTGCTGCTCGACGAACCGCTTTCGGCGCTCGACCTGAAGCTGCGCAAGTCCATGCAGATGGAACTGAAGCGCCTGCAACTGGAAACCGGCATCACCTTCGTCTTCGTCACCCATGACCAGGAAGAAGCGCTCACCATGTCCGACCGCATTGCCGTCATGTCGACTGGCAAGGTCCGCCAGGTGGGTTCCCCCTGGGACATCTACGACCGCCCGGCCGAACGTTTCGTCGCCGACTTCATTGGTGAGACAAACTTTCTGGAAGCCGAGGTCGTCTCTGTTTCCGGCGACACCGCCCGCGTACGGCTTTCCTCCGGTGCGGAAGTGTCTGCGACCTACCCGGAAGGCGTCACGCCAAGGGGCAAGGTCACCATCGTCGTCCGCCCTGAACATGCCCGTCTCGGCCCGCCTGGTTCCGGTGCGCTGGAGGGTGTGCTCGACGACATCGTCTATCTCGGCACGGACAACCATTTTCACGTCAAGGTCGATGGCGGCGGCACCTTCATCGTGCGCCAGCAGAATGCCAAGAGCGGCCCCTGCGGCTTCTCCGAGCAGGAACGCGTCAGCATCGCCGTCAATGACGATGTCGCCCAGATACTGAGGGACTAGCCATGACGGACAGCGCTCAGGACGCCACCGAACTGCGGCAAAAGAAACATGTGCGGGACCGCTGGCTGCTCAGCGCTCCCGCCCTCCTCCTCATCCTTGCGGCCGGCGTCGGCCCTCTCCTCATCGTGGTCATCTACTCCTTTCTCGCGCCGGGCAATTATGGCGACGTGAAATGGCAGTTCTCGATGGAGGGCTGGTTCAACGTCCTCTTCACACGCGACATCTTCGACGACACCGTCTCCCTTGCGGATGCGCATTTCTCGATCTTCTGGCGCAGCGCCAAGCTCGCCTTTGCAACGACGGTGTTCTGCCTGATCTTCGGCTTTCCGACAGCCTATTTCATCGCGACGCGCGCACCGCATAACCGCTCGCTCTGGCTGTTCCTGATCACCATTCCCTTCTGGACGAACATGCTCATCCGCACCTTCGCCATTCAGGAGGTGATCCGCTCGGAAGGCATCATCAACACCGTGTTGATGAACGTCGGCATCATCTCCGCACCGATCCAGATGATGTTCACCGACTTCGCCATCATGCTCGGCATGACCTACGTCTTCCTGCCGCTGATGGTTCTGCCGCTCTATGCGAGCCTGGAAAAGCTGGATTTCCGGCTGATTGAGGCGGGCTACGATCTTTACGCCACGCGCTTTGGCGTGCTGTGGCGCATCATCATTCCGCTGGTCAAGCCTGGCATCATTGCCGGCTCCATCCTCGTCTTCGTGCCGGCACTGTCGTCCTATGTGGTGCCGCGCGTGCTCGGCGGCGGCAAGAACCTGATGGTGGGCAACCTGATCGAGCTGCAATTCGGCCAGGGTCGAAACTGGCCGCTTGGTGCTGCGCTTTCCGTCACGCTCGTCATCATCGTGCTCTTCGCGATGCTCTATTATGTCCGCAATGCATCGAAGTCGGGAGGCAGCGCCCATGGCTAAGTCCTTCTCGATCAAGCGCCAGCCGGGCTTCGCGACGATTGCGATGTTCTGCTTCTTCCTGCTCTATCTGCCGATCGTGACGCTCGTCGTCTATTCCTTCAATTCCGGCTCGTCGATCGCCATCTGGGAAGGCTTTTCGCTACGCTGGTTCCACAGCGCCTGGAACAACCAGCAGGTCATCGAGGCGTCGGTCCGCTCGCTCCAGATCGCGGCGGTCGCCGCCGTCATCGCGACGGCCTGCGCGACACTCGCCGCCATCGCGACGACGCGGACGGCCCCATACCGGGGCCTGACGCTCAAGTACTCGATCATCAACATGCCGCTGCTCGTGCCGGAAATCGTTACGGCCGTGGCGCTGCTGATCCTGTTTTCCCGCATCAAGGTGTGGACCGGCTATTCCGGCCTTGGCTACCTTATCGTCGCACATGCGTCGTTCTGCATCCCCTTCGCTTACATGCCGATCCGCGCGCGTCTCGAAAGCATGGACCTTTCGCTGGAGCGCGCCGCCTCTGACCTCTATGCCTCGTCATTCCAGACCTTCCGCTATGTCACACTGCCATTGCTCTGGCCGGGCATTCTCGCCGGACTTATGCTGGCGTTCGTGATCTCGCTCGACGACGTCGTCATCACCGAGTTCGTCAAGTCCGGCGGTCAGGACACACTGCCGACCTACATGCTGGGGCAATTGCGCCGCGTCGTAACCCCGGAGATGAACGCCATCTCGACGGTCTTCCTGGTACTCTCGCTGGCGATCGTCACCCTCTTCTTCTTCCTGAGCCGTACGCCTCAGAAGGACAACGAATAGAAAAAGGAGAACAGCCGATGAAACTGAAACTGGGATTGCTTGCACTCGCGGCCGGCATGATGGCCTCCACCGCCATCGCGCATGCCGAAGGTGAACTCAACATCTTCAACTGGGGCAATTACACCAGCCCCGAAATGATCAAGAAGTTCGAAGAGGCCCATAAGGTCAAGGTGACGGTCACCGACTACGATTCAAACGATACCGCGCTCGCCAAGATCCGCCAGGGCGGCCACGGCTTCGATATCGTCGTGCCGTCTGCCAGCGTCGTGCCGATCTGGATTTCGGAAGGCCTTTTGCTCGAATCGCGCCCCGACGAGATGGAGAACTTCAAGAACGTCGACCCGCAGTGGGTTGACGTGCCATTCGACAAGGGGCGTCACTACACGGTTCCGTGGCTGTGGGGCACGACGGGCGTGACGGTCAACACGTCGGTCTATTCCGGCGACATCAACACGTCCTCCATCTTCCTCGATCCGCCGGCCGAACTCGTTGGCAAGGTCAACGTCGTTCCGGAAATGTCCGACGTCATGCACATGGTCGTGACCTATGCGGGCGGCGAGCCCTGCACGGGCGACCTGACGGTGCTGAAGAAGGCACGCGACATCCTCACGGCCGCCAAGCCGAAGTGGATCTCGATGGACTACGGCAACATCGAGAAATACTCGAAGGGCGACCTTTCGGCCGGCGTGAACTGGAATGGTGCATCGTTCCGCGCCCGCCTGCAGAACAAGGACGTCCATTACGGTTATCCGAAGGAAGGCTATCCGATCTGGATGGACAACGCCGCCATCCTGAAGGACGCCAAGAACGTCGACAACGCCAAGCTCTTCATGAACTTCATCATGGATCCGGAAAACGCGGCCATGATCTCCAGTTTTGCGCGCTACGCAAACGGCATCAAGGGCTCCGAAGCCTTCATGCCTGCGGACATGAAGGACGCGCCGGAAATTGCCATTCCGGCCGAACTGAAGGCCGCCGGCAAGTTCAACCTTGCCTGCCCTCCGGAAGTACAGGAACTCTACACCAAGCTCTGGACCGAACTGCAGAAGTAAGCGGCTCGACCGCATAAAACGAGGACTTCCGTATGCGGGAAGGCAATTCGCCTTCCCGCACTTCGGTTGGATGTTTCATGATCAAGACCTTCAAGGACAGGCACGGGTTTGCCCGCGCCGATGTTACGCTCGCCAACTGGCGCACCGCCCCTTTCAGCCGCTGGACCTTTCAGAACGTTCGCGACTTCGTGCCGACAGCGATGATCGCCGCCGAGGCCGCGACCGCCGAGCAGCCGCTCGCCAGCGACGCCTTTCTCGATGCGACGATGGAAACGGGCCTTGCCCGCACGGTGACCGCCCGCGCATTCCTCGAATTCGCCCACACGGACGCGTTCGTGCTGATGCGCAAGGGCGAGATCGTCGCGGAATATTATGCGCCGCATGCCGATCCCAACGCGCCGCACCTCGTCTTCTCCATTTCCAAGTCGCTTACGGCCGTGGTCTCCGGTATTCTAGAGGCTGAGGGTCTGCTCGATCCCGACCGACCGGTGACGGATTACCTGCCGGAAGCCAAAGGCAGTGTCTACGGCGACTGCACCTACCGCGACGTGCTCGATATGCGCGTCAGCCTCGATTTCGAAGAAGCCTATCTCGATCCCTACGGCGCTTTCGCGCGCTATCGCCGCTCGATGCTCTGGAACCCGCCGATGGCGGGCGCCGAGCCGGAAACGCTGGCCTCCTTCCTGCTCACCCTGCAGAAGGCCGAGCGTCCGCATGGCGGCCCGTTCTATTATGCCTCGCCGAACGCCGATCTGCTCGGCGTCATCATCGAGCGGGCCACGGGCGCCCGTTTCGCCGACCTCACCTCCGATCTCCTCTGGAAACCGATGGGTGCGAAGGGCAACGCCGATATTACGGTCGATTCGATCGGCACGCCGCGCACCGCCGGCGGCGTCTCCATGACCGCACGCGACCTTGCCCGGCTCGGTGAGTTGCTGCGAAACGACGGCGCCCGGAACGGCCAACAGATCGTACCTGTCGCGTGGATCCGCGACATGCAGGAGAACGGCGACAAGCAAGCCTGGCAGCAGGGCCGCAATGTCGACCTGCCGAACGGACGCTACCGCAGCCAATGGTATCAATCCGGCGAAGCGGACGGCGCCTTTGCCGCAATCGGCATTCACGGTCAGTGGCTCTATGTCGATCCCAGCACCGAGACGGTCATCGTCAAGCTCTCCTCCCAGCCGGAGCCGCTGGGCGACGAGGAAAACCAGGACCTGTTCACCTTCTTCCGGGCGCTCTGCCGCCGGTCCATCTGAAAACATCGAGGAAACACGCCATGCAGACCGAAGCGAGTTTTATCATCCGCAATGCGCGGGTGCTGACGATGGACGAGGCGAATCCGCGCGCGAGCGCCGTCGCCGTTTCCGGCAACCGCATCCTGGCGGTCGGCTCCGAAGCCCAGATTGATGCCTTTTCCGGTCCCGACACGCATGTGATCGATGCCAAGGGTGCAACGGTCCTTCCGGGTTTCAACGAAGCGCATATGCACATTTTCGGCGGCTCCGCAGAGCTGCGCGAACTTTCGCTCTACGGCATGAAAGGCTTTGATGCGCTGGAAAACGCATTGAAGGCCTATGCCGCAGAATATCCGGAGCGCAACCTGCTGATCGCGCAGCACGCGGACTACACGATCCTCTCCGACGACGAGCGCATGACGCGCCACCACCTCGACCGCATCCTGCCGGATCGCGCCGTGCTGATCTTCGCGCCTGACCACCACACCGCCTGGGCCAACACGCTGGCACTCAAACTTGGTGGTATCCTCGAAGGCGGCGATGTCGGCATCGGCAACGAGATCGTCATGGCTGAGGACGGCCTTGCCAATGGTGAACTGCGCGAAAGCAACGCCATCCGCCCGGTATCCGCACTGAGCGAAACAGGCGGGCGTGAAATGCTCGGCGTTGGCACGGGCGGCGATCCGGAAAATGTGACTGCTGAACAGCGTGCCGGCGACATCGATATCATCAAGGAAGGCCTCGCCTACGTCGCCTCACTCGGCATCACCTCGCTGCAGAACATGGACGGTAGCCTCTACCAGCTGGAAATGCTGGACGAGATCGAGAAGACGGTCGGCCTGCCGGTGCGCGTGCGCATGCCCTTCCACATGAAGAATTTCATGCCGCTCTCCGACATCGAGACCAAGGCCGCCGCCTGGCGTGAGCGCTTCAATACCGATCGCCTTCGTTCGGACTTCGTGAAGCTCTTCATGGACGGCGTGACGGAATCAGGCACTGCCGTCTTCGTCGATGATTATTGCCATCAGCCGGGCCTGAAGGGCGATCCGCTCTTCTCGCAGGAGCATTTCGACAATGTCGCCATCACGGCCGACAAGCTTGGCCTGCCGGTGGCAGTGCATGCCATCGGCGACGGCGCAGTGCGCATGGTTCTGAATGGCTATGAGGCCGCCATCAAGGCGAATGGCAAGCGCGACAGCCGCAACCGCATCGAGCACATCGAGGTCGTGCATCCCGACGACATTCCGCGCTTCAAGCAGCTCGGCACTGTCGCCTCCATGCAGCCGACCCACCCGCCGGGGAGCGCCGGCCTGCCGCTCGAACCGTATCTCTCCTATATCGGCGAGGCGCGCTGGCCCTATGCCTTCGCCTGGCGCACGCTGGTCGATGCCGGTGCGGAGATCGTCTTCGCCACCGATTGGCCGGTCTCCCCACTCGACCCGATGAACTGCATCCAGTGCGCCATGTCGCGCGACGTCTGGAAGGACGGCATGAAGGACGAGCGCCTTTCCCTGCACGAGACGCTCGCCGCCTATACGAAGAACGGCGCCTGGGTGGAGTTCATGGAAGATCGCAAGGGCGTGCTGAAGGCCGGCTACCTCGCCGATATCGTCGTGCTCTCGGCCGACGTGGAGGCAACGGACTTTGCGAGCCTCGCCGAAGTCCGCCCCGTCACCACCATCTGCGACGGCCGCGTGACCTATCAGGCCTGACAGCGACAAGCGCATCCTCGACGCGGCCAGCAGATGGCTGCGGCCTCGTCGAGGATATGTCACCGTGGGGAGTGCTTGACGGGAAATACCAAGACGGCACCCGAATTTCGCACCAAGCCGAAACGTCCTGAAGCCAGGCCAATGGTCGTCGCATGACGGTCTGATGGCAGGTTGAGGGAAATTCGGAGTGAGAGAATGGTGCGATTGAATCGGCGCGGGATATTTGTTGCAGCCTTTCTGCTGGTGACGTCCCATGCATTTGCAGGCTCGGTCAGCGGCATCGTCGTTGACGAACGGGGCGAACCGCTGGGCGGCGTCCATGTCGAGGTTGTGTACCAGACGTTCAATGCCGACCAACTGATGGGCTACGGTGAAAGCATCAAGGCAGAAACCGTGACCGGCGCAGATGGCCGCTATAGTATCCAGACCGACCATCTGCCACCGGGCGAGTACTCCGCCCACGCCTATCAGGTCGTTGCCAATGGCGGGCGGGAGACGAACATCGACACGGTCGCCAGCGATCTTTCCACCTTTGCCGGTAACGCCGATACGGTCCGTGATTTTACGGCGGGCACCATCGAGGCTTCCGCCGATATGCCCTACGGCAACGGCGGAATTTTCGTCGTCAACAATGCCGTCATGGACTACACGGATCTCGGCGCGGCCGAGGTCACTCTTGTGAATGCCGAGACGGGTGCGACGTATGTGAAGACCGTGCGATCAACCGGCGAAGGCCTTGCCGTCACCGGGATTCCTTTGGGGACGTACCGCGCCTCGGTTCGCCTCGCTGGCAGGCCGATGCAGATCGCGTTGTGGGGACCCGGGGAAAGCGATGCGTTCGCGGCGAGCGTCGAGCACGATTTTACGATGGGGTACTCCGGTAACCAGATACAGGTCGTGGTGAAACCCTGAAATCTCCGGTGCGCAATCAGCCCCGTCCCAGGAGATCGGCCAGGTAGGTGTTTTCGGTTTTCGATTGCGCGAAGTCCCGGGGGGCAATCTCCGCAAAAAGCAACATTTCGCCTTCCGCCGGAGCCGACGCGATCAGGCTACCGTCCGGCGCGGCGATGCGCGACAGGCCGGCATAGGTGAAATTGTCGTCGGCGCCGCAATGGTTGATGTAGGCGACGAAGACCTGGTTCTCGAAGGCGCGGACCTGGATCATATGATTGGCAATGAAGGTGCCGGAAGACCCCTTCGGCAGCGCCGTCGGAACCACGATGAGGTCAGCGCCGGCAAGTGCAAGGCGACGGACGTTTTCGGGGAATTCCACATCGTAGCAGATCAGCATGCCGAGACGAACACCGCCGAGCTCCACCATGACCGAGGTTGGAACACCCGGTTTGAAGACATTGCGCTCGTACTCGCCGTAAAGATGGGATTTCCGGTAGACGGCATTGGTGCCGATGCCGTCTGTGAAGAGCGCGCTGTTATAGGTCAGCGTGCCTTCCTGCTCGGCAAAGCCGGAAACGATGGCAATGCCGTTTTCCCGCGCAATGGCACTGAGGCGCGCAGCAACATCGCCGGTCGCGGGTGAGGCAAGCCGCGCAAACGCCGCCTCCCCTGCCCCGTAGCCGGTGACGGCAAGCTCCGGCACGATCAGCAGCTTGGCGCCACCGGCCGCGGCATCCGCGGCAGCGGCCGCGATGTGCTCGATATTAGCCTCGCCGTCACCGGCAATGGCGTGCATCTGGAGGGCGGCGATCCGCATGCTGTCTCCCGTTTTGCTTTACACAGTTTCCGAACGCGTAACCGTTTCTCTAATCCTTCGACGACATGGCGCCGAGCAGCTTCGGCAGGTCGCCGAAGCGTGCGACGAGCCCGAAGATGGTGGCGGCGATCGCCACGAACAGCACCGTGACCGAGGCCATCGTCGGCGTATAGCCATAGCGCAACGCATTGAAGATCTTGATCGGCAGCGTCTCCATCGTGAAGCCGATCGTCATGTACGCCACGATATATTCGTTGAGCGACAATACGAAGGCGAACGCATAGCCAGACACGAGGTAGGGCAGGATCAGCGGCAGGACGACCGTGCGAAAGATCGTGCGGTCATCGGCGCCCATCGTCGCGGCGGCTTCCACCAGCGAGCGGTCGATGGAAGAGAAACCGAGCGACAGCGTCACCAGCGGCAGCGTCACGAAGAAGATGGCGTGGCTGATGACGGCAGTTGCCGGCTGGCCATAGAAGCCGGTCGTTGCCCAGAAGGTGAGCAGGCCGAGTGCCGTGATGACCGGCGGCAGCGTGAAGGGTGCGACGCCGAGCAGCTGAAAGATGTTCGCCCATGGCGCATGGCGGCGCCAGAGAAACCAGGCGAGCGGTAGTGCGATGAGAAGTGCCACGGCGGCTGAAAGAGCCGCGAGCGTGATCGACGCGAAGAGCGCGTTGCGCCACTCGACATTGGCGAAGATCTCACCGTACCAGCCGAGCGAGAATCCCTTCGGCGGGAAGGCGAGATCCTGTTTCTCGTTCACCGAGACGCCGGCGACGACGATGATCGGCAGCGACAGGAAGAGGCCGATGAGGCTGAAATAGGCCTTTTGCAGGAACCCGGTCATGCGGCTTCTCCCTTGCGACCGGCGATGACCGTGAGTGCGACGAGACCGAGCGTGACGAGCACGAGGAACACGGCCATGGCGGCGGCGAACGGCATGTTCGACTGGTAGATCGCCTGGTCGGTGATGAGCACCGAGAGCGTCCAGTGCTGCGGCCGGCCAAGAATCTGCGGCAGCAGGTAGGAACCGAGCGCGAAGATGAAAACCATGATCAGCGTGGCGACGATGGTGTTGCGCAGCGCCGGCACGACGACGGTGAAGAAGGACTTTATCGGCGAAGCGCCCAATGTACGTGCGGCCTCCGTCAATGTCGGATCGAGCCGCACGAGGGCGGGATAGAGCACGAGCACGGTATAGGGCAGTGCCTGGTAGGTCATGGCGGTAAGCACCGCGCCGAAGCTCGGGTTCAATGCCACCGGCTGGTCCATCACACCGAGCATGACAAGCAGGTTGGTGATGCCGGCGGTGCGTGAAAACAGCGTCGACCAGGCAAAGCCGATAATGACTTCCGACAGCGACAGGATCGACAGCAAGGCGACCAGCCAGAGCACCTGCGTCCGGCGTTTGGCGCGCGACAGCAGGTAGGTGAAGGGAAGGGCCAGCACGACGCAGCAAATGGCGACGGTGACTGCGAGGAACAGCGAGAAGCCGAGCACCTTGCCGAAGAACAGGCTGAGGAACCGGGCGTAATTGTCGAAGACGAAGTCCGGCGTGTAGAAGCCGGACGGATCGCGCCGAAAGAACGAGACGGCGATCATCGTCGCGAAGGGCACGACGAAGAAGACGATCAGCATGCCCGCGGGAAAGAACAGCGGGCCATAGTCGGTGAATTTCTGCGGGGCCTCGCGTCTCATGACTTCAGCACCACGCAGTCTGCGGGGTTGAGCTGGAGGCCAACCGACTGACCAACGGTAACGTCCGGCCGCGCGTTCGGCATGGAGACGGCGACGATCTGCTTGCCACCGGCTTCGACGAAGGTCTCGATCGTGCCGCCGAGATCGCGCACGAAGGTGACAGTGCCAGTGATCGGGGCGTTGCCGGGTGCGGTGAGATGCACGTCTTCCGGGCGCACCGAAATGATGCCGGACTTCAGGCCTGCGGGAATGGCAAGACCTGAAACCGAGGCGCCGAGCACATTGGCCCCACTGCCGTCGGCGTTGAAATCGATGAGGTTCGTCATGCCGATGAAGTCGGCGACGAAGGTGTCGGCCGGGCGGCGGTAGATTTCCACGGGCGCCGCGGCCTGGCGGATCTCGCCGCTGTTCATCACGACGACAGTATCGGCCATGGTCATGGCCTCGCGCTGGTCATGCGTGACGACGATGGTGGTAATGCCGAGGCGCTGCTGGAGCTGGCGCAGCTCGACCTGCATGGCCTCGCGCAGCTTCGCATCGAGCGCGGAAAGCGGCTCATCGAGCAGAAAGAGTTTTGGCGATATGGCGAGAGCGCGGGCAATCGCCACGCGCTGGCGCTGGCCACCGGAAAGTTTTGCCACGGGGCGGTCGGCATAGCCCGTCAGATGGATCATCGCGAGAAGCTCGTCGACGCGCTTCTTCTGCTCTTCCTTGCCGATGCCGCGGATGCGCAGGGAATAGGCGATGTTCTCGCCGACCGTCAGATGGGGAAAGAGCGCCAGTGATTGAAAGACCATGCCGAGGTCGCGCTTGTGCGTCGGAACGTTGGTAATGTCCTTGCCGTCCAGCTTGATCGCGCCGCTCGTCGGCAGGTCGAGGCCGGCGACCATGCGCATCAATGTGGTCTTGCCGCAGCCGGAGGGGCCGAGAAGGCAGACGAACGTGCCATGCGGCACCGTCAGTTCGACATTCTTGACGGCCGTAAACTGGCCGAACTGCTTGACGATATTCTGGAGGGTCAATCCGGACATTTTAGCTCCGTTCGGCGCTTACGGTTTGAGGACCGACCGGCATTGGCAGCCGGTCGGTTGTCTTCACAAATGGACAGGCATCAGCCTGCGATCATTTCCGTCCACTTCTGGTTCAGCCAGTCGGCCTTGGTGGTGTAGAGGTCGTAGCGCGGAATGATCGGCTCGATATCCGAGGACACCGCGGCGAACTCTTCGGCGGTCAGGTCGATGAGGTCGCGCTTGACCGTCGGCGCCGTGCCGACCTTGCGCGACAGGATCGCCTGGATCGACGGCTGGCTCATGTAGTTGATGAAGATGTGGGCTTCCTCGACTTTTGTCGAAGCGCGCGACAGCGCCCAGCAACCGGAATCCATGATGCCGCCTTCCTTCGGGAAGGTCGAGCGGACCGGCTGGCCGTCAGCGGCGGCAAGGCCCGTCACGTCGTGGTAGTACTGGCCCATCGGGATTTCGCCGGACTTCAGCGACTGCTCGAACTGCGCTTCGTCGCGATACCACAGGCGCACGTTCGGCTTGACTTCGGCAAGCTTTTCGAAGGCCTTGAGGAGGCCTTCCTCAGTGTCGAGCGCATTGGTGCCGCCGAAATGGGTCTTTGCCGTCACTTCGAGCAGGAAGGAGTTGGAGACGAGGGCGAGCAGGCCGAGCTTGTCGGCATTCGCCGGGTCCCACAGCGCGGTCCAGGAGGTCGGCGCTTCCTTGAAGACATCGGTGTTGGTGACGAGCGTGATGTACCAGGCGACAGCACCGATGCCGGCGACACGGCCGTCCGGATACTTGTTGACGAAATGGTCGATCAGGTTCGAGCCGTTCGGGATCTTCGCCATGTCGAGCGGTGCCCAGAGCTCGGTCGACTGGCCCTTCAGCATGGCGACCTGCGACATCATCGAGACGTCGGCGGGCGCCAGGCCTGCCTTGGCGGCCTGTTCGAGCTGGACGAGCCAGGCCTCACCCGTCGGTTCGGCGACCGATTCCACGGCAATGCCCGTCTGCTTGGTGAACTCGGCAAAAATGTTCTTGTCGAAGGAGTCCTTGAAGTAGCCCCCGTAGACGCCGACCTTCAGCGACTTGTCCTGTGCACGCAGCACGGCCGGCATGGCGAGCAGCGAAGCACCGGCAACGCCGGCGCCCAGCACCGCGCGGCGGCTGACATTGGTCTTGAGGATGTCACGCATAGTCGTCTTTCTCCTGTTAGGCCGACCGTTGATCCGATCGGAGCGTTCCCATTGTCGTATTCTACGCCAGGCGCTTTGCGCCACGGAAGGCCTGAAAGCAATCGGGTTCGGATTTTCGAGAAGATTTTTGCACGCCATTTGACGCGTGCCACGCCGTCTCCAGCGCCTGAAGCCTCCTGATTGTCCCCCGGGGCTTTGCCCTCGTTTTTTACAGTATCGTAATAAAACGCTTGGAAAAGCAATTAGCGTTGTTATAGAAATTGCCGTGAGAAAAACTCACATGTGAGATCCCCCTATATGGCCTCGCGCCTGCCACCGCTCAACCCGCTCCGCGCCTTCGAGGCGACCGCCCGCCGCGGCGCCGTTTCGGCTGCGGCGCGGGAATTGAACGTCACACACGGCGCCGTCAGCCACCAGATCCGTGCACTTGAAGAATCTCTCGAAACCACGCTTTTCGAGCGCGGCGGAAAACGCTTGAAACTGACGCCGCAGGGTGCGCTGCTGCTGCCCGCCGTCACCAATGCCTTCGGCGAGATCGCGGCGGCGACGGCCCTGATGAAGCAGCCGGAAGCCCATGGCGATCTCACCGTCACCTGCGTGCCCGCACTTCTCTCGCTCTGGCTGATCCCACGCCTCAACACCTTCACCGACCAGTATCCCGGCGTGCGCGTCACCTTGATCGCCTCCAACGATCCGGACCACTTGCGTTCGCTCGATACCGATGTCTGCATGCTCTATGGGGACGGCAACTGGCCCGATAGCTGGACGCGGCTGTGGTCGCATCTCAAGCTTTTCCCGGTCGCCAGCCCGACGCTGCTCAACAGCCGGCCGCTGCGCTCCGTACGCGACCTTGCGGACCACACCCTGTTCCATGGTGACGACGGCAGGGAGTGGAACACCTGGCTGGCGGCAGCGGATGCGCTCGACATGGTGCGCGGCCGCCAGCATTTCATGAGCGACGCCCGCCTTTCCACCGAGGCTGCGCTGCACGGCCAGGGCATTGCGCTCGGCGATACGATCACCGCCAGCAACCTGATCGCCCGCGGCGAACTCGTCGTGCCGTTCGATCTGACGGTGCCGGCCAACGACGCCTTCTATGTCGCCTGCCGTCCGTCCGTCCGCCAGTCACCCCTCGTCAAAGTGTTCATCGACTGGGTCTTCGCCGCCCTCGAAGAAACCCTGCCCGAACCGCAGGCCTCCGCCCGCACGCATCTGCGCGGCCGCGGCAACCGTCTGGTCGAGGCCCATCGTCCGGTTTCGGCCCCGGCCAAACGCCGGGCCACCGCCAATCCCCAACGCAAGACCCGCGCCTGATTTTAACGGAAATGACCATGCCTCGCTTCAATCCGCTCGTCGAAACCCTCGCCGCCCCGCCCATCCCCTCGGTTTTCGCCTGGGGCGATGCCTATGATGGCCGCAGTGGCCCGATGATTGATTTCTCGCAGGCCGTACCCGGCTATCCGCCGCACCCGGACATGCTGCGCCTGCTTGGCGAATATGCCGCCTCGCGCGCCTATACCGGTTACGGGCCGATCGAGGGCGAGGATTCGCTGCGCGCGGCCTATGCGGCGCATGTTTCCGAGAGTTACGGCGTGGCGCTCTCCGCCGGCAACATCCATGTGACGGCCGGCTGCAACCAGGCCTTCATCTGCGCCGCCATGGCCGTGGCTGGCGCCGGCGATGCCGTGCTGATGACCGACCCCTACTATTTCAACCAGGAAACCACCCTGGCCATGCTGGGTATCAAGACCAGGTTCGCCGCCTGCGACCCGGCAAAGGGTTTCCTGCCGGACATTGCAACGCTCGCCGCCGGCATCACGCCGGATGTGTGCGCCGTCGCCCTGGTCTCGCCGAACAACCCGACCGGGGCCGTCTATCCGCCGGAATTGCTTGCAGCGATCTACGAACTCTGCGCCGCACGCGGCGTCTGGCTGATCCTCGACGAGACCTATCGTGACTTTCTGCCGGCCGGAGCCGGTCGTCCACATGACCTCTTCGGTCGGGCGGGCTGGGAAGACACGCTTATCAGCCTCTACAGCTTCTCGAAATCCTTCTGCATCCCCGGCCATCGTCTCGGTGCGATCACGGCCGGCGCCGGGGTTGTCGAGCAGGTGGCAAAGATCATGGACAACCTGCAGATCTGTCCGCCGCGCTCCGCCCAGGCCGCGGTTGCCACCGCCCTGCCCCTGCTGGCCGACTGGCGCGAGGAAAACCGTCGCGAAATTGCGCGGCGCGTCGAAGGCCTGCTCTCCACCATGGCCGCCGTACCCGCCTGGCGTGTCGGTGCTGTCGGCGCCTATTTTGCCTTCATCGGCCATCCGTTCGGCGAAACGCCGTCCGCCGTGGTGGCCGAAAGGCTCGCCAAGGAAGCCGGCGTGCTTTGCCTGCCGGGCAGCTACTTTGGCGCAGGGCAGGAAGGATATCTGCGCTTCGCCTTCGCCAATGCAGACGTCGACACGATCGCTCTCTTGAAGGATCGGCTCAATCGATTCGTCCTTGGCTGATCCGGTGTTTGTTACCGGTTGAATGACGCGCTCCTGAGATAACCGTCTGGAGCGCGTTTTATAAGGATGCAGGCGTCACCCGGAGGCGCTCGGCATCGAAGGCGCGTTGATCACCGGCGACAGCTGCCGCACGGCGGGGCATCACTCCGTCAGCCGATCAACGAGGAATTGACCCAGAGTTCGTCAAGTGCGATCCGCGACCAGTTGCCGGATGTCTCGTGGACATAGACCACCTCGCCCTTCATGAAGCTCCGCAGGATTTCGAATGAGGTTCCGGGGCCGGCACGCCCTTTCGAATCGTCCGTGTTCACGATGCGCTGGGTCACCGGTTTGACCCATTTTCCATAGACCCAGTATTCCTTGGAATTGGCGATCTTGTACCAGCCGTTTTCTTCCCGGAAAACGCGGATGATCGCGCCGGCCTCGAGCGGCCCCTGTGTTGCGGCAGAAGCGGCCGAGGCGCTTGACGAGACCCGGACATTCAGCGTGTCGGAAACGACGACGCCATAGGTGGGCGTTGCAGCCGATGGCGAGAACGGCACGCCGGTCAAGGCCTGCTCGACAAGCGGGAGGAAATTATTCCGGCAGTCGGCAACGGTGTTTCCGCCGAAGAACGCCGTGCCGGGGCAGGACTTTGTGACGCCCGTGCCGTTCGTCCGCTGACCCGTGTTGAGATCGTACCAGTGATGGTAGACGATATTGTTGGTGGTCACCGGAGCGAGGTTGAACCGACGAACCAGTGCGGCGGTGGCTTTGACGACCGCCTCCTTCTGCGCGTCGGCCATCTGGTCTTTTCCCGTGTCGAAGTCACCGACATTCTCGATGCACACCGACCGGCTGTTGTTGCCGTAAATGCAGGCCGGCGTGTTGTTCAGCGGACGGCCAGTGACGATCATGCCATCCGGGAAAATGGAGAAATGCTGGCCGATGTCCGCCCACCCATTGTGGTTGACGTGATGATCGCGCATGCCCTTCTGCATCTCGAAATGGTTGTTGCCGGTAAACTGCGCATACCGAGGGCTCCAGGTGTGGTGTTCCTGCACCTTGTCGATCACGCGGGTCACCGAGATCGTTCCCAGCCATTGCTCGAATTCTGTGAGGGTGAAACGTGTAAAGCCGTATTTCGTATCCATGGAAGCGCTCCCGTGGAATGGACGGTTGATGTCGAACCGATGCGAAAATATCCCCGCCGATGCAAAGCATGGCGGCCCCCGAAATCAATTTGCTGCGGGCATAAACAGGCACGTCCGCGTCGTGAAACCACGGCGCGAAAACTCCAGACCTGCATTTTCGTATATTAGCGGGCAGAATATCACTCTGCCTCGACATCGCAATCTTTAATTGATTAAGCGCATGGAAAACCGCGCATAGGCGCGAGTACGAAATCTCGGCGCTTCAGGGGCGAACCGAGAGATGTTCGTGCACGCCGAGCCACCGACCTGTCGGATCGCGTGAAAAAACGATGGTTTCACGCTCGTTGTTCGTCATCGTCTCGCCGCCCATCGAGATATCGGTCTCGACGGCGTGGGTGAAGATCGCGACATCGCCGACGAGTTGGATTTGGCGGTCCGTCGAGCGGCAGCCGAGCACGCGAAACCCGTCGCGGCTCTCCCAGAGCGCCCATTCCTCTTCGTAGGCGGCACGGTCTTCGAGCATATGGGCGAGATTGTGAAAGAGGAAGGTCGCGGTGGGTGCGAAGGCGGCGAAATAGGCATCACGGTCGTGCCGCGCGAAAGCGCTGACCAAGGCATCGGCGGCGGAAAGCACGGTGGATTCCGTTTCGGTCATGCGTTCCTCAAACGATCTTGATGCTGCTGATAAGGGTGGCAATCGGCGCGTGCTGGGCATTGACCCGCGTCTTCAAGTCTTCCAGCGGCATGGCGTCCACCTTGCAGAACTCGATAAACATCATGTTGAGGTTGTTGAAGAAAACCTCACCCATAGCCTTCACGTCCACGCCGGCATGGACCACGCCGCGCACCTGCAATGTTTCGATGAGCTGGACCACCTGGGCGCAAAGCTGGCCGTCGAGTTCCGTGTACCGCCGGGAAAGCGGCGTGTCCGGCTGCTGAATGGAGATAGCCATCGCGGTGCGCCACATCTCCTTGGAGAGATAGTAGAGCGAGTGGTCGTAGTACTGCTCGATCAGCGTGCGCAACGCCTCGGCAACGTTTAGCGGCGGGTTGGCGACGATGCGGGCGCCGGCCTCCAGCACTTCCGTGACTTCCATGGCCACGGTCGCGACAAGGATGTCGCCCTTGTTCTGGTAATAGTTGTAGAGCGTGCCGACGGAGACTTCTGCCATCTCGGCGATGTCCTCGATGCGGGCACTGTCATAGCCCTGATCGCGAAACAGCGTGGTCGCGGATTCGAGAATGCGACGCGTCTTGTCCGCCTTCTGTTTTGCACGCAATCCAGCCATGGAATCCTCCGTTGGAATCTCCTCAAAAATGAGATTGACTTAAAAAATGAACTCGTTCAATCTTTTTCTCAAGGCATCGCGACGAGTGCCATCCGCAAAGGCCGAAAGCCTGCACCAGAGGGAAAGATAATGAGCAAAACCGTTTCCGGCGGTCTCCGCCGCCGCATGCTTCTCGCCGCCGCAGGCGCCATCGCCCTGTCATCGGCCGCCGCGCAGGCACAGGACGAATTGAACGCGCTGGTCTGGTGCGACCATACCGATCCGGCACTGGTCGAGCCCTTCGAGAAGGCCAACAACGTCAAGGTCAATCTCAAGGAATATGAAGGCACGGGGGCTGCGATCTCGATCATCGAGCAGTCCCGCCCCGGCGATTGGGATGTACTGGTGATCGACGCCGTCGACGTGCCGCGCGCCATCGACATGGACATTCTCGGCGAAATGCCGGCCGACAAGCTGCCGCTCGGCGATCTCTTCCCGGAAGTGCGCATGGAAGAGACGACCACCAAGGACGGCAAGGTCTACGCCATTACCGAAAAGTTCGGCTACAACACGATTTCCTACGACAAAACGAAGGTCGACCCGGCCGACATGGACGACCTCTCGGTCATCTGGTCGGAAAAGTACAAGGGCCGCATCGCGCTCTATGACTATTACCTGCCGATGGTCGGCCTGACCGGCGTTGGCATCGGCAAGAAGACGGCGGATCTCAAGCAGGACGACCTGCCGGCGATCAAGGAAAAGCTCTTCGAGATGAAGAAGGTCGCCCGCCAGGTGAGCGACGTCGTCGCCTCGCAGACCGCACTTGCGACTGGCGAAGTCGATATCGTCGTCGGTGGCGGCGAATGGCTGACAGCCGGTCTTTCGGCGGAGAAGCCGAATCTCGACTGGACGATCCCCAAGCAGGGTGCGCTGCGCTGGGCACAGTCTATCGGCGTCTTCAAGACCTCCGAAAAGCAGGATCTCGCGCTGAAATTCGTGCAATATATCGTCAGCCCCGAGGGCCAGGCGCGGCTTGCCACCTCCTCCTGCTACTGGGCGATGCCGGCAAATGCCAAGGCGGGCGCGCACCTCACCGATCCGCAGAAGGCGGCGTTGCGCTGGGACAAGCAGCCGGAATACCTGAAGAACTCGCAACTCTACCCGGTGGCCGACGCCGACATGGATGCGGCGATGCAGGATGTCTGGACGGAGATGTTGCAGCAGTAAGGATCTTGGGGAAGCATGGATCCTCGGGTCAAGCCCGAGGATGACGGTGGGGAGGGTGTTAGCCCGCCCCACCGAACGGTGCGGCCTGCGATATCGTTTCTGCGTTACCCCGCTTCTCTTCTTTCGTCATCCTCGGGCTTGACCCGAGAATCCAAGCTCCGAGCACCGACGAGGACCTGCCCCCATGACTGCCACTGCCTATGAGCGCGCGGAACGCCGCAAGGCCTGGGCCTTTGCCCTGCCGGCGCTGCTCTGGACGGGGTTTTTCTTCCTCGTGCCCTTCGCCTACATGGCGGCGATCAGCTTCTGGACGCGGCAGGGGCGCGAGATTGTCGCCACCTGGACGCTCGACAACTACATCGCCTTCTTCGGGAAGGCGCACCTATTCAAAGGCCTCGTCGTCTCGCTCGAGATCACCGCGGTCGTCACCGTCATCTCCATCGTCCTCGCCTACCCGCTCGCCTGGATCATCGCCGAGCGCGTGCCGAAAAAGTGGCAGCGCTTTGCCCTCGTCATGGCGATCCTGCCGTTCTGGACGTCCTATGTGGTGCGCTCCTATTCGTGGCTGCTGGTTCTCTCCAAGGGCGGCGTCGTCAACCAGGCGCTGCTCTGGCTCGGCGTGATCGCCGAACCGCTGGAGCTCTCCGCCAACCGCACCGGCACGGTCATCGGCTTCGTGCACTTCTTCGTCATGCTGCTGACGCTGACGATCTATGCCAACCTCATCCAGCTTTCGCCGAACTATCGGCGCGCGGCGGCTGATCTCGGGGCCAACGCATTGCAAACCTTCTGGCATGTCGTGCTGCCGCTGACGCTGCCGGGCGTCATGGTCGGCGCATTCCTGACCTTCGTGCTGTGCATCGGCGACTACATCACGCCGCAGATTCTCGGCGGCAACAACGAACTGGTCCTGCCGCAGGTCATCATGCTGCAACTCGGCCGGCGCGCTGATTTTCCGATGGCGGCCGCGATGTCGCTGGTGCTGATGGCCGTCGTCACGCTTGCCTATATCGCCTGCGCGCGCTGGCTGAAGATGGAGAGGACGTAACATGCGACACCTCACCACGACGCTCGCCGTACTCTATGCCGGCCTGATCTACCTCTTCATCTTCCTGCCGGTCATCGTGCTGGTGCTGTTCTCCTTCCAGGACGGTACGCTTCCCGTGCCGCCGCTCAACGGGTTGACCCTGCGCTGGTACGAGGCGATCTTTTCCGATGGCAAGCTGATGGCGGCGCTTGGCAACTCGCTGATCGTCGCGGTCCTTTCCTCGGCGGTCGCCTGCATCCTCGGCTTCCTCGCGGCCTACGCCTTCGCCCGCTATACATTGCCGGCCTCAGGCTTGTTGCGCGGCCTTATCGTCGCGCCGATGACGGTCAGCACGCTGATCATCGGCCTTGGCCTGCTCTCGGTGCTGAACCTCACCGGCATGCGGCTTTCGCTCCTGACCGTCGGAATCGGCCATGTGGTGATCAACCTGCCGCTCTGCTTTGCCATCATCTATGCCTCCATGGGCGGACATCAGGTGAATATCGAGCGAGCGGCGCGTGATCTTGGCGCAAAGGACTGGCAGGTCATGCTGCTCATCACCGCGCCCATGCTGCTGCCGTCGATCCTCGCCGCCTTCTTCCTCTCCGTCACCTTCAGCTGGGACGAGTTCATCGTCGCCTTCCTGTTGTCGCGCTTCGACGTCACGCTGCCGGTCGAGATCTGGAGCATGCTGCGCTCCGGTCTCGATCCCCGGACCAATGCCATCGGCAGCGTCGTCTTCCTCATCTCGGTCGCGTTCCTCATCCTCATGGAACTCACCGTCTTCCGCAAAACCGGGAAATCCTCATGACCGCCGACGTTTCCATTCGTAACGCCACCAAGGTCTTCGGTGCCTTCCGGGCACTCGACGATGTCTCGCTGGATATCGCCGCCGGCGAGTTCATCGTTCTGCTCGGCCCTTCCGGCTGCGGCAAGACGACCCTGCTTTCCATCCTCGGCGGCTTCATCGAACCGACCTCCGGCACGATCGCGATCGGCGGGCGTGACATGACCCATGTCTCCCCAGCCAAGCGGCCCACCACGACCATGTTCCAGGACTATGCACTCTTCCCGCATATGTGCCTGCGCGACAATGTCGGCTTCGGCCTGCGCATGCGCGGCATGGGCAAGGCGGAACGATACGAGAAGGCGTTTTCGCTGCTCGGCCTCGTTGGCCTGAAGGCATCATCCGCCAAGAAGCCGCACGAGCTTTCCGGCGGCCAGCGACAGCGCGTGGCGCTTGCCCGCGCGCTTGCCGTCGATCCGGACGTGCTGCTGCTCGACGAGCCGCTCGGCGCACTCGACCTGAAGCTTCGCCGGCAGATGCAGGATGAGCTGAAGGCGATCCAGAAGCGTGTCGGCACGACCTTCGTGCATGTCACTCACGACCAGGAGGAAGCGATGGCGATCGCCGACCGCATCGTGGTGATGAACAAGGGCCGCATCGAGGATGTCGGCACCCCCGCCTCGATCTACATGCGTCCGCGCTCATTGTTTTCCGCAGGTTTCATGGGCGAGGTGAACCTCCTGCCCGCAAAGATCTGCGGCACGGCGGCAAACGAAGCAGAAGTGGAAACCGTGCTCGGCCGCGTCGCCCTGCCCGCCTCCGCCTTCGTATCCGGGTTTCCCGTTGCGGGCCGCGACGTGACGCTGTGCATCCGACCCGAGCATTTCCGCAGCGCCAATGCAGTAACCCCGACCGTCTCGCTCGGCCGCGGACGTATTATCGGCAGCGCCTTCTTCGGCACGCATCATCGCTGCCATGTCGCGGCGGACGGTCTGGCGCTGACGGCGCACCTGCCACAAACAGAGATGCCGGAAGTCGGCGCAGAGCTTGACCTTCGGCTGAAGGCGGATAGCATCGTCGTGCTTCAGGACGGAGCGGGAGTGGGACAGTAATGCAGCGCATCCGCCCGGAGGATTGGTACAGCGTGCGTCGCCTCGACGACGACGTGACGGCTATTTCCGAGCACTATATCCAGGAATTCTATCGCTGCAATGTCTGGCACATCCGCGGACGTGAGCGCGACATGCTGGTGGATAGCGGCATGGGCGTCGTTTCCCTGCGCGAATGGGTGCCGCTTGTGACGGAGCGTGACCTGATCGCGGTGGCGAGCCACACGCATTTCGACCATATCGGCTGCCATCACGAGTTCGAGTGCCGCGCCGTGCATTCGGCCGAGGCCGATCTTCTCGCCAACCCGACACGGGAAAACACGCTCGCCGACCCCTACGTCACCGACGACATCTTCGACGCGCTGCCGCCCGAACCCTATTGCTCGAAATGTTATGCGGTGAAACGAGCCCCGGCGACGCGTATCCTCGAAGACGGTGACGTCATCGACCTCGG
This sequence comes from Shinella sp., assembly GCF_052438155.1. Taxonomy (NCBI): domain Bacteria; kingdom Pseudomonadati; phylum Pseudomonadota; class Alphaproteobacteria; order Hyphomicrobiales; family Rhizobiaceae; genus Shinella; species Shinella sp. The sequence goes on along the minus strand of NZ_JBQVPI010000003.1, from coordinate 378,276 downwards.
CGACCGCCAGTTCGAGGTCATCCACACGCCGGGCCACTCCCCGGGGGGTATTGCGCTCTACGAAAAGGCGACAGAAATTCTCTTCTCCGGCGACATCGTCTACGATGGACCGTTGATCGAGGACACCTACCATTCCAACCTGGCGGATTACATCGCCTCGATGGAGCGGCTCATGACCCTGCCGGTGCGGCTGGTCCATGGCGGCCATTTCCCAAGCTTCGGCGGGGAACGATACCGCCAGCTCATCAAGGGCTGGCTCGATGAAAAACTGAAGAACTGACGGGAGACCAGAATGCTCGACAAGCGCAAATTCTACATCGATGGCCAGTGGGTCGATCCGCTGAAGCCCAATGACCTTCCGGTAATCAATCCGGCGACGGAAAAGCCGATCGCGGTCATCTCCATGGGCACCGCCGCCGATATCGATCGCGCCGTCGCCGCTGCCAAGAAGGCGTTTGCGACCTACAGCCAGACCAGCGTCGAAGAACGCCTGGCACTGCTCGAAAAGTTGCTGGAAATCTACAAACGCCGCTATGAGGAAATGGTACGCACCATCACGCTGGAACTCGGCGCGCCGATCTCTATGAGCACCGAACAGCAGGCGGATGTCGGCGTCGGCCACCTCCAGGGCTTCATCGACGGCCTGAAGCGCCTGAAGGCCCGCGAAGTGCTGCCGAACGGCGACGTCGTGCGCCGTGAACCGATCGGCGTCTGCGGTCTCATCACGCCGTGGAACTGGCCGATCAACCAGATCGCGCTGAAGGTCGTGCCGGCACTGGCGACGGGCAGCACCTGCGTGCTGAAGCCCTCGGAGTTCACCCCGCTCAATGCCCTGCTCTATGCGGAGATGGTCCACGAGGCCGGTTTCCCGGCGGGCACGTTCAACCTCGTCAACGGCGATGGCCTGGAGTGCGGTGCAGCCCTTTCCAAGCACAAGGACGTTGACATGATGTCCTTTACCGGCTCCACCCGCGCTGGCATCGCCGTCAGCAAGGATGCAGCCGAGACGGTCAAGCGCGTGACGCTGGAACTCGGCGGCAAGTCGCCGAACCTCGTCTTCGCCGATGCCGACCTTGAAGATCGCGTCGCCGGCAGCGTGCGCGAATGTTTCAACAATTCCGGCCAGTCCTGCGATGCGCCGACGCGTATGCTCGTCGAGCGTTCGGTCTATGACAAGGTTGTCGAAATTGCGGAACGCACCGGCAAGGAAGCCAAGGTCGGCAATCCGGAAGAGGCCGGCGAACATATCGGTCCGCTCGTCTCGCACGTCCAGTTCGGCCGCGTTCAGGCGCTGATCGAGGCGGGCGTGGCGGAAGGCGCACGTGTCCTGGTCGGCGGCCCCGGCAAGCCGGAGGGTTTCGAGACCGGCTACTTCGTCAAGCCGACGATCTTCGCCGACGTCAACAACAACATGCGCATCGCGCGTGAAGAGGTGTTCGGTCCCGTGCTCGCGATCATCCCCTTCGACACCGAAGAGGAAGCAATCGCGATCGCCAACGACACCGCCTACGGCCTTGCCGCCTATCTCCAGACCGGCAATCCCGACCGCGCGGAACGCGTCGCCGCAAAGCTGCGCGCCGGCATGGTGCACATCAACGGCGGACCGCATCGCTATGGCAGCCCGTTCGGCGGCTACAAGCAGTCCGGCAACGGCCGTGAAGGCGGCATGTTCGGGCTGGAAGACTTCCTTGAAGTGAAGACCGTTCACCGCCCCGACGCGGCCTGAGACTAGCCTGGTCAACGATCTGGAGACGGCGCTTGAAGGAGCGCCGTCTTTCGATTACGGCCAAACTTTTCCGCTAAATTAGCACGATCCATCTGGTTCAAGCCGGCCCGGTCTGATAGCCCGCTGCTTTCCCGCCCATCGGACTGCTGCCTTGTCCCAGATTGCCTCCTCCCCGCAAAACCGCCTTGCGCTGGCAGCCCTCCTGATTGGCGGCATTGCCATAGGCGGTTCGCCGATCTTCGTGCGTCTTTCCGAAATGGGGCCGATGGCAACGGCGTTCTGGCGCGTCTCGCTCGCCCTGTTGCCGTTCCTCCTGATGTCGCAGACGACCAAGCAAGGAGATGAGCAGCCTTCCGGCCTGCGCGACTATCTCTTCTTGTTGCTGCCTGGCGTCTTTCTTGCCTGTGATCTGGGCGCCTGGCACCTTTCGCTGCAAATGACCTCCGTCGCCAATGCGACGCTTCTTGCCAATCTGGCGCCGGTCTTCGTGACGCTGGGCTCCTGGCTGATTTTTCGTACGCGCATCACGCCGATCTTCCTCACGGGACTGGCCCTGGCGCTGATCGGCGTCATCGTACTGAAAGGTGGACCGGCGGCCATTGGCGGTGGGCAGCTAGCGGGCGATGCGACGGCAATCGTCGCGGCCCTCTTCTACGCCTGCTACATGCTTTCGGTCGGACGCATCCGGTCGCGCTTTTCAACGCTGCGCATCATGGTCTGGACCACCTTCTCTGCCGCCGTCTGCCTATTGCCGATCGCCTTGTTCTTCGAAGGCAGCGTTGTGCCCGTCACCCTCTTCGGCTGGGCAATGGTCGTCGGCCTCGCCTTTATCTGCCATGTCGGTGGCCAGGGCCTCGTGACCTACGCGCTGGCCTACCTGCCGACAGCCTTTTCATCGTTGACGTTGTTGTTGCAGCCCGTCGTCGCGGCAATCCTTGCATGGCTCCTGCTTTCTGAACCGGTCGGGATGATGCAGGCTGTGGGCGGGTTGATCGTGCTTGCGGGCATCCTTGTCGCGCGGCGGGGCTGATTTCAGCCATCCGCTTGCTTCGCCCGCATGACCGTGCTGATCCGCGCAAGCAGGATCAGCACGTTGATGACGTTTCTGCGCCGAGACTCCGTGCCTGTGGGCTGCCGACGCGAGGTTGATGTCTGGAAACCGCAACTCTGAAAAACGGGCCTGCTGTTATCCAGTAACCACGCGGTGGTTGTCGCTCTTGCGACCCACACCCGCAATGTATAGCATTTCGTCGGAAGTTGGTGTGAGGCAAAGCCGTGGCCGGCGCGGCCCCGTGCTTTCACACTCGGGGGACGTCATGATTTATACTGCCTATTCTGGGGCGGAAGGATCGCGACCAGACGCCATCGCGTGCCGCGGCCAACTCGCGCGGATACAAAAGAATGCTGCCTTGGATGCAACCCACCGCGAGCGCCGCTTGCTCGAATATGTGGTCGAGGAGACACTGTCGGGCCGTGGCAATCGCATAAAGGCCTATACCATTGCGCTTGAGGTGTTCGGAAGGAGCGATACCTTCGATCCACAGGCAGATCCAATCGTCCGCATTGCTGCCAGCCATCTCCGCCGCGCCCTGGAACGATACTACCTGACGTCCGGCAAGGCAGATCCGATCGTCATCGACATTCCCAAGGGCAGCTATGTTCCGAGCTTCTCCATAAGAAGCATGCCGGACGATGCGCCTCCCAGAATAGACGAGCAGCGATGCGCGGACGGAGGGGCACTCGAACGACGCAGCGGGTCGTCTAGGCGCCCGCCGCCGGGGCCGCAGGACATTCGCGCTCAGCTGGCGCGTCTCGATTCAAGCCTCGAATTCCCCAAAACGGGGCGAGCCCGCCTTTTCTTGACCTATATCGTCGAAGAGGCCCTGGCAGGGCGCGAAGCGCGAATTAAAGGGTATTCCATCGCGATCGAAGTGTTCAAGCGATCCGAGAATTTCTCGCAGGACGACCCAGTCGTGCGGATCGAAGCGGGCCGGCTGCGACGCGCACTGGAACGCTACTATCTCGTTGCCGGACAACACGATCCCGTAAGAATTGACATGCCGAAGGGTGGATATGTTCCGGTCTTTTCCTGGCACAGCGAGGGTTCGGAGGCGCCGACCGACAGCCAGTCCCGGTCGTTTGTACACGCCGATCCGCCCACAGGCCCTCGCTGGCAGGTCAGAAGCCGGATGCTGGTTGCGGTTGTTGTCATTGCCGGGCTGGTCGCTTCGGCCTACGGGATCAGCCGTGTAATGATGGGAGACACCTCCATCCAGCAGACGGATATGCTTGAGGTTGCACTCCCAACGCTCGTCATCGCCCCCTTTGCCAACCTCGGCGACGGTCCCGAGGCTCAAATCTATACACACGGCTTGACCGAAGAACTGCTGACCGCCCTCCCCCGTTTCAAGGAGATAAGGGTGTTCGGCCGCGAAACGTCGCAGTCCCTGCCGCCGGATGTGAGCGTGTCGCAGGTTCGGGATGGCTACGATGCGTCCTATCTGCTCTCCGGCGGCGTGCGAACGGCTGGCAGTCGCATCCGGGTGACGGCAAGGCTTCTTGACACCAGCAACGGTGCAATCCTGTGGTCGCAGGATTATGAGAATGATCTGCGGTCCCGCGACCTCTTCGCTATCCAGACCGACGTTGCAAACAAGGTGGCGGCGACCATCGCGCAGCCATACGGCATTATTGCCCGGGCGAGTAACGCCAAAATGCCGCCCGATGATCTTGGAGCTTACACCTGCACCTTGAATTTCTACGCCTATCGGGCGGAGCTGAGCGCCGAGCGTCATGCGGAGGTTCGTGACTGTCTGGAAGGGGCTGTCGCACGCTATCCGGGATATGCCACTGCCTGGGCAATGCTTTCCATTCTGTATCTCGATGAGGAGCGGTTTAAATTCAATCCGAAATCCGACGCCGATGCACCTCTGCGGCGAGCGCTTCAGGCAGCACGCTCTGCCATCCAGCTGGACCCCGCCAACGTTCGTGGCCTTCAGGCACTGATGACGGCGCTGTTCTTCAATCAGGAATTAGCCGAGGCGATACGGATCGGGGAGCAGGCGTTGGCGACGAATCCGAACGATACGGAACTGATCGGGGAATTCGGAACCAGGCTGGCCATCGGTGGTCAATGGGAGCGAGGCGCGGCACTTCTGGATCAGGCGCTTGCCCTCAACCCGGGCGGAGGCGGATATTATCGCGGAACTCGCGCATTCGCGGCCTATATGCTTGGTAACTCTCAGGCGGCGGCCTTCGGAATCCGGCAAGCGGATCTACAGAAGTTTCCCCTCTTCCATGTCGTGGCGGCCACTATCTATGCGGATGCCGGATTGCCGGAGGACGCGCGACAGGCAGGCGAGACATTCATTCGGATACGGCCGGATTTCATCCGGAATATTGCGGCGGAGCTCAAGATAAGGAATATCCCGTCAAAGGACCAGTTGCGCCTGCTCTCCGCGCTTCGCAAAGCGGGAATGCCCCTACCCGCCGGCGTCGACCCCGTCGTGGATTCGGCCGCAGCCGTTTTTTCTGCTCCGTAGCGTACAAGATGCGACACACCACGCCCTTCACACAGAACCGCCCGAGATTGCGCACCTCCCCATTCCCGGGATATGGGGTCTGTACACCCTGCTTCGCGAAGCCGTCAGAGCGGCAATCTTTTTGAGGCGCCGCTTATGAAGGCTCCGGTCATCATCACGGCGCGGATCGAGGAGGCGGACCTCTTTCCGTTCGACGTGCTTCGCAGCCGGCATTTCCCAGCCAAACGCAATTTTCTGCGCGCCCACCTCACCATGTTTCATAAATTGCCCTGCGAAGATGTTGAAAACATTCGCACGCGCGTTCGCATCGAGACAGTCGGACACCGGCAGATCCTGGCAGAGGTCAGCGCCGTTCGTCATCTCGGTGCGGGAACGGCTTTCACGATCACATCCCCGGAGCTCATGGAAATGCGGTCAAATCTCCGGACGCATCTTTTACCGTCGCTCGGCCCACAGGACCTTCAGAGGTGGCGACCTCACATCACCGTGCAGAACGGCGTGCCCCACACCCAGGCCGATGTGCTCTTCGAGATGCTTTCGGAGGACTTCGTTCCCGGCAAGATCAGGATCATCGGCATCGATATCTGGCAATATCTCGACGGGCCATGGGCGCCGCTCGAATCGTGCCTGTTTTCTGCGCGCCGGTGATCAGCCGGGCTATAAACACAGAGCGCCCCGGCTTCTTCACTTCCACTCGTAAGCCCGCACCCCGCGATACGGCCGCTCGGCAACAAAGACAGATGCATCGTCGCTCGCCGACACATACGCCAGTGCGTCCGCTTCATCGTTGAACCCGATGAACACCATGAGCATGGACATGGCTTTGGGTTGCCCCTTCTTGCGATAGGAAAAATTGACAGCGCAATGCGGATACTGCCCGTCCAACGCACGCGTCTGCGCCCCGATACCGGTCAAGGCCACGAACTGGCCAAGAGCGAAAAACCGGTCGCTCGCAGCGAAGGATGCCGCCTGTGAAATCTGCTGGTTGGCGACAGTCGCAGCGGAGCGACCATAGTAGAGGCTGTCTGTCTGACCTTTGCGCCGTTTCGTCTCGTAGACGACAAGGCCACCGGCTGCTGCCAGTTCGAGGCGCGCGTCAAAACTCTGGAAGAGGTCCGGATGACGATCCAGTTCCGAAAACAGCCTCCTCAAATCCGTGACGTAGTCAGCATACAATCCAACGCTCATGAAATCTCGCCCGCTGTCCTTCGATCAAAGCGCGACTGCCTAGCACGCGCATGCCGCGCGGGAAACTGCTTTCCGAACCCAAGGGCAAAGACAAGGTGAAGAGCCCATCGCCGCCTTTAAGCAGAAATTCGTTTGGTCGACTGTGCCGGATAGAAAGATGGCGCCGGCGTTGCGGTCGATATCTCGGACGTAACCAAGTCGCCGCCCACCTAATCCTCGGCGAGGAGACCGTACCGTTCTTGTCGACGAGTATGGCGAAGGTGCACTTCGAGGGGCGGCCGATGCCAACGCAGGTGTAGCCTGCATCTCCCCATCCACACTTCGGTGATGCCGATGCGCAAGCAGCCGATCGGAGAGGATATCAACAAGATACGACCGCTTTGCCGCAAACTACCTGCCTGCTGTGGCGCTCGTTCCAACAATTATAGCCGGGCGCTGAATGAGCCTTCGCCAGAGGACTTAGGCCCGATCGCTTTATACAATCCACTTTCTCCTGAAACGGCCGTAAGTACATGGCCCGTAGAGATAAAATGCGAAAATCAGCTCCGAGCGGGTGGCCGGTAGCATCTCTATGCGGTCGCTGCAATCACGCCTAACACTTGCGCATCCAAATCCAACAGGCTGCTATGGACATGCGAGACACAACTCGTTCGATTTGGAGGCGGCGCGCGCAAGAAATTTTATCATCTACGAACGTCTTGCGAATAACGCGCAACAGCTATAGGTTTTCTCCGCGGCAATCAGCTGTAGAATCGTCGAGGATAAGTTATGGCCACTGGCACAGTTAAGTTTTTCAATGGAGAAAAGGGTTTCGGGTTCATCACGCCTGAAAACGGAGGAACGGACGTGTTCGTACACGTATCCGCGCTTCAGGGCGGCTCGCTGAGCGAAGGTCAACGCGTAAGCTACGACGTCGGCCAGGATCGCAAGACCGGGAAGTCGAAAGCCGAAAACGTTCGCGTTCTCTGATGTACCGTCGGGTCTGGGTCGACCGCAACGCGAAATTCGATCCACCTGAGCCAGCTGGCAGTTAAGTATTGTGTGGACGCGGGGCCGAGACCGCGCGTCCACACCACCAGCCTTTAACGAGACGGTGCCAATCCTAAGCGCACTGGCATTAAGAGCCGGGCTTCAATCCGTTGAATTGCCTTCGGACTGTGTTTGCATTCCCCCTGGATAAACCATAGCCGGAAACCACCCTCGCCCCGTCTGTACAAAGCCGAGGTCGAAAGGGCGTTCACACGCCATCTGCCCACTGCACACCAGATAAATGCGAGTGCAAGGAAACCCTTGATGCCGTATTTGGGGGCCTCGCGATCGAAGGCGGACTGTTCGACCCGACTGAAGGGCGCCATTTCGTAGGCGATCACGCCGTCTTCACCCTTGGCGGAGGCGAGCGATCGCATGCGGCATAGGCGAGCAGAGACCCGTCAGGTCGATGAGAATGCTGGCCACCCACCCTGATTGTCGAAATCAAGCAGCATGGCCCCGGCGCTCAGACCGCGTCGGGAACGTTCCGGCACCCGATCTTTGGCCCTATTTCCGGCCGCCGCCGGCTGATGCGGACGAATGATCACGCTGCCGACCATTCGGCCACGTTGCCATGACCGGCGACCCGCGCCTCAAACATCCCCGCAATCGTCGTACGTCATGACGCGAAAGGCGCAACTCCGAGCAGCCATCGTACCCCGTCAGAACCGGAAACGATCTTTTTGCGCTCCAATTGAGATTGAATGGATTATTCTCGCGAATCCGTGCCTATGCTGGCGCGGTCATCTATGTTTTGGCATCCAAACCGGTATCGGAGTGCGGCATGGGAAATGTGAGGGACGGTCGGCGGACGACCGCAACCCTGCTGGCCATCGGTCTGGGGCTCGTGCCCGCTGCTGCAAGCGCCAAGGATCCGATGCTCCTGATCGACGAGCCGGGCCTGGAAGTGCGGCTACACTTTCAGGCGGGTGTCAATGTCGTGGCTGAGCAGAACCTGTTCTGGAATTTCGCCGACACCTTCGCGCCGGAGGCCAATTTCGATAGCGATACGCGATGGCTCGAAGGGTACCTGATGCCCGGCATCAGCTTCACCGCGGATGCGGGCGACCTGCTGGCAATCTACGGAAAGCTGTCCTTCGTCGCCTCGGGCACCCTGGGCACGGATGCCTTCGACGCTGGTGGCACGGGTGCCATCACGCTCGAAGACGGCTATCTCGGCCTGCGCTCCACGGCGGAAACCGGCCCTTTCTTCGATATTTCCGTCGGGCCGCGTCCGTTCAAGGCAGGAACAGGCATGCTGATCGCCAATGGCGGGTCGAGCGGTTTCGAACGCGGCGCCCTGAAGCTCGGACCCCGCACGGCGTGGGAACAGGCGGCCCTCCTGCGGTTCGGCCAGGACGACGTGACCGCGACGGCCTTTTTCATCGACGCGAACGAACTGTCCGACACGGACAGCGGAACGAAGATCGCCGGAGGCGACCTGCGCTATGAGACGGACGATGGACAGTATGGCGGCCTCACGATCGGGCATGTCCTGGAATCCAACTCGCCCTATCCGCGGGCTGCGGACGGCGGTATCGGCCCACCAGTGATCATGCCGGGCGCGCGCGACGGGTTGAGCTTCGTCAACGCCTATGGCCGGACCCAGCCCTTCGATGGGGCGATGGCGGGGTTTTTCATCGGGGGCGACCTCGCCTACCAGTGGAATCCTGAGATCGACCTGCAGGCATGGGGCGGCCGCATCCAGATCGGCTATGTGTTCGAGGAATTGTCCTGGGCGCCGACGATCGCCTACAGCTACCAGACCTTCTCCGGCGACGATCCTTCGACCTCGCGCGTGGAGCGCTTCGACCCCCTGTACTATGAAGGCAATCCCAATGCCTGGTCGACGGGCACGAAGTCGTCCATGATGTTCCTCAATTCGAACGTCAACGCGCACCAGCTCAGCCTGCAGGTGAGGCCGACGGAGGCCGACACCTGGACGCTGCGCTATGCGCATATCCGCGCCAATGAACTGAACAGCCCGATCCAGTTCGGCCAGGGCACGCGCCTCGACATCATCGACGGTACACCCACCCCGATCGCCGGCGTGGGCGATTACCATCTCGCGGACGACGTCTATCTCGAATATTCGCGCGTCATCAATCCCAACACCTTTCTGACGGCCGGCGTCAGCATTTCCATTCCCGGCAAGGGCATGGATTCCCTGACCAAGGAAAATTCGCCGAACTGGCTTGGAGGCTTCGTCAATGTCATCGTCAATTTCTAAAACCCTGTCGGTCGCGCTCGCCGTCGCCCTGCCGGTTCTGGCATCGCCACTCAGCGCCTCGGGCCAGGACGCCGCGCCGCTTTCGGCAGAACAGTCGGACCCTCGCACCCTCGGCTGGATGCAGGGCTTTCCACCGCCGGAAGACAAGATCATCCGCTTTTCGGACAGCGACTATTTCAGCTTCCCGAAATCGCGCTGGACGGTCTGCCATTTCCGCCAGCTGATGCCGACGACCAATGTGAGCCGCGGCCTCGGCGCGCCGACGATGCTCGAACGGAAGATCGATCCCGCCATCGACGGCGTCACCTTCCGCCCGACCGGTGCCGACCAGGACATGACCTGGCTGCAATCGCTCTCGGCCAATTACACGGACGGCATCGTCGTGCTGCACAAGGGCGTGCTCGTCTATGAGCACTATTCCGGTTGCCTCAACGAAGCGGGACAGCATGGCGCCATGTCGGTGACGAAATCGCTGACTGGCCTTCTGGGCGAGGTTCTGGTTGCCGAAGGCGTGCTCGACGAGAAGGCCAAGGTCGCGACCGTCGTTCCCGAACTCGCACAAAGCGCCTTCGGCGATGCGACGATACGGCAAGTGCTCGATATGACGACGGGCCTGCGCTACAGCGAAGACTATGCCGATCCCAATGCCGACGTGTGGATCTATTCGGCCGCCGGCAATCCCCTTCCCAAGCCCGAGGGCTATACCGGCCCCCGCAGCTATTTCGACTACCTGAAGACAGTGGTGAAGCAGGGCGAACACGGTCCGGCCTTCGGTTACAAGACAATCAACAGCGATGCGCTTGGCTGGATCATCGCACGCACCTCGGGAAAATCGGTGGCGGAACTGCTGTCGGAGCGGATCTGGAGCAAGATGGGCGCCGAGCAGGACGCCTACTACGCAGTCGATTCCACCGGCACACCCTTCGCAGGCGGTGGCCTGAACGCCGGCCTGCGCGACATGGCGCGCATCGGTCAGTTGCTGCTCGATGGCGGCATGGCAGGTGGCCAGCGCCTCATCCCGCAGAAGGCGATCGACAGCATCCGCGCCGGCGGCGACAAGGCGGCCTTCGAGAAAGGCGGCTACCCAGCGCTAAAGGGATGGAGCTATCGCGCGATGTGGTGGATCACGCATAATGCCAACGGCGCCTTCATGGCGCGCGGCGTGCACGGCCAGGCGATCTACATCGACCCCACTGCCGATATGGTCATCGCCCGCTTCTCCTCGCACCCCGTCGCCGGCAACGCCGCCAATGACCCGACATCGCTGCCAGCCTACGAGGCGGTGGCCCGTCACCTGATCGAGCAACCGACAACGCCGTGACGTCGGCCCGATCGACAACATGTCGAACGGGCTGGTCCTGTCGGGATCGCGGATCCCGTGCTAGGTCTCCTTGAAAAGACAAGGGGAAAGAACGTGGCGGCAAGATCCGGCGCAGCGGGCGCCTATATCGGCCTGTGGCATTCAAGCCTCGCCGAGGCCGTGGTGGCGCTCGGGGAACCTGCATTTCCCGAGGCGCTGGAGCGTTCGCTTCGTCATCTCGTCTCCTTTGAGATGATGAACGGCTTTGCCTATGCCCCGGGCGGCAAGGCCTTCGACCTCGACAATGCACGCATTGTCGGCGACCGCACCACCATCGTCGACCACTATCTCGCTGGCGCCTACATTCTCGATCCCTTCTACGATGCGGTGCGCTCCGGGCGCGACGGCGTGCTGGTCATGCGCCGCCTGGCACCCGATCGTTTTGCCGAGACGGAATATTACCGCCGCCACTACCGGGCGACGGGCATCGTCGACGAGATCGGCTTCATCCTGAAGCTGCGCCATGCCGATGCGGTGCTCTCGCTGTCGCGCATGGGCGAAGCGCGGCCCTTTTCCAACCGGGACATCACCCGACTGGAAAGTGCAGCCCCTCTCCTCAAGGCGCTGGCGGAACGCCATTGGCGTGAGCGCTTCACCCTGCCGGGGGAAGATGAACGGGCAGCGCCGACGATCAGCCATCCCCTACTTTCCAAACGGGAGCTGGAGATCGTGACCCTCATCCTCAAGGGCCATTCGAGCTATTCCATCGCCGCCACGCTCGGCCTTTCGCCCAACACCGTCAAGGTCCACCGCCGCCAGGCCTATGCCAAGCTCACCATTTCCAGCCAGGCGGAACTGTTTCATCTCTTCCTCAGCCGGCGCTAGGCAATTCCTGCAATCATTCCTGAAATTCCACTTCCGGCGGAGCAAGCTGGAAGAAGCGCGTAAGATAGGCAAGGTAGCCGAGACCGATCACCAGCCAGATGACGCCGAGAAGTTTGGCGTGGCCATCGAGGTTCCACAGCAGGAACAGGTCGCAGAGCGCGCCGGCCGCAGGAATCACGAGCCCTAGCATCGGGCCAAGCGGCCGGACGATGGCATTGCCCTTGAGATAGAGCGCAATGACCGAGACGTTGACGGCGGTGAAGGCAAGGAACGCACCAAAATTGATGAAGGACGTGGAGGTCGTCACGTCCAGCGTCAGGGCCAGCAGGCCGACGATGCCGACGAAGACGAGGTTGAGCACGGGCGTGCGCCATTTCTCATGCAACTGGCCGAAGATGCTGGCCGGCAGCACGCCGTCGCGGCCCATGGCGAAGAGCAGCCGGCCGACGCTTGCCTGCGCCGCGAGGCCGGAGGTGAACTGGGCGACCACAAGCGTTGCCAGGAACACGGTAACGAAGAGATCGCCGCCGATCATCAGCGCGATTTCCGAGGCGGCCGAATCCACAGCAGTGAACTCGCCGCCCGGATGCGCAAGCTGCGTCATATAGGCGGAACCGGTGAAAATGAGCCCCCCGATCACCGCGATGATCATGATCGCCTTCGGCATGGTGCGCGTCGGCTCACGGGTTTCTTCCGTCAGCGTCGAGACGGCATCGAAGCCGAGGAACGAATAAGCCGCGATCGCCGCACCGGCGACAGAGGCGCTGAACGGCACCCCGGGCTCGAAGAACGGTCGCACAGAGGCGAGCCCGCCGACGCCGTTGAGCGCCACGACATAGCGCGCGGCAAGCGCAAGAAAGATGAGCAGCACGGAAAGCTGGACCAGCATCAGTACGACATTCACCCGGTTGGCAAAGGCGATTCCGATGACGTTGACGGCCGTCGTCAGGACGATGAAGCCGACGATCCAGAGCCAGGCGGGCACCGCCGGGAAGGCGGCCGTCAGATAGGCCGCGCCGATCAGCCAGATGACCATGGGCAAGAAGAAGTAATCGAGCAGCACCGCCCAGCCGACGAGGAAGCCGGCGCCCGGGTTCAACGATCTTCGCGCATAGCTATAGGCGGATCCGGCGACCGGATAGACTTTTGCCATGATGCCGTAGCTTGCCGCCGTCAGGAAAATCGCCAGCGCCGCGATGAAGTAGGCCATCGCCGTGGTTCCCTGGCTCGCCGATGCCAGGGCGCCGAACGTGCCGAACACGATCATCGGCGTCATATAGGCAAGGCCGAACAATACGACGGACCACAAGCCAAGGGTCCGGTCGAGTTTGATAGTCTGCGTCATGCTCCCCTCCTCCAAATAACAACGTGAAGGGTCAAGGAAGATAGCGGTGAAGCCAATAACCCCAGGGTACTATATGCTGTCACATGCTGCACCGATGTCGCTGATCAATCCATCACAACTTCCACGTCGCGCGATGCCGGCGGTTCACGTCAAATCTGCGGCCTCGGTCCCCGGACGCTGTCACACGCATTTGACTTGATCCGCCAACACCGAACCGCCTTAATCCTCTCTTTCGCTCAGTCCCTTTTCATCTTCGACTGACGCCATATGTCTTTGACGATAAGCCCGCCCCACTCGGTTCCTTTGGAAGGAAGCATGGACATGGTGACTTTCACGCTCAATGGAAAAGAACGCAGTTTCGATGGGGATCCCGATACGCCGCTTTTGTGGGTCATCCGGGATTTCGAGAAGCTGACAGGCACGAAATACGGGTGCGGCGTCGCACAGTGCGGGGCTTGCACCGTGCATCTCGACGGCATGCCGCGGCGCTCCTGCATCACGCCGATTGCGATGATCGATGGCTCGGACGTGGTGACGATCGAAGGAATTTCGGGCAAGGAGGCGCAAGCCGTCCAGACCGCATGGACGGGGCTCGATGTGCCGCAATGCGGCTACTGTCAATCCGGCCAGATCATGTCGGCGGTGGCTCTCTTGCAGATGGTGCCCAAGCCGAGCGACGATGAGATCGACGGCGCCATGACCGGAAATCTCTGTCGATGCGCCACCTACCATCGCATTCGGGCGGCCATCCACAATGCCGCCAATTCGATGGAGGGTTGAGCGATGACAATCCATGACATCACAACCACCCGTCGCGGTTTCCTCGCCGGAGCCGGCCTTGTCATCAGCGTGGCGATCGCGCCAAAATTCCTTTCGGCCGCACCAACGGGCGTTCCCGCCGGCGGCGCAGCCGAGCTCGTGCCGATGAACGCCTTCGTCAAGATCGGCACGGACGACACCGTCACCGTGCTGTCAAAACATATCGAGTTCGGCCAGGGGCCGTTCACGGGACTGGCGACGCTTGTCGCGGAAGAGCTCGATGCCGACTGGAGCCAGATGCGCGCGGTCCACTCGCCGACCGACAACAAGATCTACGCCAATCTCGCCTTCGGCCTGCAGGGCACGGGCGGGTCAAGCTCGATTGCCAATGCCTACGAGCAGATGCGCAAGGCGGGTGCCACCGCGCGCGCCATGCTCATCGCCGCCGCCGCCGAGGAATGGAACGTGCCGGCGACGGAAATCACCGTCGAGAAAGGCCGACTGAAACATGCCGGATCGTCCAGAGAAAGCGGCTTCGGCGCCTTCGCGGACAAGGCCGCGACACAAACGGTGCCTCAGGACCCGAAACTGAAGGATCCCAAGGACTTCGTTTTGATTGGAACGGACCTGCCGAAACTCGACACCGTTGGCAAGACCAACGGCACGGCGATCTTCACACTCGATATCACGCCCGATGGCCTGCTCACCGCCGTCGTCGCCCATCCCAAGCATTTTGGCGCAACGGTGAAATCTTTCGACGACAGCGAGGCCCGAAAGGTGCGCGGTGTGGTCGACGTCGAGCAGATCCCGCAGGGCATAGCGGTCTATGCGGACAACACCTTTTCGGCGCTGAAGGGGCGCGATGCGCTCCAGATCGAATGGGACCTCGCCAAGGCGGAGACCCGGTCTTCGGCGGAACTGGCCGCCGAATATATCAGGCACTTCAAGGAGCCGGGCCTCGAAGCCACGAATACCGGCAATGTCGACGAGGCCTTCCGGCAGGACGGGCTCCAGACGGTGGAAGCCGAAATCGTCTTTCCTTTCCTCGCCCATGCCCCCATGGAGCCGCTCGATGCGGTGTTCATCAAGGCGGCGGACGGTTCTGTCGATATCTACAACGGCGCACAGTTCCCGGGCTTCGACCAGCAGGTGGCGGCAGAAATCCTCAAGCTGGACGAATCGAAGGTCCGCGTGAACACCCAGCTCGCCGGCGGCAGTTTCGGCCGCAAGGCGCAGTTCGGCTCACCCTATATGCAGGAAGCCGCGATGGTCTATGCGGCGATCGGCGACGACCGGCCGCTCAAGCACATGTGGACCCGCGAGGACGACATCCAGGGCGGCTTCTACCGCCCGATGTATGCCCACAAGATGCGCGGCGCGATCGATGCCGAGGGCCGGATCACGGCCTGGGAGCAGGTCATTGTCGGCCAGTCGATCATGGCCAAGGCAGACCTCGATACCACTTCGGTGGAGGGTGCCTCGAACCTGCCCTACCGCATTCCCAATCTGAAGGTCACCTCGCACAATGTGACGCTCCCGATCCCGCCGCTCTGGTGGCGCTCCGTCGGGCATACCCATACCGGCTTCGCCGTCGAGACCTTCGTCGACGAACTGCTGGCGCGTGTGGGCCGCGACCCGGTGGAGGGAAGGCTTGCGCTTCTTGACAAAGAGTCGCGCCATGCCGGCGTTCTGCGCAAGGCGGCCGAGATGGCGGACTGGGGATCGACCCCGCCGGAGGGGCGAGCCCGCGGCGTGGCGGTCGTCGAAAGCTTCGGTTCGTTCGTCGCACAGGTGGCCGAGGTCTCCGTCGGGTCCGATGGCGCACCACGCGTGCACAAGGTGTGGTGTGCGGTCGATTGCGGCGTCGCCGTCAATCCCAACATCATCAAGGCGCAGATGGAGGGCGGCATCGGCTACGGGCTGGGTGCCGTGCTCTTCGACGCCATCACCCTTGGCAAGGGTGGGCGGATCATGCAGTCGAACTTCCACGACTACCGTTCGATCCGCATCAACGAAATGCCCGATATCGCGGTGGAGATCATCAGATCTGCGGAAAGTCCGACCGGTGTCGGCGAACCCGGCGTACCTCCCGTGGGGCCGGCGGTCGCCAATGCGTGGCGAAAGCTGACAAACGCTCCGGTGCGTCAGCTTCCCATCGTCAGTCTCATTTCCGCGTGAGGGATACCGTCAGATGAAAATCAAACTTCTCTTTTCGGGCGTCGCAGCATACTGTCTTATCGTCGGCGCGGGCATCCTGCTCGCTCCGGCGGTCGTGGCGCAAAACACCAATTCGCTGCGTCCTGCAGAATCCTTCCAGTCGATTTCCGATGAACGGGCGCGCTCGCTCGCCCTCTTCGAGGAGGCCGGCAAGGTCATCCAGCATCCGCGGTGCGTGAATTGTCATCCGGCGACGGATCGCCCACTGCAAGGCATGTCGATGCATCCGCACCAGCCGCCGGTCTTCCGGGGTGATGGCGGCATGGGCCTCGTGGGCATGCAGTGCAACACCTGCCACAGCGAGCAAAACACGCCGGTCATCGGCCAGGCGGATACCCTGAAGAGCATCCCCGGCAATCCCGCCTGGCACCTCGCCCCCATCGAGATGGCCTGGGAGGGCAAGACGCTTGGCCAGATCTGCACGCAGTTGAAGGACCCGGCACGCAATGGCGACAAGACCATGGTCGAAATCGTCGAGCATATGGCGAAGGACGACCTGGTCGGATGGGGATGGCATCCCGGCGATGGCCGCGAACCGGCTCCGGGCACACAGGAAGAGTTCGGAAAGATCATCCAGGCGTGGGTCGATACCGGGGCGATCTGTCCGCCTGGATAAAGGAAAGCCGGCGTAGAGATGCGCTTGCAAAGGCCTGCTGCACGTTCGCCCTACGGTTCAGCATGGGGCGAATACGGCTTAGAAGGCTGCCTCACCGCAGGATCATGCGGTGAGAGCGGCTGGCGACTGTGAACTCAGGGCCTGTGCGACCGCGATCCTTGCCATTTCAAGCGCAGCCTCGCGCGTTTTTGCAGCGGCGATAAAGCGGCCGTTATGGCAGAATGTTGCGCCGACAACGCCGCAGGCGGTTTCGAGATCCTGGCCGGTCAGGCCGGCCCAGGCCGCCGGCAGATCGGCGCGCAGCTCAAACCCTTCGCTCGACCGCCGAACGCCTGTCAGGCACCAATCGGTGTCGCGCGGATGGACGACGAAGAGGATATGGTCGGCGCCGGCCTTTACGATCGCCGGCCGGAAGGGCATCCCCATGGGAAGCTCCAGCACTTGGCCATCTCCCGTCGCCTCTATTGCCTGGCGCACGATCGATTGTGCCCGCAGCTTCGCGGCACTCTGCCTTATGCTCGCCTCCACGAAACTGCGCGCAATCGAAAGCGCGTCGTGGAATGCAAGGTTGTCCGCATCCGGCTCCGTCTCGTCGAACACGGGCTTCAGCGTTTCCAGAAGAACGGGCAGCGTCAGCTTAGCCATTGCGCCGGCGGCCGATGGGCTCAACGCGCCGTTGTCCATGAGATCGACCGGCAAGACGAAGTCCGCATCGAAGCCCGCATGAACGGTTTCGATATCCTCGGCCGGAACACCGAAAGCAGCGAGATAGTCCCGCCCGAACTGGCGCCAGATCAGGCCGAACGAACTGAACGGCTGGCCGTCATCGCGGAGCGGTGCCCCGCGCTGATGGTGATCGAAAATCCCGGCATCCGGATCGTAGGCCCCGCCGACATCGTAGATGATCCTGTCGGTGCCCGGCGTGATCCATTCGGGCGCCCGGCTGCGGATCAGGCGCGCGTCAGGAAACAGGCGCGTCAGGACGACACTCGACAGAAGTTCATCCGCGTGGAAGCCCCCGGAATGCGTGACGAGAAATTCTGGGGTCATACCGGTCAAACTTTCGGAAATTTTGCGGATACGTTCGAGTACGTTCGATATCGACTCGATCGCCTCAATTCAAGACATCTATAGCCGCTCCCGACGTGATGTCCGATGATCAGGTGGCGCGTCGCGCTGATCGCGCCTTGGCAACGCCGCTGGCACCATTGGCCTCGTAATAGGCCCGCTTATGCTCGTACATCTGAACATCCGCGCGCCTTACTACACTCTCGATCGTTTCGCCGCCCTCGCTGGTGGCTGCTCCAAACGACATGCGGAGCGGCGCGCTGGAGTAGAACTGGTTGTTGATCTTGAGCAGCTCGCTGATGGTTTCGGCCATGGTCGCCGCCGCCTTCGCGTCCGCGCCGGGCATGAGGACGGCGAACTCGTCACCACCGATCCGGCAGGCGTGGTTGGGCTGCGCTACGGCGCCGTTCAGAATTTCACCGAAGCGGCGCAGCAAGGCGTCGCCGGCATCGTGGCCGAGCTGGTCGTTGGCTTCCTTCAGGCCGTTGAGGTCGAAGATGATCGTCGAAACGGGACGCAGCGACTTTCGTTCCAGCCGATTGATCTCTTCGGCATAGAAGGCCCGGTTGTAGAGCTTGGTCAGCACATCGTGCTTGCCGAGATATTCGAGATAGGCCTCCGCCTTCTTGCGCGCGGTGATGTCGGTAAGGGCGACCTGCACACGAGACCAATCAAGTTCGTGTCCCGGGAAGACGGAAAAATGCAGCAAGATGTGGCGCACGGTGCCATCGAGCGCATAGTTCACGACCTCGCGATGATGAAAGAGGTTTCCATTCCACAATTCGATGAGCTGCTCGCGGAACGGCTTTTCCATGTCGTCGCGGAAAATATCGCTCAGACGATGCAGCAACTGGTTTCGCTCGGTTGCGCAAAACAGGTCGAGCGTGGCGCGGTTGACGTCGATAACGCGAATTTCGCTCATGCATTGGCGCACGAATTCAGGATGGACGTCCATGAACGTGCGGAAATCGGTGATACCGCGCTCGCGGATGTCTTCGATCAGCAGCTTGATCCGGCTGAAATCCTCGATCCACAACGAGACGGGCGAATGCTCGAAAATGCCTTCCGCGTGACGTCTCTGCATCGCCTCCGCCCGCCGTGCATCCTCGCGTGCGGTAATATCTTCGGTCGTCAACAGCAGTTTGCCGAGCGACGTCTCGTAGCCCGGCATGACGGTTCCCCGAAGCTGGATATCGAGGCGGCGGCCGGAAATCGTATAGTTCGACGTGGTGCTCTCGAAACCCAGCTCGCCATCAAACAGCTTCGCCAGCTCGATCACATGCGTCTCGAGCATGTCGCCGCGGAAGATGGTCGACAGGTTGGCGCGCAAATGGTCGAGATCATCGGCCTCGAAGAGTTCCAGCACCTTCCTGTTGACGGCAAGCACCTTGATACGCTGCGAGCATTGCGCAACGCGGTCCCTGTCCTCGTTGAGAAACGTCCGGATATCCGTCACGCCCTGGGCGCGCCACGCGTCGAAGAGCGCCTTGACCTCGCTGAAATCCTCGATCCACATGGCTGTGGGGGCGAGGTTGAAGATATCGGAATCGAAGGTCTCGGACATGAGTCACCGGAGGTTGGGACGTGCAACGCCATGGGAGGCGAAGGTCCCTTTTACCGGCAATAGGTAAACCGAGGTTGAAGTGCCGGCACGGCTGCCGTCGTCCAGCCCCGCCGCTTTCGCAGGCGCAAGAGGCATGAAAGGCATCGAACGCCGCTGGCGGGAGAGTATCCTTCGAAGAATTTTCCACAAGTCGGCTTTCTTATAATATATAATATCTATGGATTTTATATTTAAATTGCCACTCTCGCCTGACCAGACAGGAGAGCATCGCCATGGGGATTATCGAAAAACAGCCTATCGATTACACGCAGCATCCGCGCGTGAATTCGGATGATCCGGTTCCGCCGCGGCCGCGGCCGCAGGTGCCCGCCCATATCATCAAGAGCGATGACGAGGCGATCGCCGTTGCCAGGCGTCTTGCCGCCGATTTCGCGCCGGGCGCCGCCCTTCGCGACAGGGAGGGCCTGCTTCCGATCGCCGAGATCGACGCCTATTCGCAGAGCGGCCTGTGGGGCATCAACATTCCGAAGGCCTATGGCGGCCCCGGCGTATCCTACAAGACCCTGGCGCGCGTAATCGCAATTCTCGCCGCCGCCGATCCGTCGATCGCCCAGATCACGCAGAACCACCTCGCCATCAACGGCCATATCGATCTCGACGGCACGGAAGAACAGAAAAAGGAGTTCTTCGGCTGGGTTCTCTCCGGCCTTCGCTTCGGCAATGCCTTTTCGGAGCTCAACAGCAAGACCGTCGCCGCCTTCGAGACGCACGTCACCATTGACGGCGACGAGGCTGTGGTGAACGGCGAAAAGTTCTATACGACGGGCGCCCTCCTCTCCCATTTCATCCCGATCGTCGCGGTCGATGCGCAGGAACAGGGCTATCTTGTCTTCGCCGAACGGGACACGCCCGGCATCACGGTGACGAACAACTGGTCGAGCTTCGGCCAGCGCACCACCGCCTCGGGCTCGGTGAGGATCGACAACGTGCGCGTGCCAAAGAGCCGCCTGCTGCCCGTTGCGGCGTTCGACCGGCCGACCATCGCCGGCCCCGTCTCGCAGATCATCCAGGCCGCCATCGACGCGGGTATCGCGCGCGGGGCGATCGAGGACGCGATCGCATTCATTAAGACGCAGAGTCGGCCGTGGATCGACAGCGGCAAGGAGACCGCAGGCGAGGACCCCTTCACCATCGCCGCCATCGGCGACCTGAAGATCAGGCTGCATGCGGCCGAAGCCCTGCTTGGCATCGCCGGCGAGGCCATCGACGCCGGCCTCGAGAATTCGACGGAGGAGACGATTGCAGACGCGACCGTCAAGACCGCTGAGGCCAAGGTGCTGACGACGGAAATCGCGATCCTTGCCACGAACAAACTGTTCGAACTGGCGGGCACGCGCTCCACGCTCGCAAAACACAATCTCGACCGCCACTGGCGCAATGCGCGGGCGCATACACTGCACGATCCCGTGCGCTGGAAGTTCTTCCACGTCGGAAACTTCTATCTCAACGGCATCAACCCGCCGCGCCATCCCTGGAGCTGACAGCGGATCGGGTGCCGGCCGCCGCGCCGGCGCCCGATCTTCAAACTGGATTTTTGCCCCCATGCCGACACTGCGCCGCCACTTCGTCGCCGACGCCGCCCCGCCGCCAAAAACCGCCCGCTATGCGCACGCCGTGGAAGCGGGAGGCCTGCTCCACGTGACGGGCCAGTTGCCGATTGATCGAGAGGATCCGCAGGCGCCCCTCCCCGCCTCGATCGAGGCCCAGACCGAACGCGTCTTCCGCAATCTCCGCCATATCCTCGACGCCGCGGGATACCGTCTGGAAGACACCGTCTTCGCCCGCATCTATCTCACGAATTTCGCCCGCGACTATGCCGGCCTCAATGCGGTCTACCACCAGCATTTCAGCGAGGATCACCATCTGCCGGCCCGCACGACCGTCGGCGTCGCGGCACTCGGGCGAGACGCGCTGGTGGAGATCGACCTCGTCGTGGCGAAGGCCTGACAGGCGGCGTGTTCGGGAGATTTCAGGAACGGGGGAAGGCTTGCAAATTCGGCCGCCATGTCCTCGTCATATCATGTATTCCGGCTCGCTGAGCGTTTGGTCCATGGTGATACCCGGCAGCGCGGTGTGCGGTTTGCCGATCGGTCTCGCCGGCACGCCGACGACCGAGGTATAAGGTGCGACCGGCGCGACGACAACGCTGCCCGCGCCAACCTTGGCGCCGATACCGATCTCGATATTGCCGAGGATTTTCGCGCCCGCACCGATCAGGACGCCGCGGCGGACTTTCGGATGCCGGTCACCGGTGTCCTTGCCGGTGCCGCCGAGCGTAACGTTCTGCAGGATGGAGACATCGTCCTCCACAACGGCCGTCTCGCCGATGACGAGGCCACTGCCGTGGTCCAGCATGATGCCGCGCCCCATTTCAGCGGCCGGATGGATATCAATGGCGAGGACCTCCGAAATCCTGCTCTGGATGTGGCGGGCGAGATGGCGGCGGCCCGTCGTCCAGAGCCAGTGGGCGACGCGGTAGCCCTGCAGGGCGGAAAAACCCTTGAAATACAGGAAGGGGATCAAGACCTCGCTGTTGCTCGGATCGCGGTCTTTTACCGCCTGGAGATCGGCTGTCGCCGCGCCGAGCAGGCTCGGCCGATCGATATAGGCGCCGTAGATCAGCGCCAGCAACTCGTCGCGATCGACGTCGTGGTCGGCGAGCTTGACCGCCAAGCGGTGCGAGAGCGCATGGCCGAAACTCGCATGCATCAGCACGGCGGACCCCATGGCCCGGGCCAGCGCCTGGTCGCGGTGGACTGCCGCACCCGCCTCCAGCCGCAGAGTGTCCCAAAGTGCCGTGACCTCACGGCGGGCGACGTCCTCGACGGGGAGGAAGACGACATTGCTTTCCTGTCCGGACATGGGCGGCTCCAATGATTTGCGGTGGATCAAAGTGGCTGAAGCGCCTGTTCGTAGATCTTCGTCGAGCGCGCGCCTGAGCGGCAATAGCCGAGAACAGGCCCTGGCAGCTCACGCAGCGCCTGAGCCATGCTGTCGACCGCTTCGTGCGTCAGCCCTGCCGGAACGACGGGTATATGCCGCACCTCTATGCCGAGTTGGGCAGCACGCGCGGCGATCGTGGAGAATTCAGGCTGGTCGGCGTGCTCATGGTCCGGGCGATGACAGACGATCGACCGGAAACCCAGCAGGCTGACGATATCGACGTCCTCGGCCTCGATCTGGGGCGACACCGAGTAGTCATCATTGATCTTGCGGATATCCATCAGGCAGTCCTTCTTCTTGCAACGGAAACTTGATCGGCATGCAAGGCCTGCTGGCGCACATTTCTGCACCGTAACGCCTTGCCACGCGAAGGACCGACGTCGTTCAGATCGCAAACTTCTGGCGCCACCGCATATCGCGCCTCGCTCATCGACGAGACATGACCCGCGGGGGCACATGTACCGGACGCACGGTTGAAACTGGCTACAAGGCGGACAAGCCTGAATGTGGACATCGGTATCCTCCAATCTGGCTTGATAATTCTCTATAAATTTTGTCAATTAAAGAAATCAGGCACTCTTTCGCGGACGCTTTGTGGAAAAGAACGCTCCAGTGCGCCGCGATCGGACCGCCGGTTCGCACGGGGCCTCGCCGTGAAACCCACTGCTACGCTGATAGCAGCTCGGCCATGCCGATCATGGTCAAGCGGCCGGCTCGCCGTCCCCTTCCGCTTGAACCAGGTCGAGCAGGCCGGGTAAGCGCCTGTCGATCTCATCACGCCGGAGGGTCGCCGCCCGGCTGTTGCCGCGATCGACCTGACGGATCAGCCCGGCCTCCCGAAGAACACGGAAATGATGCGTCAGCGTCGCCTTGCTGACCGGAAGCCCGAATGACACACAGGTACGATCCGTGCCGGCAGGTGCCTGGGCCAGTTCCATGACGACGCGCCGCCGCAGAGGATCGGCCAGTGCTGACAAGACAGCGCCGAGCGTGATTTCGTCCTCGTCCGGATGGCCTTCCTTATCCATGATCTTCATCCCAAAGGTACGGATTGCATCATACCTATTGCAATGATAGGTACGGATTTAACCGTACCATAAGGAGATCCCATGTCGAGCCCTGCCTTGAACCTCCCGGCGCCAGAACGAGACGAAGCGAGCCCCTATGCGCTTGTCGGCCAGGCACGCGCCAAGCCCGGAAAAGCCGAAGCGCTACAGGCCGCCCTCCTCGCGCTTGTCGGACCGACGCGCAAAGAAGACGGCGCCATGCAATACCATGTGCACCGCGACCGGGATGATCCCGACGTCTTTGTCTTCTACGAGGTTTGGGCGAGCGTTGCCCACCTCGAGGCTCACCTCTCGCAACCCTATGTGCAGAGTTTCCTTCAGACGCGCCACACGCTACTCGCCGGCGATCTGGAAGTCCGCTTGCTGCGAATGGCGAGCCCCTATCAGGCATGATTGTCGACCGATTGCCAGCGCGGCCGTTGCCGCTGCCAGAGTGCAATTCATTAAGCATAAAACCCTAAGCTTCGCCGAATGAGCTGTTACCAGCTTCATGGGAGGAGTCTCGTCCAAGAGCGAAACAATCGAGGGCGGGCATTTGGGGGATTAAGAATGCTTTTCCGATCGGCCACTGGCCGTAATATTCTTTCTGTTGCCGCATGCGGGGTCATCGCAACGATCGCGGCCTCGGCCGTGCTTTTTTATCGATCCTATGAGGACGTACGGAGCACCAGCCTGGAGCGCATGCTGCAGATCGCAAAGGCCGAGGCTCTGGTTTCCGAGAAGGAAATCGGCGGCACGGTGCACATCATAAACAATCTGGCGTCTGTTCTTGAGACGATAAAGGAAGGCGGCGACGCCACCCGCGGCAAGGCAGACGATATTCTGCATGACATGCTCGAAAGCAACCCGAACATTCTGGCACTTTGGACCGGATGGGAACCTGACGCATTCGACGGCAAGGATGCCGACTTCGCCGGAAAAGCAGGATACGATGCGACGGGACGTTACGTTCCCTACTGGGTTCGCGGCGGCAATGGCCAGATCACCAACACGGCCCTCACCGACTACGCGACGGCAGGCCCCGGCGACTACTACCAGCTTCCGTTCACAACGCAGAAGACAGTCGTCATCGAACCATATCCCTATGCGATCGACGGAAAGGACGTCCTGATCACCTCGGTCGCAAAACCGATCGTCATCGATGGCAAGACGCTCGGCGTTGCCGGCCTCGATCTCTCCCTTGGGGAAACCAGCAAGGCGCTGGCGGCCGTCCGTCCCATGGGCACGGGCTTCCTCAGCCTCGTTACCAGTGCCGGCAAGATCGTCGGCCATCCAGATCCTGCGTTGATCGGCAAGAGCCTGGCCGATGGCGGCTCGCAAACGGCGGACTGGGACGCACTCATTGCAAATCCCGGTGTTGAGCGTGAGGTAAAGGCAGCGGATGGGACGGTTCACTTCGCGGTGGCCACCCCTGTCACGCTGACTGCCGACATGAAGTGGTATGCCATCGTCTCGGTACCCAAGAGCACGGTGCTTGCGCAGCTCGATTCCATGATGCGTGACGCGCTGGCCATCATCGCTACAGCCACGGTGCTGCTTGCCCTGGCCGGCTGGCTTATCGCGCGTCGTTTCATAGGCCGCATCTCCAACATCATCGACGAGACGGCGCAGATAGCGCGGGGCAACCTTCAACTCAGCTTGAAGGACAGCGGGATCAAGGACGAGATCGGCGATCTTGCCCGCTCGCTCGAGGTGCTGCTGGAGAACAACAGGGAAAAGGCCCGGCTCGAACGCGAGGCGGAATCCAATCGCAGCCTCAGCGAAGAAGAGCGCGCGACCCAACAGCAAAGAGCGGCAAAGGAAGCGGCTGATGTGAAGTTTGCCGTCGACAGTCTGGCGGGCGCACTGGCGAAGCTTTCGGAGGGCGATGTCTCCTTCCGCATCGCGCAGCCGTTCGTGGCACAGCTGGATTCCGTTCGAAACGATTTCAACAACTCCGCCGCCAAGCTGCAGGACGCGCTGATCCACGTATCGGAGAATGGGCGGGGCATCGATGCCGGCGCCAATGAAATCAAGTCCGCCGCCGACGATCTGGCGCGGCGTACCGAGCAGCAGGCCGCCGCCGTGGAAGAAACCGCAGCCGCTCTGGAACAGATAACGACAACAGTGCAAGACGCAGCAAAGCGCGCCCATGAGGCGGGCCAGTTGGTCTCTCGCACCCGCATCGGAGCAGAGCGCTCGGGAGAAGTCGTTCGTCAGGCCGTGGGCGCCATGGAGCGTATCGAAAAATCCTCGAACGAAATTTCCAACATCATCAGCGTCATCGACGAAATCGCCTTCCAGACCAACCTGCTGGCTTTGAATGCGGGCGTGGAAGCGGCCCGGGCCGGCGACGCCGGCAAGGGTTTTGCGGTCGTGGCACAGGAAGTCCGTGAGCTTGCCCAGCGCTCCGCGAACGCCGCCAAGGAGATCAAGGCGCTTATATCGACTTCAAATCTCCATGTAGGGGAAGGTGTACAACTGGTTGGCAATACCGGCACGGCTCTTGATGCTATCGTCGGAGAGGTACAGGAGATCAACCTGCACGTCTCGGCGATCGTGGAATCCGCGCAGGAGCAGGCATCGGCCCTCCAACAGATCAATACGGCCGTGAACCAGATGGACCAGGACACACAGAAGAACGCGGCAATGGTCGAGGAAACGACGGCCGCAAGCCATAATCTCGCAATGGAAGTCAACGCACTGAACCGGCTGCTGAGCCAGTTCGAGCTTGGTTCGGGAACAGGCGCGGGTTGTCGCGCTCGAAAAGCCGCCTGATACCAATTTGCCCGTGGTGATCGCCGGAGCGTTCGGCGGTCACCCCCGCCAATTGATTGGCGCTCCGACGGACCGCCACGTCCTGAACGTTGGTAACCAGCACAATTCGTCTCACCATTCTCCGCTGCACGATCGCGCGCGGCAGCGGCAGCGGATTCGTTCCGAGATGCGACAAAATCGCGCAGGCGTCGCTTGACTTCTGAGGTCACGAGTTCATATTCCTCCAGCGAAATTAAATTGCCTGAAAGGCAAAATTCGCTTCGGGAGGAGAACGAATGGTATCGCATAGCGGAGGTGCTGACGTGCACTTCGCGCGGCGCATCGACCAGATGCACGCGCGCGACCGG
This sequence comes from Shinella sp., assembly GCF_052438155.1. NCBI lineage: Bacteria > Pseudomonadati > Pseudomonadota > Alphaproteobacteria > Hyphomicrobiales > Rhizobiaceae > Shinella > Shinella sp. Next base: position 351,633 of record NZ_JBQVPI010000003.1, on the reverse strand, counting down.
GCAAGCCTCATTGTATTCGTCGTCGCGCTGTGGTGCACGATGCTCTTTGCACTTTTCATTGTTTGGCCGTTTATTTCCGTGCCGGCCATTCGCATCATTCTTGCGGTCTTCTGCGCGCTGGTCCTGCTCTTCAACACGGCGGCGATCGTTGCCATGCTGCGGCACTACGTCGAAGACAAAGAGTTCATTTACGGCCTCGATCTCAAGCATCTCGACGAGATGCGGGCCCGCCGGCGCGGAGGGGACCACCATGGCGTATAAGCCCCCGAAACAAAGCCTCGGCGGACAGATCTTCGACGTGCTGACGCTTCTGGCGCTGACCGTGGGCGCGCTGTACATCCCGCTCTATCTCGGCCTCGCCGGGGCGGCCAAGACGCCGGCGCCGATCGAGAACCCGACGTGGGAAGCGCTCGGCCAGAACGCCAACGAACAGGCCCAGTGGGCGGCACTCGGCTATACCGATCCTGCCGCCGTCAACGACATGATCACCGCCCGCTTCGATTATTCCTTCAGCTGGTCGGCTCTCGTCATCATGGCCGTCCTCGTCATCGGCTACTTCATCCTCGTGGTGAGGCTCTCCGACAAGGAGTACCGCGACGTGATCGAAGAGCGCTTCGGCCCAAAAAAGAAATAGGCGACGACATGGATACCTGGAACATCCTGGAATACGCCGCGTGGACGCTCTCGGCGCTCTTCGCCATCCTGATGCTCACCGACATGGCGCGCATCGACACCACCTATGACAACGACCTGCTGACCTCATCGCGCGAAGGCGAGATCGAGGCCGAGGCCGAACGACACGTGATCTGAGGGGGCCGCGGCAATGTCGAACACCAATGCGAATGCCGGCCAACCGGCAAGACTACAGCTTTTGCGCGTCCTCGGCCCCGCCCACATCTGGGCGCTTGGCGTGGGCATCGTTCTCGTCGGCGAATATATGGGCTGGAACTTCTCGGTGGGCAAAGGCGGCATGATCGCCGGCCTCGTCGCCTGCTGGGTTGCCGGCCTGCTCTACACCTGCGTCGCCATGATCGATTCCGAGGTAACCTCGACGGTTGCGGCGGCCGGCGGACAATATGCCCAGGCCAAACACATCGTCGGCCCGCTCATGGCCTTCAATGTGGGCCTCTTTCTGGTCATGGCCTATACGATGCTCGAAGCCGGCAATGCGATCACGATCGGCTTCCTCCTGGATACCGTCGCCGGATTGCAGGGGCACAGCGGCCTCAATCAGCAACCCTTCATCGTGCTGGCGATCATGTTCCTTGCCTGGCTGAACTATCGCGGCGTCCTTGCGACGCTGACATTCAACCTCGTCATCACGGCGATCGCATTTCTCGCTATCGTCACGCTGTTTCTGGTCGTGCAATTCGGCGGCTCCGCCGTGCCGCTCGACTTTTCCGCCGTGACGACCGATCCGATGCCCTATGGCTGGGTCGGCATCATCGCCGCGCTGCATTTCGGCCTGTGGTTCTATCTCGGGATCGAAGGCACCTGCCAGGCGGCCGAGGAAGTGCGCTCACCCGCCCGTTCGCTGCCCTACGGCACGATGGCAGGGATCATGACGCTGCTGATTGCCGCCACGATGACCTGGTATGTATGCTCCGGCCTCATCCCCTGGGAATATCTTGGCCAGGCCGGCACGCCACTGTTCGACGCCGCCCGGGTGACAGGAAACAGCGGCCTCATGGTGCTGCTCTTCGTCGGCACGATGTTCTCGACCCTCGCCTCGGCCAACGGCTGCATCAACGATGCGTCCCGCGCGTGGTTCTCCATGGGCCGCGACCGCTACCTGCCGATCTGGTTCGGCGCGGTGCATCCCGTCTACCGCACACCCTATCGCTCGATCGTCTTTCTCGTGCCGATCGCGCTGATCTTCGCGCTGGGCGCACCGCTCGACCAGGTCGTGACCTTCTCGATCCTGTCCGGCCTGCTCGGCTATACGTTCATGACCTTCAACATGGTGATGTTCCGTAACAAATGGCCGCTGGGGAGCATCAAACGCGGATATGTCCACCCGTTCCATCCCCTGCCGACCATCGTGTTGCTGCTGCTTTGCGGCACGGCCTACTTCGCGGTGTTCCTGGGGTACGGCACGCAGCTCATCGCCATGACGGGCTTCTACATTGTGGCTTCGCTGTGGTTCCACTTCCGTCGCTACCGCTATGTGCGGCGCGGCGACCAGTTTACCATGCCGTGGCCGAGGCCCGAAGGCTATTGACGAGACCGTTGGCGGCCATGCGGCCGCCAACGCCTGACACTTCCTGCTGTATGGTCACATGATTCTTTCCCAGGCCCTGTTCCTGATCCTCTCATTGGCCGCATGCGCCCTTCTCGCGGTGCTCGCGACCAGAGAGCATCGCAAGACGATGACGCGGCGGCATCGGCTGCTAGACGAAGCGGCAGCGGTCCTGAAAGCCCCCCGTTTCGGGCTTTCCGCCGATCACCATCCGGTGGTGAGCGCGTTTCTAGAGGACGGAACCCAGGTCACGCTCGATGTCGTCACCGATACGATGGTGACACGCCGGCTGCCGCAGCTTTGGCTGCGGGTCACGCTGCAAGACGGCGTTCCCCACCTCCGGCCGGCAATCGGCGTGCTCGCGCGGCCGACCGGGTCGGAATACTATTCGGCAGTGCATGGCCTGAAAGAGTGGCTGACCCCGCCGACCACGCAGGTTCCCATGCTCATGCGCGGCAGCGCGGACGCAGCCGATGACCGATGGAAGCCTTTGCGGCAGGGCCTTGCCAGCCTTGTCACCGACCCGCGGCTGAAGGAGGCCGTCGTCACGCCACGCATGATCCGCGTGGTGGTGCAGGCAGCGGAAGGCGAGCGATCGGCCCATCTCCTGCTGCGGCAGGCGCGCTTTGCTGTCGATACCGTGCCCCAACGCACGATACGCCAGGCGCTCGATCTTGCCATGGAACTCCGCTCGCTCGCGGGCAATGCTGCGCAACGCGCAGCGGTCGGTGTTAGCTAAGGACTGCGCAATGGGAAAAGAACCTAATCCCTATCTCGTTCTCGCCCTTGCCGTCGCTTTGCCGGGCGCGGGCCATGTGGCGATAGGAGAGCCACGGCGCGGGCTCACCTTCGCCCTCTTCGTTATGCTCTTCTCGATCCTCACCTTCATGACGACGACGCCGGATCAATCGTTCATTGGCCGGCACGCCGGTGGCCTTTTCATCTGGGCCCTGTCCATTCCGGATGCCTATCGCCGGGCGCGGTTGGCGCGGCTTTAGGCATCGAGGGTCCGAAGGCTTCGGCCAACTCAAGGTTCATCATCGCGAGGCAAAAGGCTTACGGCAAAGCCGCACGGCACGACACACGCCGAACCTATCGGGTTCGACGCGTGTCGTATCAGCAGTGATGTGGTCTATCCGCTCCTGAGTGTCTGGTCTCGGAGCGGCGCCAGTGATGGATTTAGAATTCTTCCCAGGAATCCTTGTCGACCGCGACTGCCGCCGAGCCTCGGGCGGTGAAGGCGCTGGCAATGCGATTGACCATGTTGCGGGCCGGCGAGTTCGAAGGGGCTGCATGCGCGGCAGCCAAAGCGGGTGCCGCCCGGCGTGCCGGGGAACCCGCGGAAGTGCCGCTTCCCAGCTGGAACCGCGCAACCACGTCGCGCAACCGGGCCGCCTCGTTCGCCAGGGTCGAGCCGGCGGCATTGGCTTCTTCTACCATCGCCGCATTCTGCTGGGTCACCTGGTCCATCTGATTGACGGCCGTGTTTACCTCGGTCAACCCGATCGACTGCTCGCGGGATGAGGTCGTGATCGCATCCATGTGCTGGTTGATGGCGACGATGTAGCTTTCGATCGTTTTGAGAGCCGCGCCCGTCTGGCTGACGAGACGAACGCCGCTTTCGACCTCGACCGACGAATTGTTGATCAGGCCCTTGATTTCCTTTGCGGCCATCGCTGAACGCTGCGCCAGTTCGCGGACCTCCTGTGCGACGACGGCAAACCCCTTGCCGGCTTCGCCCGCACGCGCCGCTTCCACGCCTGCATTGAGCGCGAGAAGATTGGTCTGGAAGGCGATGTCGTCGATGACGCCGATGATGTTGGAGATCTGGTTTGAAGACTGCTCTATCTTGCCCATCGCATCGACAGCCTTCGCAACCACCTCGCCCGACTGGCTTGCACTCTGGTTCGCCTGAATGGCGACCGTGCGGGCCTCCTCGACGCGCTTGGAAGAGTTCGCGACATTGGTCGTGATCTGGTCGAGGGCGGCGGCGGTTTCTTCCAGCGACGCGGCCTGTTGCTCGGTGCGCTTGGAAAGGTCGTCGGCGCTCTGGCTGATTTCGCGAGAGCCGCTGTCGATGGAGCCCGTCGCGTCCGCCACGGCCGACATCGTATCGCGCAATTGCCGCACGGCGCGGTTGAAGTCATCGCGCAGGCTCTCGAACTCCTCGGAGAACGACTGGTTCAGCTGAACGGCGAGATTGCCGGAAGCGAGCTGCTGCAGACCGCCAGCAAGCCCGCTGGTCGCCAGTCCCATCGCCTCCGCGCGTATGCGTTCCTGTTCGGCCGTGATGCGCCGCTGCTCTTCAGACTGATCGCGCAGGGCTTCCGCCTGCTGTTCGAGTTCGCGCGCCTTGAGGCCGTTATCCTTGAAGACCTTGACCGCACGTGCCATCGCGCCGACCTCGTCGGGACGCGCGTCGCCTTCGACGGTCGCCGTGAGATCCCCGCCGGCCAGCCGCGTCATGGTGCCGGTGAGGCGACCGAGCGTACCGGCCAGCGCGCGGGCGAAGAGGAAGAAGCCGAGAAGCGACAGCAGCGAAACCACGACCGTGCCGGCGACCGTCATCCACACGGCGGTCTTGCCGTCGTTGACGACAGCGCTGACGTCGGATGCAATCTCCATGATGCCGATCTTGGTGCCGGAATAGTTGTTGAACGGCACGGCCTTGACGACGAACGTCGTGTCGCCGGCGCTCACGCGCTTCTGAATGGCCTCTCCGGCGAAGGCCGCCGTCAGGTCGTCTTCGGAAAGCAATGAAGCCTCGGTCGTCGATGCCTGCTTTGCCAGCTTGCCGTCCACAAGGATATGGACCGCAACCTCGCCGCCGATGCGCGCTGCGAGCGGCTCGAAATACGCGTTCGTCAAGCTGGTCCCGACGTCCACGACGCCGACGGTCTCGCCGCCGCTGACGACGGGCGCAGAAGCGAACATGCTGACCGCGGTGCGGCCCGGCTCGATGCCCGCCACGAGCTTGCCGCTCGACAGGGCCTCGACAACGGTCTTGCGGCGGCCCTTCATGTCGTCGCCGAACTTATCCGGCGTATGGATGCGTGCGACGGCCTCGCCCTTCGCATTGATGAAGGTCATCAGCTGCAGGCCGCCTTCGCTGACAACGGCGGGCCAGGCGGCCGCATGCCGGGCAATGATCTCGTCGCGGGCATTGCTGGTGATCAGGCCGGCGACCTCGGGCTCGGCGGCAAGTGTCAGCGCGAGAGCTGAAGCAGCCTTGCGCTGGGCTGCCATGTCGGTCTCGATCAGCGCCAGGTCGCTCGCGACTTCCCGCTGCAAGGCGTCGTTGGTCGCAATCGACTGCCGGTACCAGGCCGTCCCTCCGATCGCAACGCTGGAAAATAGCACTGCCGCAAAGCCGCAGGCTGTTATCGTAATCCACAAAGGACGTTTAATATCGATCTCGGGCATACCATCACCTTGATAAAATTTGATAGGTGTCAGAGATGGTTGATGAAAATCAATTTTGAGTAAATTTTTCGACTTGAAAAATGCACCGTCATTTCTTGTAGCGGAGCTGGCTTCAAGCAGCAGATAATCGACGGCGATTTCACCAATGTGGACCGCGCCGAACGGCAGGGGAAGCGCCGTGCCGCCGTCCCCGTTTCAAAGGCGCGAGCCATCACATTTCGGCCTGTTCAAAGCCGCCCGTATTGGCGCAGGATATCCGCAATGTGCGTGTTCTGCTCCGCATTCGGCAGCAGAGCCGACGGGCGGCTGGCCCCGATGGAGGCGTCTTGCAGGTAGAGGGCACGTTTGACCATGGCGGGTGCAAAACCCAGAGCGTAGAGATCCGTGCGGAAGGCAGCGAAGACCACCTACTGCTTTTCCACCTCGGCGATATCACCCGCATTGCCCCCTTCAGGATGCCGGCAAGCACATTCGGCATGGCATTGCCGAGGCCGGAATCGAGGAATACGCTCTTCTCCATCACCACGACGCGGTTCGCGATCTCGGCGACGACACCAAGGTCGTACGTGATGATGAGCGCGGCCATGTCGGCCTCCTGCTGCAATTCTTCCAGCAGGGCGAGACGGAAAGCTCTACTACGATACCGACGGGTCAAATGCAGCTAACTCTATGCTTGTGCCACTCTTGACACGAAGCCCAGCCTCACCGCACTCGACTTCGCTCTTCTTCGAGGTCGAGTGCGGGGATCAGGAGCTGGCCTCGATCGGATGATCCGTGCCTGCGGTTCGGCGATGCAGCCCTGAAAGTTCAGCCGGTCAAAGCTGCCGGCCGATACGGTGGTCCAGCGAATGCCGGTTGGCGCCGCGCAGCAGGAAGAAGATGGTGATCGCCGCCCAGAGGATCGATTTTTCCGCGCCGAACAGGCCCTGCCCTTGCACGATGCCGTGGAAATAGACGGTGACGAGCAGGATGACCGTCGCCACGAGCGCAGCGGCCCGGGTGAACAGCCCGAGCGTCAGGCAGACGCCGGCAAAAAACTCGCTCACCGAGAGCAGCAGCGACCAGAAAGTACCGGGATAGAAACCGATGCTCTCCATCAGGCCGGAGGCACCGAACGGGTCGAGGATTTTCGGAAATCCATGCGTGACGAGCAACGCACCCGCCACCACGCGCAAAAATGTTTCTCCACCGATGAAGGACCGCTCGTAGAGCGGCGCGAGGGAGGGAACGTAGAGGTTCTGAAGACGTGCGGGTGCCGTCTCGGCATCGAGATTCTGCATGCGGGTGCTCCTTTAAGTTTCAGGCGGCGGGTGGATAGTCGGCCACGATACGCGACCCGGCGGGCGGATAGACGGTGTCGGTAAAACAGGGGATGGTGATCGCGCCGGGGTCGAGGTTCTTGTCACTCAGTTCGTCGATAATGAATTCGGCAACTGAGTTTGAGAGCAGCTGGCGCGGGTCTTCCATGACCATGCGCAGCCGGGAAATAGCGGTGAAACGGTCGTTTGGATGTTTCAGCCGCGGCATTTCACTGAGCGTGCCAGCCGGATCGGTGATGACCGGGGCCGTGCCGATATCCGGCACGAAGGCCGGGAAACCGTCGAACATCTTTGCGCCGATCTCCGCCGTCACCCGCGTCTTGCACCACAGCGTGCGATAGGCCTTTTCCAGATCCTTGAGGTCGGTGCCGCTCTTGATCATGTCGAGGTTGAGGCTGGGGGCGTGCGGCGAAATCAGCAGGTATTCCGGTCGGAGGGTCTTTTGCGAGGCGCGCCAGAGGAGGTGGCACATATTGTTGGTGGCCCAGGTGAGGCCCGCCGTCGGGCGTCCGGAGCTGCCGCAGATCATCACCATCAGTGTTCGCCAATCGAGATCCAGCGTGTTGATCCAGCGCATGATGCGGTGGGTGATGTCGAGGAAGGTCAGCGCGAAGGTGGCGACCATGACGTCGTTGAACGGCACCGGCAGGCGGCCCGGTTGCGGCGGTTCCAGAAGCCGCTCCCGGAGTGCCCGGTAGGTAAAGATGGAGGGATCAGCAAGGCCGGCATGCAGGAAGTCCTCGACCGTGCGGCAGGCATAATCGACCAGGTCGACGATCTTCGGCTCCCAGCCTTTCCATGCATCCACCGCCACCTCGGTCTGCCAGTAGGAAACGATGGAAACCGCACGCACGGCCTCGCACTGGGCAAGGAAACGGCGAGCCCAGGCCTGCCAACCGTCGATGCCCTCTTCCTGCATTTCGGCAAGCCACGCCATGGCCGTGCCGAGATGGGAGATGGCGGTCAGTTCCTTGAAGCCGCGCGTGCTGTGGCGGAAACTTTCATAGACTGGCTCACGATCGCGGCCGGGGAACAGCACGAGGTCGGACCCCGTCGAGATGAGGATGGGCGTATCGGCCGTCGCGTCGCGCTTGCGCTGTGCAAGTTCGGCGGCAATGCTGTTCGGGCCCGTATAGAGGTCGTAGAGATCGACAAAACGGGGATCGGGTTTGTAAGGCATGGAAGAACTGCTCCTGAAACGGCGCGGGCGCCGCTCAACCTAGAAATTCATAGATGACGGTGTCTTGGGAAAATCGCACATCCGGCGTCAAGCTGTTCGTCACGACGAGATGCGTCTTGCCATCCGCCTCGAAGAAGGCGGCATCGGTGGCGCCGAAGGTCTTGAAGCGGTCGACAGGCTGCCATTCCTCACCGGACCAAGCGTAGATGACGGAAAGCAGATCGGTCTTCGGCGCCTTCGGCGAGCCCTCGATGAAATTCACCTGCACGAGATAGGAACGCCCGTTCTTCGTGATGGAGGCGAACTCCCGGCCGCCCGGGCCGCTCAGCACCTGCATCTCCGCGAATTTTTCGCCGCTCCAGCGGTAGACGACCGTATCATCAGCAATGGCGGCGAAGGCGACCTGCACCGGGCCAGGCACCGGCAGGACATGGAACGCGCGGCCGGTCTTGCCCTCGAAACGCTGGAACACCTCGAATGTCTCGCCGGTCCATTCGAGCAGCACGGATTTGCCGGTATGATCGGCATAGGCGAGGAATTCGCGGTCACCGACGGCAATCTTCGTCCAGTTGTAGCCCCAGAGGCCATCGAGCGTCAGGAACGGCGCGAAGCCGGCGCCATCCCATTCGAAGATCGTCGAGTTGCGCGGATTGCTCGCCTCGACGCCTTCCACGGTGACGCCGAGCGCAAAGGCCAGGAATTGCCGCCCGCCAAAGCTGAGAGCCTTCCATTGCTTGGCGAGGAAGCCGGGAAAGCGCTGGAACGGCAGCCACTCTCCACCGACTTCATGGTAGACGACGGAATCGATGTTGGGTTGATAGGGTCCCGCCCCCGTGCGGGCGCTGGCTGTGGCAAGGAAGCGCCGGTCGCCGATCGCGAAGAATTCAGCATCTTCCCCGCCGGGAACCGGCAGGCGGGAGACCGGCGCGAAACGACCATTCTCCCATTCGAAGATCAGCAGATCAGTGTTGCTGTCTCCGCCATTCATATGTGCCGGCGTGCCCGCCACATCATAGGCAAGCTGCGGCACGGCGAGGAAAAGCCGGCTATCGATCGAGTAGATTTCGCAGGCGCGGGCCCCGGAGGTCGGCAGGATGCCGACCTGGCGCAGCAGCCCTTGTTCGGAGCGCCCGTCCATGTGGGTCTTCTCCTTCGTCGCGATTGGTGTGTCCACGAATGCCGGCCTCCCTGCCAGAATGCTGTTCTTGCCCGATATTGGGAGAATTCGGCCGCTCCAGCCAATTCAATTTTTGCGCGTTTTGTTTTGCAAAATATATCAATGAGCATTTATTATCGCACGACCTAAAACACCGGATGAGACAGCGCCATGAACTTCAAGCATCTCACCTATTTCCGCACCTTGGCCGAGGAACTGCATTTTCGGCGTGCGGCGGAAAAACTCAACATTACCCAGTCTCCCCTGTCGATCGCCATCCAGAATCTGGAGGAGGAACTGGGAGCGCCCCTTTTCCTGCGCACCCAGCGCAGCGTGCAGCTCACCGAATTCGGGCGGCTGCTCTATCACCATTCGCTCGGCATCCTGGAGCGCATCGAAAGCTGTGAGCAGGAGATGAAGGCGGTGGCGGGCGGCAAGGCGGGGCAGTTGCGCATCGGCTTTACCGCCGCCTCCTCGCTGCTCTCGCCCTTCCCCGCGCTGATCCACGCCTTTCGTGACCACTATCCCGATATCAACGTGACGCTGAAGGAACACACCAGCATCGCTCAGTTGCAGGCTATCGGCGAACGGGAGCTGGATGTCGGCGTGATCCGCCGACCGCAACGCAACCAGGTCACGGGCATTTCGTTTCGCAAGCTCGCGACGGATCGGTTGGTGGTGGCGGCCCATCGCGGCCATGCGCTGCTCGATAAGGCGGAAATCCGCATCGCCGACCTCGCGGAGGAGAATTTCATCTTCTATCCGCGCAAGATCGGCGTCGGCATCTATGACCAGTTCATCGAACTGTGCGGCAAGCGCGGCTTCTTCCCGAACATCGTGCAGGAAGCACAGGAGGCAACGACGATCATCGGGCTGGTCGCCTCCGGTCTCGGCATCGCCGTGGTCCCGTCCGGGCTGCAGTTCATCAAGATCCCGAATGTCGCCTTCATGCCGCTGGCCGACGCGGATGCCGAGACGGATCTCTTTCTCGCCTTCCGCGCCGGCGAGGAAAATCCCCGCATCGCCCATCTCATCCGCCTGGCACAGACGGCCTTTCACAACCAGGAAGGCTGAGGCGTTGCCGCCCCAGCCTTTCGTTTCAAACGGTTTTTGCGCTGCCTATTCGTTAAGCCAGGTCGAGGACTGGTCGAGATAGAGGAAGTTGCTGGGGTTGAAGGTCCAGCCCTTCAGCGCGGCGTTCATGGCGACGATGCGCTCCAGCCAGACGACCGGCACGGAATAGGACTTCTCATAGAGCCGGGTTTCGAAGTCGCGCAGCAGCGTCATGCGCTTCGCCTTGTCCTGCTCCAGCGCCTGCTTGCGCCAGAGGTCGTCGAGCTCCCGGTCGGTGAAGCGGCCGGCCGAGCGGGCGGAGACGTCGTGCGAGATATACTTCGTCATCTGCTCGGTCGGCTCTTCGCGCAGCGCCGAATAGATGTCGACGATCGCCTGGTACGACCCGTCGGAAATCGCCGCCGCCCATGGTGGCGTTTCGACGACGACGTTGCGGGCATTGACGCCGATCTGCCGCCACTGGTCGGTGAGGAAGACGCCGAAATCGACAACGATCGGCGGGCCGTTGCGTACCGTGAGGTCGAAGCTCAGGTTCTCCTGGCCGGCCTCCTTGAGGAGGCGTTTCGCCTCTTCGCGCGCAGCGGCGATATCCGTGCCGAAGCCGGCCATCTTCTGCAGGTCGGCATCGGAGGCGGCAAACTGCCCGCCGGGCAGGAAGATGCCGCCGGCATAACGCATCTCCGTCGTGCGGCCGAGACCCTTGACGCCACCCCAGCGGTCGATGGCGAGGTTCAGCGCGCGGCGCACGCGCTCGTCGTCGAAGGGCGGTTTTTCCGCGTTGAAGGTCACGAGGAAATGGGTGAGTGCGGGACCGGATTCGATGCTGATGGCATCACCGAGGCTCTGCTTCAGCCGGTCGGCACCCTGCGGGCTGACGCCGCGGAAATCCGTATGGATCTGCCCGGCCTGGATGGCGTTCGCTACGGCCGGCCCTTCCATCGTGTAGGATTCCAGCCCGTAGAGATAGGGCTGGCCCGTGCGGAAATAGCCGTCGAACTTCGAGGACTTCCAGACGGAACCGGACACGAATTCATCGAAGACGTAGGGGCCGCTGCCCATGACTTTCTGCTTGGGGTATTGCGGGTCCGACTTCAGGAGTGCAGCGGAATATACGCAGTTGAACGGCGAGGCGAAGGTGCCGAGCACGGACTCGTCCCATTCCTTCACCTTGAAGCGCACCGTATAGTCATCGACGATGTCGATCTTGTCGATCTGGCGGAAGGCTTCCAGCCGCTCGGAGATAACACCTTCCGGTGGCCATGCCAGCCGTTCATAGGTCGCGGCGACGTCCGTCGCCTTCAGATCCGTACCGTCGTGGAATTTGACGCCCTGGCGCAGCTTGAACGTATAGGTGAGGTCCGTCGGATTGGCCTCCCAGCCCTCCGCAAGATCGCCCTCGATATCCGGATAGCTGCCCGGCTTGAAGCGCAGCAGCGTCGAATAATGCGGGGCAAGCCGCATCAGCGCGGCAAAGTGATTGGCGCCGTGGCAATCGAAATTGGCCGGATCGTCGCTTACCGCATAGCGCAGAATGCCACCGGACTTCGGCGTTTCCTGCGCAGCGGCCACCGCGCCGTTGAGCAGGAGCGCGCCAACAGCGGCGAGCCCCACGATTTTCCTTCGGATATCCATGTCGTTTCCTCCCTGAAACGTGAAAATTCTGTCAGCGGTCCGAGCGCGCCTTCGGATCCAGCACGTCGCGCAATGCGTCGCCGAACATCGAGAAGGCGAAGACGACGAGCGCGATGGCGAGGCCCGGATAGAGCACGATCCACGGCGCGGTCATCGAGGTGTTAAAGGCGTTGCCGGCGAGCATCAGCCCCCAGGACGGGGTGGGTTCGGTGACGCCGAGCCCGAGATAGGACAGCGAGGCCTCGATCAGGATCGCCTGGCTGATGAAGGCGGTGAGCATGACGATGTATGGCCCGAAAATGTTCGGTGCCATGTGACGCACGATGATGCGCAGGTCGCTGAAGCCGAGCGTCACCGCCGCATCGATATAGGAAAGATTGCGGATGGTGAGTGCCTGCGAGCGGGCGACACGCGCCATCTTGGGAACGATGGGCAGCGCAATCGCCAGCACGAGGTTGAGGTCGATGCCGAAGACCAGGTTGCGCCCGAGGCTGGAGACGAGCACCAGCGCAAGCACCGTGATCGGGATCGCCAGCAGGATCTCCATGAAGCGCTCGACGATGGTATCCACCCAGCCGCCCGCATAGGCCGAGGTGATGCCGACGAACAGCCCGATCGTGCAGCCGATGAAGCTGGCGGAGACGCCGATGAGGAAGGCCGTGCGCCCGCCATAGAGCACGCGCGAGAAGAGATCACGGCCGAAACTGTCCGTGCCCATCAGGTGTGCGAGCGAGGGCGGCGCGATGGCATTGCCGTAATCCGTGGCGAGCGGATCATAGGGCGCGATCCAGGGCGCGGCGAAGGCGACGACAAAGCCCAACACGATGAGCACGAGGCCGAGCGCGCCGAGCGGCTGGCCGAGCACGAGTTTCGCGATCGACCCGCGCGGTTTGGGCGGTGTGATCCAAAGTTCGGTGGCGACGGATTTGCGCATGGCTTCAACCCAACTGGATACGGGGATCGATGACCGCATAGGCGAGATCGACCAGGAAATTGACCACGATGAAGATGACCGTTAGCACCAGGACGATGCCCTGGATGACGATGAAATCGCTGCGCGACACGGACTCGATGAACAGGCGTCCGATGCCGTTGAGCGAAAAGACCTGCTCGATGACCACGAGGCTGCCGACGAGCAGCGCGAATTCCAGCCCGATCATGGTGATCGTCGGCAAAAGCGAATTGGGAATGACATGGCGGCGGATGATGGTGGCAGCGGCCAGCCCCTTGGCGCGGGCGGTACGCACGAAATCCTCGTGCATGGTCTCGATCACCGAGGAGCGCATCATGCGGATGAGGATCGCCGAATAGCGATAGCCGACGGCGACAGCGGGCAGGATCAGCTGCTGCAGGAGGGTCAGCGGGTCTGTGAAGAAAGAGGCCGTGCCGAGCGGCGGCAGCCAGTTGAAATACCATAGCATGGCGAGTGCTACGACCATGCCGAACCAGAAGGACGGCAGCGCCATGCCGGCGATGGCGAAGGTGCGGATGGCATAGTCGACGATGCTGCCCGGATAGATGCCGGCGATGGTGCCAAGCGGGATGGCGATGAGGATCGCGACGATCATGCTGAGCGCCGCCACTTGGAGTGTCACCGGCAGGCGGGAGAAAATCTCCTCCGAGACGGGTTTTCCCGTCCAGTGCGAATGGCCGAGATCGAAGGTCGCGAGGTCCTTCAGAAAATCGGCATATTGCACGACGAGCGGCCGGTCGAGACCGAGGCGGCTTCGCTCGGCGGCGACCAGCTCGACCGTGGGGTTGCCGCCCTCGGCGCGCAGCATCGTCTCCACAATGTCGCCGGGCAGCACGTTGAGCATGAAGAAGGTCAGCGTCGCCACGCCGAGAAGCGTGGGGATGGCGAGGAGGAGACGTCTGCCGATGAACGAAAGCATGGCGTTAGGCCCTTATGCAGTCGGCGTGGTGCGTCTTGGAAAAGGCGACGGATTTCGGCACCGCCTTTCCGCAGGCTTCCACCGCCATGGGACAGCGTGTGCGAAAGACACAGCCGCTCGGCGGATTGAGGGGTGACGGCAGTTCGCCGGATATTTTTGCCTCCGGCGCGCCTGCATCCGCGGCGAAGGACGGCACGGCAGCGAGCAGTGCCTTCGTGTAGGGATGGCGGGGATTGGAAAAGAGTTCGGCCCGCGTCGCCGTCTCCACCACCCGGCCGAGATACATCACCGCCACGACATCGGAAATGTGGCGCACGACGGCGAGGTCATGGGCGACGAAGAGATAGCTGAGGCCGAGTTTTGCCTGCAAATCCGCCAGCAGGTTCATGATCTGCGCCTGGATCGACACGTCGAGCGCCGAGACTGGTTCGTCGCAGACGATGAGCCGCGGGTTCATGCCAAGCGCGCGAGCGATGCCGACGCGCTGGCGCTGGCCGCCGGACATCTGGTGCGGATAGCGCTCGGCCATCTCCGCCGGCAGGCCGACGAGATCGAGCAATTCCTCCACGCGCGCACGCCCTTCCCGCTGGTCCTTGCAGATGCCATGCACGAGGAGCGGCTCGGCGAGGATGGAGCCGATGCGGTGGCGCGGATTGAGCGAGGTGGAGGGGTCCTGGTAGACGACCTGGATCTGGCGGCGCAGCGCAAGAAGGTCGCGCTTGCCGGCCGTCAGGATGTCGCGGCCCTCGAAATCGGCACGGCCGCCTGTCGCGTCCTGGAGGCGCAGCAGCGTGCGCACCACCGTCGTCTTGCCGCAGCCCGATTCCCCGACGAGGCCGAGCGTGCCGCCTTGCGGAATGTCGAAGGAGACGTCTTCGGCCGCGCGCACCAACGCGCCGCGTTTCAAAGGAAAATGCCGGGTCAGGCCACGCACGCTGAGCACGGTTTCGCCAAGGCTGCGTTCAGAGCCAGCCGCCGCGGGATGGCCGTCCTGCGGCAGCGCATCTACGACCGGATGGAAGCAGGCATAGTGCCGGCCCCCGGCAACCGTATCGGTCGGTACACTGCCGCAGGCCGCCGTCGCCGCGCCACAGCGGGGGCTGAAAGCGCAGCCGGCGGGGAAGCGCGCCGGGCTAGGCGGCTGTCCGGGAATGGTATGCAGGCGTGCCTGCCGTGGCTGGTCGAGCCGTGGCACGGCCATCAGCAGGCCCGCCGTATAGCGATGGCGCGGCCGGCGCAGCACCTCTTCCACCGAGCCGGATTCGACGATGCACCCGCCATACATGACATTGACGCGGTCGGCATAGCGCGCGACCAGCGCCAGATTGTGGGTGATCAGCACCAGGCCGACGCCGGTCTCCTTCACCAGCGAGCGCAGCAGATCGAGGATCTGTGCCTGGATGGTGACGTCGAGCGCCGTGGTCGGTTCGTCGGCAATGATGACCTTGGGATTGCAGGAGAGCGCGATGGCGATGACGACGCGCTGGCGCATGCCGCCGGAAAACTCGTGCGGATACTGGTCCATCCGCCGTTCCGGATCGGTAACGCCGACCCGCGTCAGAAGATCGACAGCACGTTTGCGGGCGGCCATGGCATCGAGCCCGAGATGTTCCAGCATCGGCTCCATGATCTGCCGGCCGACGGTCATCAGCGGATTGAGCGAGGTCATCGGCTCCTGGAACACCATGGCGATGTCCCGGCCACGCAGACGCCGCATCGCGTCTTCCGGCAGGCGAAGGTAGTCGCGTCCCGCGAGCCGCACCTCGCCGGAAAAGCGCGCCGTCTGGGGATCGGGGAGCAGCCGCATCACCGCAAGCGAGGAGACGGACTTGCCGCAGCCGGATTCCCCCACCAGCGCCACCAGCTCGCCGGCGTGCACATCGTAGCTGACGTCACGCACGATATGCAGCAGCCGGTCGTTCGAGCGGAACTGGACGTTGAGGTTGCGGACGGAAAGAAGCGGTTCCGCCGCCGTATCGGGTCGAGCTTGCATGGTTCCGGCCTCAGTCGCGCCGCGTTGCAGGGCCGCTATGCTGGGTGATTCGATGAACATGCGCGTCTCCTCCCCGTCCTGTCCATGCCGGCCGCTCACGCGAAGCCGAACAACCTGTTGGGATTGTCGACGAGAATTTTCTGGCGGTCGGCCGGATCGGGCGCCCATTCGACGAGCAGGTTCAGGAGTTCGCCCGTGTCTCGGCCGGATTTCGGGATATGCGGCCAGTCCGAACCCCAGATCGCGCGGCGCGGATCCGTCTCGACGATGGCCTTCGCCACATGGGCGACAGCCCCATAGCCCTTGTCCTTCGCGATGCGATAGGGGCCGCTGAGCTTCAGGTAGCAGTGGCTTTCCACCATCAGCGTCAGAAGCTTCTGGAAGTCGCGCTCCGTCAGTCCGTCCTCTTCCGCCATGTAGCCCATGTGGTCGATGACATAGGGGGCCGTCAGCGTGCCGAGGAAGCCGATGAGGTCACGCACCACGCGGCCCGGCACGTAGAATTGCAGGTGCCAGCCGAACGGCGCGATTTTTGCGGCCATGCGGGTGATATAGGCCTCGATATCCTCGATCGGCTGGTCGGCACGCTTGAAGAGGTCGAGCCGCAGGCCGCGCACGCCATGCTCGTGCAGCGCCTCCAGCTCGGTGTTGGATACGTCGTCCTCCACCATGGCGACGCCGCGCGACGCCCCGCCGCCAAGTTTCAAGGCGTCGAGCATGCATCGGTTGTCCGTACCGTAGAAACTCGGCTGCACGATGATGTAGCGATCCAGATGCAACACCTTCATCAGGTCATGGAAATGATCGAGCTTGCCATCCGGCAGCGTGTAATGCGGCTTTGCCACATGGAGATAGAGGGAAAGCGGCCCGAAGACATGCATATGCGCGTCGCAGGCGCCCTTCGGCACGTCGAAGCTCGGACGCGTCAGGCCGGCAAGCGGCAGCATGGGTTCGGAGGTCAGCGGCTCGGTCATGAAAGAATCCTTGGCAAATGGGCATGGTGGATCAGGCGGAGACCGCGGCCCGCCACCTGGCGATCCGCTGGTCGAGAATGTCGACGAAAATGTCGGTGTCGATGGCGGCGAAGACGTAGGGAGCAGCGCCGAGATCGACGAGCCGGCGATATTGCTCCGGCCCCTTGAGGCCGCCGATGATGGCAAGCTTGCCGTGTTTTTTCGCGGCCGCGATGACGCGCCGGCACAGCGCCATGATTGGCTCGGCCTCGACATCGCCGAGCATGCCCATATTGGCGGAGAGATCGTTGAGGCCAAGCCCGATAGCATCGACGCCCTCGACGGCGGCGATGGCCTCGACATTGTCGACCGCCTTGGTGGATTCGAGCAGCACCTGCAGGAAGACGGACCGGTTCGCCGCCGCCGCCCGCTCCTTGGGATCGATCCGCCGGAAGCCGAAACTTGAGGTTAGCGCATTGTGCGAGCGCCCGCCTTCCGGCGGGTAGCGGCAATAGCTGACAGCCTTTTGCGCGTCCTCTTCCGTCTCGATCTGAGGAATGATCAGCCCGGAGGCGCCGCCATCGAGCACGCGGCCGATCACGCCGAAGTCACCCTCCGGCACGCGCACCCAGGCGTCGAGCCCAAGGTCACGCGCCGTCGCCGTCATCTGGGCGGTGGTGTCGAGCGGAATGGTGCTGTGCTCGAGGTCGATCCAGATGGCGTCGTAGCCGGAACTCGCCGCCATGCGCACGAAATCCACCGAACGGGCGGTGCGGATCCCCAGCGTATAACAGGGGTCTCCGGCGCGCAGGCGCTCGGCAAAGGTCCGGCCGTTTCGCGACGACACGTCCAGCATCTGGTCTCCTCCCATGCGGATGCTGGCATGCATCCGATGACCAAACGCTAACGCAAACCGGTGATTAGCTCCAATTCACAAAACGGTGGAATTGATTGGCCACTCCAATCAATTCCACCGTTGACCGCAAAAACGGTCAAGGATGTTCTCGCTTATTCCGAAGCTGGGGCAACAAGCGCATCCCGTAGCTTCTGGACGCTTTCGTTGAGGGCGATGATTTCCTCCACCGTCATGCCGGAGCGTTGCAGCAGGGTATCGGTCAGGCAGCCGGTCTGCGCTTGCAGGCCCCTGCCCTTGTCGGTGAGATGCACGCCGACCAGCCGCTCGTCCTTCGTCGAGCGTTGGCGCACCACGAAACCGGCCGCTTCCAGGCGCTTGACCAGCGGCGTGATGGTGCTGGGCTCCAGCGCGAGGCGGTCGGCGATGACCGAGATCGTCTGGCCATCCGCCTCCCACAAGACGCTGAGGACGAGATATTGCGGATAGGTAATGCCCAGCGCATCGAGCATCGGCTTGTAGGTGCGGTTGATGGCGATGGTCGTGCCGTAGAGCGAAAAGCACAGCTGGCTATCGAGCGGGATGGGTTGGGGGGCAGTCATTGCGGGTCTCCGGTTTGGGTTCATGAGGGCAACATACCACAAAAAATGATTATCGCGATAAAAAACATCTGGACAAAGGTGCGGAATGCGCATATCAAATGATTATCGCGATAACGGTTATCGCATCAGATCAAAGGAGAGACCCAATGTCCATCGTCAACACCCTGCTCGCTACCGCCGCTTCCCTCTTCGCCGTCGCTGCCGCCGTCGTGCCGGCCGCCCACGCCCAGTCCGCTCCCGCCAAGTCCATCGTGCTCGTCCATGGCGGCTTCGTCGATGGCTCCGGCTGGCAGGGCGTCTACAACATCCTCAAGAAGGACGGCTACAACGTCACCATTGTCCAGAACCCTACCCTCTCGCTTGCCGATGATGTCGCTGTTACCAAGCGCGCCATCGCTGCTGCCGAAGGCGATGTCATCCTCGTCGGTCACTCCTATGGGGGTGTGGTCGTTTCGGAAGCCGGTACCGATCCCAAGGTGAAGGGTCTCGTCTATATCGCCGCCTTCGCCCCCGATGCCGGCGAATCCATCGCGAAGCTCATCGCCAACCCGCCGGAAGGTGCTGCCGTTCCGCCGATCCTGCCGCCGCAGGATGGTTTCCTCTTCCTCGATAAGGCAAAGTTCGCAGCCGCCTTCGCCGCCGGCGTCGAGCCAGAGCTTGCTGCCTTCATGGCCGACTCGCAGGTTCCGTGGGGTGTCGAGGCGCTCGCCGGTGAAGTGACTGTTCCCGCCTGGAAGGAAAAGCCGAGCTGGTATCTCGTTGCCACCGAAGACCACATGATCCCGGTCGACGCCCAGCGCGGCATGGCAAAGCGTGCCGGTGCCACCACCGTCGACCAGGCCGGCAGCCACGCCGTCTATGTCTCCCAGCCACAGGCCGTTGCGAAGATCATCGAGGATGCCGCTAACGGCGTTAAGTAAACGCCGGCATACGCCGATGACGACAGGCAAAGCCCCCGGATGTGGAAACATCCGGGGGCTTTTCGTTCAGAATGACGCGAGCGCTGTGCCGAGGGCGCCGAGAACGACGCCAAGGCCGAGTGCGAACCATGCGCGATAGCCGGCAAGCCACATCGAGGCCAGTTTGCCCATCGACAGGCCCTGGCCGCCGATCTGGGCCATCAGGGTCAGCATGTCGGAGCAGATCCACTCTTCGGCAATCTTTCCATCAGCGATGCGGTAGATCTCGGTGCTCTCGTAGTCGACCTTCCTGCCCGTTGGCTGGATGCCGAGGAACTCGCCGGCATGGGTGCCGGTAATGCGCAGCCGGACAGCGACCTTGTCCTCGGCGGCGAAGATTTCCTCGATCCTCACCTGGAGGTCTGGAAAGGCGGAAAAGATCAGTGCGGCATGCTTGCGCCAGGTTGCGGTTCCCTTTTTCTGGTAGGGCACGCCGGCAATGTTGATGAGAAAATCCGGCGGCATCAGATCGACGACCACATCCGCGTCCTTGCGGCCGAACGCCGCAAAGGCCGTCCGCATCAGCGCGATGTTGGATTGAGGGGTGGAAAGCGGTATCGTCATGCGAAGCTCCTAAATCGAGAAGTGCACATCGCGATATAATGAATAATATACATAATGACAATGATACATCATCTGCGCCAGATGAGATCGCCTTGGCGCGTCTCTTCCTGGTGACGGTGATCCTGTCGGACGACATGAAGCGCGGCCTGGAAGAGCGAGGCCTGACCCGGGCGCGGGCCTCCGCGCTCTGGGCAATCTCGCACCGGGACACCATTACCCAGCGCGAACTTGCCGATGCGCTGAAGGTCACCCCGCGCAACGTCACCACGCTCATCGACGGCCTGGAAAAGACCGGTTTCGTAAAACGGAGAGATCATCCGAACGATCGGCGCGCGATCCTTCTCGACCTCACCTCAGCCGGCGTAGAAATCACCGACCGACTGAAGCGGGAGACAGGCGAACTCGCAAAGGCGCTTTTCCAGGGCATAAGCCCCACAAAGCTGGAAGAGTTCACCGGAACCCTCGACCTCGTCATCGGGCGTCTGGAAAAGCTCGTCGCGCAATCGTCGACGCAGACCTGACGGAAAGCCGGTGGTCATGCGGATCCCCCCTGTTCCGCCTTGGCCCCGCCGAAGATGCCAGAGCCTTCAAGCCAGCATGTCGGCAAGACGCCGTGCGGACCCGAGCGCGAGCGTCCAGCCGAGCATGCCGTGTCCCGCGTTGAGGTAGACGCCGCGGATTTTTCGTGAGGGGGCGATGAGCGGGTGGGAGGTTGGTGTCATCGGGCGCTCGCCGGACCAGTTCAGCGCCCATTCCGCCTGGTCGAAACAACCGGGCAGCACGGAACGCGCCGTCTCCCGCAGCGTTGCGAAGCGATCCTGCGCAAAGCCCGAGCCGGGCGTCACGATATCGGCAAGGCCCGCGACGCGGAACCGATCGCCGATCGCCGCAAATGCGAGCTTGCGCTTCACATCCGTCAGGCTGACGCGAGGCGCGCCCTGCCGCCAGGGCACGGTTAGCGAGTAGCCGGCGACGGGTTGGACCGCCCGCGCTTCCGGCAGGGCCGCAGTAAGGGTGCGGATCAGCGGGCCGGCCGTAACGACCGATGCATCGACCCGCAGCGGCTCGCAATCCGCAAAGCGGACAGCCGAAAGGCACCCGGCATGCTGCTCGAACCCGACAACCCTTCTTCCGAAAGCCGTCGAGACGGCATAGCGGCGAACCATGAAGTCCGTCAATTGTCGGCAAAATGCCGCTGCATCGCCGAGCGCATCGTCCGGGGTGTAGACGGCGCCTGCGATCTCGCCCTGATAGGTTTTCAGGGCCGGCTCCACAGCCTCAGCCTCGGCCCTGGACAGTATGCGCTGGTCAAGGCCCATCTGCCGCTTGCGCTCAACGGTGGGCCGGGCCGCGACAAGGCTCGGTAAATCCGGATAGAGATGCAGCTTGCCGGCGACACGGTAGTCGAAAGTCAGATCCGCCTCCCCCAGAAGCGCCGCCAATTCCCGTCGAGATTCATCGGCAAGCCGAAGAATGTCGCTGGTGTTCTTCCACCAGCGCCGCGACGGCGCATGGCTGAGAAACCGGAGACCCCAGAGCAAGAAATCCGCATCGAGCCGCAGACGGACGCGAAACGCCGGATCGCGCTGAGCCAGAATAGCCGGCAAATGCCGTAGCAAGGCGGGTGAGGCCATGGCATCGCCATAGGCCCAGGACAACTGACCCGCATTGGCCGCACTTGCCCCCCTGCCCGGCGCCGCCTCCGCATCGATCAACGTGACGCGGTGCCCGGCCCGCGCCAGCAGATAGGCCGATGAAACGCCGACCACGCCGGCCCCGATAACGGCGATGTGCATCGCGTCAGCCCTCCGCATCACCAAGCAGCGCCGTCAACTCGATCTCCACCGGCACGCCGCGCGGCAGCGACCCGACGCCTACAGCGAGGCGGGCATGCGGCCAGCACGTCGGGAAAATCTCCCGCAGCAATTCCGACGCGCCATCGACCACCGCCCCGTGCTGCGTAAAGTCGGGCGCTGTGGCCACATAGCCGGCAAGCCGCACAAATCCCTTCACCCGGTCGAGATTCCCGGCGACCCGCTCCAGGTGCGCCAGCGCATTGAGAAGAGCCCAGCGGGCACATTCGCGCCCGTCTTCGAGCGATACGCCGTTTCCCAGATGGCCCGTTCGGAGAACGGTCTTGTCCTTCAAGGGTACCTGGCCGGATACAGTCACGGTATCGCCTACCCTGATCGCGCCGACAAAAGCGCCAGGCGGCGCGGACGCTTCGGGCAGGGCGAAGCCGAGTGCGGCAAGACGCGCCCGCACTGGACAGGGTTTTTTCGGAAGACCATCCTCCGTTCCGCGCGCCGCGCTACGCGCCACGAACGTGCGGAAGATCGCACGGTCGAAATCCGTCAGGCGGTATTCGGGATGCCATTGAATGCCGAGGCAAAAGCCCGGCGTTTCCCCTTCGAAGGCCTCGATGACCCCGTCCCGGGCACGGGCAGTGACGCGGAACCGGCCGACACCGGTCAGGGCATGCCGATGCAGGCTGTTAACCTTGGCCGTGCGGCCGCCAAGTACGTCGGCAAGCGCGCTCCCCGGCTCCACCGATATTTCGTGGGCAATGCGATCCGCCATCGCGCTCGGCATGTGGTCGACGGTTTCAGCCGGCAGGCTCCTTGCAAACGTGCCGCCCAGCCATTCGCCGATGAGCTGCATGCCGTGGCAGATGCCGAGAAGCGGCTTTCCGGCATTGACCGCGTGCTCGACGAGCTTCAATTCGAACGACCGCCTTTCGGCCACCCCTTCGGCACCGGGTGTCGTGCCCGTGATCAGCACGCCATCGGCGAGATCAAGTGCTGCCGCGAGCGCATGTGTTTCATAGGGAAGGATCAGCGGCACACCACCCGCCTCGCTGATCGCTTCTGCATAGTTGGCCCTCACCGCATAGGTCCTCTCGGTCGGAATGCCGGCCGGATCCTCTATATCCGGCGTCATGAGGATGACGGCGCGCCGGGTCGGGCGGCCTTCATGGGAAGGAGTCGTCATTGTCTTGTCTTTCAATAGAAGTTAGCGGGCCGCGGACGGCGCGAGGCGCTTGGAAAGAAGCGAAAAGGGCCAGGCGATCAGGAAGTAGCAGACGCCCACCGCGACATAGATCTGCAACGGCAGGAAGTATTCCGTCGCCATGGCGCGGCCTGTCAGCACCAGTTCGTCCACCGTAATCAGCGATGCGAGGGAAGAGTCCTTCAGCAGCGAAACGAAGGTGACGATGAGCGGGGCGATGCTGATGCGCACCACTTGCGGCAATACGATCAGCGTAAAGCTCTGGTAGGGCGTGAAACCGACGGCGAGCGCCGCTTCACGCTGGCCGGCGGGGATCGCCATCAGGCCAGCGCGGAACAGTTCCGCTACCTGCGCGGCGAAGGCGAGCGCCAATCCGAGGATGGCCGCTGTGAAGGCGTCGAACGTGATGCCGATCCCCGGCAGTCCGAAATAGAGCAGGAAGAGAATGGCCAGAAGCGGCACACCACGCACGGCCGTAACGTAGAACGCCACGCCCCGCTCGAGCGCCCGCCACCGTGTGGTGCGGCAGAGCGCCAAGAGAAGCCCGAACACCAGCGACAAGGCAAAGGCCGAGACCGAAAGCAACGCCGTCTTGCCCATCGCTTGCAGAAGAAGCGGCAGCCATTCGCCGGCATGGTCGATATAGGGCTGGATGAATCGGGTCATGCCTTCAGCCTTCCGTACCGGGTTTCGAGAACACGGATCGCCTGCATCAAAGGCAGGGCGAGCGCGAGGTAAAGCACGGCAACCATGGTGTAGATCAGCGTGGTCTGGAAAGACGAGGTCACCAGGGAGCGTGCGTAGAACATGATCTCCGGTGCAGCGATGGCGGAAACGATGGATGTGTCTTTCAGAAGCTGCACGGCATAGTTTCCAAGCGATGGCAGCGCGAGGCGCATGGCCTGCGGGGTCAGGATATCGAGGATCGTCTGGGTGGGCGTGAAGCCGACGGCGAGTGCTGCCTCGGCCTGGCCTTTCGGCAGGGCCGCAAAGCCCGCCCGGAACAGATCGCAGGTGACGGCGCCGCCGATCAGCCCCAGGCCGAGGATCGCGGCGGCTATGGATGAAAGCCGAAACCCGATGCTGGCCAGCCCGAAATAGAGGATGAACAGATGGGTCAGCGCTGGGATGTTGCGCATGATCTCGCAGTAGACATCGATCAGGGCGTGCAGCGCGCGGCGCTTTCCGAACTGCCGCACAAGGGCGAGGCCGAAGCCGAGGGATACGCTCAAGAACAAGGACACCAGCGTGACGACGACGGTGACGCCAGCCCCGGTGAGAAGCCCTTCCAAAATCAGGATGAAGGTCGATGGTTCGGTCATGGCATGCCCCTCAATGCCGGATCTGGCGGAGGAAGGCTTGCGTTCTCGGCTCCCGTGGCGACAGGATCAGCTCGCGCGCCGGCCCCTGTTCGACGATCCTGCCGCCATCCAGGAACAGCACACGGTCGGCGATGTCGCGAGCAAACGCGATCTCGTGCGTGACGATCAGCATGGTGCGCCCTTCGGCGGCGAGTTCCTCCATCACCTTCAGCACTTCATGCACCAGTTCGGGATCGAGCGCCGAAGTCGGCTCGTCGAACAGCATCAGCTTGGGTTTCTGGGCAAGTGCGCGGGCGATGGCGACGCGTTGCTGCTGGCCACCCGAAAGCTCCAACGGCGACGCGTCGGCGCGATGGGTCATGTGCACCTTCGCCAGCATGTCGAGCGCCAGCTCCCGCGCCTCCCGTGCCGACAGTCCCCGCACCTTGCGCGCGGCGATCGCGACGTTCTCCGTGACGGAGAGATGCGGCCAGAGATTGAAGAGTTGGAAGACCATGCCCATTTCGGCCCGCTGCGGCGCAAGTTGCCGGTCGGTCATCGGCCGGTCGAGGCGAACGCCGATCCGTTCGCCGTCGAGATGGATTTCGCCGGCACTTGGTTTTTCCAGAAAGTTCAGGCAACGCAGGCAGGTCGACTTGCCCGACCCGGAGGGGCCGATCAGGGCGATCTTTTCGCCCGCAGCCACGTCGAAGTCGATGCCCTTCAGCACCTCGACCGGACCATAGCTCTTCGTCAGGCCCGTCACGCTCAGCAGCGGGTTCATGGCATTCCCCTTTATGATTGAGAGAGCGTCGGGCGGCGACCGCGCTGTGGCAGCCGCCCGGATCGCACATCAGCCGCCGGCGGCGCAGGATGGCAGCTTGTAATCCGCCGCGCGGTCGACGCCGGCGCGGAAGTTCTCGCCGGCCGGCGTGTACCAGACATCGGCGGACAGGCCGTAGCGCTCGCCGATCGCCTTCATCTCACAGGTCTTCCACATCTCGGCGATGATGCCGTCCACCTTCTGGCGCAGGTCGTCGTTCTTCTTGTTGAAGCCGTAGACCACCTGCCCGAGACCCGTCAGCAGGGGGAAGTCGGAGCTCGTATCGGTGAAGGCGAGGAAATGCATGTTCCAGTCCGGGTTCTGCTTGATCGCATAGGACACGACCGGCGGATCACCGATGACGGCATCGATGCGGCCGGCGATCAGGTCGCGCACCGCGGCGTCGGACGTGTCGTAGAGCGAGAGTTCCAGGCCCGAAATCTTCTTCAGCTCCGGCACGAAGGAAAAGCCGGTGATCGTGCCGACCTTCTTGCCTTCGAGATCCGACAGCTTGTCCCAGTTCGTCCCGGAGGACTGCATGATGCCGTTCTTGAAGTAATGGATCGGTTCGGAAAGGCTCATGATCTGCGTGCGCTTTTCCGTCCACCCCATCGTGCCCAGCATCACGTCGACGCGGCCCGCCTCGACCGATGCGATGGTACCAGACCATTCCATCAGCGCCGGCTGGACCTGGAGGCCGAGCTTTTCGGCCACCTTCTGCATAATCTCGCCGTCATAGCCGATCAGCTTGCCGTCCTGCCAGCCGGAGCCGGGCATGTCGCCGGTGAAGGCGACCGTCAATTTACCCTGCTCGGCGAGGTCGAAGGCCTGCGCCGTGGAGGAAAATAGCGAAAAGCTCCCGCTTGCCAGCAGCGCGCACACCACCAGCCTTCTCGAAAGAGAAAGTGTCATCTGTTCGATCCTTGAAGTTATTGGTTCCCCTGACCGGCCACGTTCGCGGACCGGTGTTGCATTCAACGCAAAGGATGTTGCCACTGATGGAACTTGCTGGATTTTAAAAAACGGACTTTTTCTTTGAAAAATGACACGGGCCATTCATAGTAGCCACGGAAGGGGCGCAAAATGGCTGCACAGAACGATGCTTCACGCACGGAGACCGAGGCCGACTACATCAGCTGGCTGGATAGCCTCTGGACGGAGAGGCTGCTGGCGGCGCGCGATCGGAAACCGGACATTTCGGTCGGCATCCTTCTGTGGCCGACCTTTCCGATGATGTCGCTGACCGGTGTCGTCGAACCGCTCCGCCACGCGGCGGATTTCGCGGACAATTCCCGCCCGCTCCATTGCCGCTGGTCGATCATGGGTAAACCCGGCGACGCGACGGTAGCGAGTTGCGGCATCCGCATCCACGCCGACGCGCCCTACATCAACCCCACCGACTTCGACTATATCGTCGTGATCGGCGGCCTGCTTCCACATCTCCAGGCGGCCCCGGCTTCGCACCGCGACTATCTCCGCGTCGCCGCTTCCGCCGGTGTTCCCATCATCGGCGCCTGCACCGGCTCCTTCGTCCTTGCCCAGGAGGGATTGCTTGTGGGGCGCAAGGCCGCAATCCACCCCTTCCATGCGGAGGATTTCCGGGTGGCGTTTCCACGGCAGCCTTTTTCAACCCGGGACGATTTTCTCGCCGAAGACGGCCGCATCACCGTGCCGGGGGGCGTATCGGTGCTTTCTCTGATGACCGAACTCATCCGCAAGCACTGCGGTCCGGACCGCGCGGCGAAGGCCGTCTACCAGCTTTCGCTGACCGATCAGAAGACGATGAGCGCCTTCGACCACGAACGCGCCTCCGCGTTCCGGCATGTCGGGGATGCCCGCGTGCAAAGAGCCATCGTGCTGATCGAGAGCCGCAAGGGCCGGGACGTATCGCCCGAGCGCATCGCCGGTACGATCGGCCTGTCGCCCCGCCAGTTCATACGCCTGTTCCAGGCGCATATCGGCATGACGCCGAAACATTTCATTCTGGAGACGAGGCTGCGCTACGTGCGCTTCCTGCTCGACAACAGCGTGCTGCCCGTCACCGCGATCGCCCATGAAACGGGCTTTTCCGATTCAGCGCATCTGGCGACAGCATTCCGCAAGAAGTACCAAAGTTCACCGAGTGAATTCCGACACCGGCGCCGATGAGTGTGCTGAATCCGCCGGACAGGGCTTCGGTTTGACTTGAAGCCCCGTCCACTTTTGGCGATTTATCGGCCGGCCTGGAATTCCGCCATACGACGGATGAGGAAGTAGCCGACGGTTGCCCCGGCATCCTGCAGGCCAACCGTCTTTTGCTGGAATGCAGCCGCCTTGCCGTGTTGCGCAACCAGGGACTTCGTGGCTTCCAGCGCCTGCTCGGCGGCCTGCGCCGTTGCCGCCAGCGCATCGGAGAGGGGCACTCCGCTTGCCGCCTGTGCCTCCAGCGTCACGGCAATGGGGTCGAGCACATCGAGCAGCGTCTTGTCGCCGACCTTGGCCTTGCCGCGCTCGGCCACGCCATCGCGGAAGGCGCGCCAGAAAGCAGCGATCTCCGCCGTCCCAAGGGCGTCCTTACCCTCGACGGCCTTGCTGGCGCGCAGGAAACCGGTCGCCGTCAACGTGCCCATGGTGGAGGGTGCCGTGCGCGCCATCGTCGCGCCTGCGGTGCGCAGGAGCTTGGCGATGCCGGCCTCCTCGCCTTCCGCGTCGAGCGCCTCGGCGGCGGCGGCGAAGGCCTTGCTCATGGTGATGCCGAGGTCGCTGTCGCCCACCTTGCCGTCGAGCGCGATGAGGAACTCGCGCTGTTCGGCAAAAAGTTCCTTCCAGCTCTTGAAGAGATCGATCAGGCCGGCTGCGTTCAATGTCTGCATGGTCATGCCGTCACCCGACTACGTGCTGGAAGAATGGCGTGTTGGCCGGGGCGGCGACGAGACGGTCAAGCTCCTCGTCGAGGTGCAGGATCGAAATCGAGGCGCCGGCCATTTCCATCGAGGTGGCAAACTCGCCGATCCACACATGCTTGGCCGTAACACCACGCATTTCGAGAAGCTGCGAGACGCGGCGGAAGAGGATGTAGAGCTCTTCCAGCGGCGTGCCGCCGAGCCCGTTCATCAGCACGGCAACGGTGTCGCCCTGCTTGTAGTCCGTTTCCGCAAAGATGCGGTCCATCATCTCGTCGACGACCGCATCTGCAGGCGCCAGCTTCTTGCGGCTGATGCCGGGCTCGCCGTGGATACCCATGCCGATTTCCATCTCGTCCTCGCCAATCGAGAAGGTGGCATGGCCGATTTCCGGCACGACACAGCTCGAAAGAGCGACGCCTATGGTGCGGGTGCGCAGCCGCGCCTTGTCGGCAAGGCGTGTGACCTCGTCGAGGGAGAGGCCTTCGGCCGCCGCCGCGCCGGCAGCCTTGTAGATGAAGAAGATGCCGGCGACGCCGCGGCGCTTGTGTTCTTCGCCGACCACCGAGGAGGCAACGTCGTCATTGCCGACGACCTGCTTCACCGCGATGCCGTCGAGATCGGCCAGTTCCGCCGCCATGTCGAAATTGATGATGTCGCCGGTGTAATTGCCGTAGATGTAAAGGACGCCCGCACCCTGATCGATGTGCTTGGTCACCTGGTACATCTGTTCGGCGCTGGGCGACTGGAAGACGCCGCCGACGGCGGCACCGTCAAGCATGCCATCGCCGACAAAGCCGAGGAACGTCGGCAGGTGGCCGGAACCGCCGCCGGTGGCGATGCCGACCTTGCCGGGCTTTGTCTTTGCCGTGACGAGGCAGCGCAGGTCACCGGCCGTGTAGGTGACGGCCGGATGCGCCTTGTAGATGCCTTCCAGCATTTCGTCGACGAAACT
Source organism: Shinella sp. (assembly GCF_052438155.1). Classification (NCBI taxonomy): domain Bacteria; kingdom Pseudomonadati; phylum Pseudomonadota; class Alphaproteobacteria; order Hyphomicrobiales; family Rhizobiaceae; genus Shinella; species Shinella sp. Next base: position 322,824 of record NZ_JBQVPI010000003.1, on the reverse strand, counting down.
GACGGGATCGTTCAGGAACTTCTTCATGGGTTTTCTCCGGGAAGGGATGGTTATTTCTTGCGCTGGCCTGTGACGAAGAAGGCGGCTGCCAACAGGATGAAGCTGCCGACGACAAGCCGCTGCCACGTGCTGGGAATGCCGACCATGACGAGCACGCTGTTGATGACGACGATCAGGAGCACGCCGAGAACCGTGCCGAGAACCGTGCCCGTGCCGCCGGTGATGCGCGCGCCACCGAGCACGACGGCGGCGATCACGTTGATTTCCGTGCCGACCAGATCGAAGGGATTGGCCTGGCGATTGGCGCAGACATGAATGATACCGGCGAGGCCCGCGAGCGCACCCGCATAGCCGAACAGGAAGACATGCACGGTGCGCAGGCTGTAGCCGAGGCGGCTTGCGATATCGGCATTGCCGCCGACGGCGAAGATGGCGCGCCCCATGAGGGTGCGATTGAGGATCCACCAGGTCACGCCCGCCGCAATGGGCAGGACGAGGAAATAGAACGGCAGCGTGATGAGTGCGCCATTGGCAGCTTCGATCTGGAACAGCGGCATGCGGCCGAAGGCGCCCATCTGCGGCGGCAGCGACATGATCCAGACCGTGCCGATGAACGAGAGCAGGAAGCCGCGGAAGAGATACTGCGTGCCGATCGTGACGATCAGTGACGGCACCTTCAGGTGATGGACGAGCAGGCCGTTAATGATGCCGAGCGCAGCACCCCCAAACATCGCCATGAGGATGACGACGGCGATCGGCAGGTTGGGCAGGTAGGTTTGCACCAGCACGGTCATGGAATACATGGTGAAGGCCGCGATCGCCGTGAACGATACGTCGATGCCGCCCGCTGCCAGGATGATGAAGACGCCGAGCGCGAAAAGCCCCATGACCACGCTCGCGCGGCCGATGTCGATGAGGGTCGACGGCTGCAGGAAAGCCGGATTCACGATCGTGACGATCACGCAGATCGCGACCAGAAGCGTGAAGGTGATGGTTTCCGGGCGACGGCGCACGAGTTCACCGAGGCTGAAGGAACGAGACTGCGCGGCGGCCCCGGGAAGGTCTTCGGTCCGTGAAGCGCTCATTGCACAGTCTCCGTCATGGTGGTCAGCATCGCCTTGTAAAGCTGGTCTTCGGTCGCCTGCTCCGCATCCATTTCGGCGACCACCCGGCCGCTGTTCATGACGAGGATGCGGTCTGCGTTCTGCAGGAGTTCGGGCAGGTCGTCGCTGACGATGACGAGGCCCATGCCTGCTTCGGCAAGCGTCTGGATGACGCGGTAGATGGTATCCTTGGATCCAACGTCGACACCCACGGTCGGGCCGTGCAGCACGAGCAGTTTTGGTGCGATGCTCAGCCAGCGGCCGATCAGCACGCGTTGCTGGTTGCCGCCGGAAAGCGCGCCAACGGGAAGGTCGATATCCCTGGTGTTCAACCGCATCTCTTCCGAAAGGCGGATGGCAATCTTGCGCCCCTCCTCCCGGTCGACGACGCCGAACGAATTGCTAAGGCGCGCGACGATGAGCGCGATCTCGTTTTCGAAAATCGATTTGTCGAGGAAGAGGCCCTCGGCGAGCCGATCCTCCGGCACATAGCCGATGCCCTGCTGGATCGCTTCGGCAGGCGAGCGCACGGAGACGGCCTTGCCATCGAGTGTCAGCACGCCGCCGGTTGCCGGAACGACGCCGGTCAAGGCCATGGCAAGCTCATTTCGGCCAGAATCGGCGAGGCCTGTAATGCCGAGGATCTCGCCCTTCTTCACGGAAAAGCTGATCTCCCGCACGCCATCGGCGACGAGACGATCGACCTTGAGGCGGTCGGTGTCAGACGGCTTTCCGGTGCGATAACGCTGCGCATCGATGGACCGGCCGGTCATCAGCTCGGCAAGCTCTTTCTTGCTGTATGTCTCGATCGGTCCCTGGGCAACGCACTGGCCGTCGCGGAAGACCACGGCATGCCCGCCGATGCGGTAGCATTCGTCCAGCTTGTGCGTGACGAAGAGCACGGCGACGTTTTCGGAGCGCAGCCGCTCGACGACGTGGATGAGATTGTCGACCTCGCGGCGCGTTAGCGACGTGGTCGGCTCATCCATGATGACGAGCTTGGCGCGGGTCGCAATCGCCCGCGCGATGGCGACGAGCTGGCGGGAAGCAAGCGGCAGGTCGGACACGATCGTGTTGAGAAAGGCGCGGTCGGTCGGAAGTCCTACGGCGGCAAGAGCCTTTTCCGCCGTCTCCTTCAGCCTCTTGCGATCGAAAAGGCGCGCCAGCCGGCCATTGGCGCTGACTAGCTGTTCATTCAGCGCGACGTTTTCGGCGACCGTCAGATTGGGCAGCAGCGAGAGATCCTGGTAGACGGTCTCTATGCCGGCGGCCAGCGACTGGATCGGCGTCAGCGACGCGAAGGTTTCGCCGCCAAGGACGATTTCTCCGGACGTCGGCGCATGCGCGCCCGACATGATCTTGATGACGGTGCTCTTGCCGCAGCCGTTCTCGCCAAGCAGATGATAGGCCTCACCCGGCTGGAGCGTCAAGTCGATGCCGCGCAGGGCATGGACGCCGCCGAACCATTTCTGGATGTTCCTGAGTTCAAGGAGCGCCGCCGAATGCTGCGCGGGATTTGTCTGTGCCGCCACGGAAATTGTCCTCATGCTGACCGGCACGCTACCGCGCCGGACGGTTCCGGCCGGAGGGCAAAGCCCCCGGCCGGCTTGACGGATATCGGACTAGAACATGTGTTCCTTGTAGGTCGCCTTGTCGGCGAGAACCATGCCATTGCCGAGGATGAGCAGGCCCTTGCCGGGACCCTGCTTGACCGAGACCTTGTTGTAGCCCTCGACGCCGAGGTCCATGCCGTCGGTCACTTCCTTCTTCTCCAGCAGCAGCTTGGCGACGGCGTTCATCGCCATGCCGGCCTTCTGCGGGTCCCAGAAGCCGATCGCCGTGATGGCGCCGGATTCGAGAAGATCGGCGGACGGGTTCGGAAGACCGGTGCCGACAAGGCAAACCTTGCCGCTGAGGCCGGCTTCGTCGATGGCACGGCCGACGCCGAGCACGTCATTGCCGGCCGAAGTCTGGAAGCCCTTCAGGTCGGGATGCTTGCGCAGGATTTCCTTCGCCTTTTCATAGGTGCCGTTGGCGTCGTCGAAGGATTCGTTGTTCGGATCGACGAGTTCCATGCCGGCATACTTCTTGGCATTCTCCTCGCCAGAACCGACCCACTGCATGTGTGTGCGGCTGCCGAGCGAACCAACGAAGGTCGTCCACTTGCCTTCCTTGTTCATGCACTCGGCCAGGCGCTCGTTCAGCGCTGCGCCGTAATCGGCATTGTCGAAGGCCTCGACGTCGGCGTGCGTGTTCGTCTGGTTGTCAGCTTCATGGGTGACGACGACGATGCCACGCTCCATGGCGCGCTGGAAGGTACCTTCGAGAACGGCCGGATCCATCGGCACCACGGCCAGCGCGTTGACGCCCTTGGCAACGAGGTCGTTGACGATCTGGAGCTGCTGGGCGGAGTCCGCCGTTGCCGGGCCGCTCTGGCTGGCGACGACATCCGGGTTGGCTTCCTGGTAGGCGACGACGCCGGTGTTCATGCGGTCGAACCACGGAATGCCGCTGATCTTGACGACGGTGGCGATGACCGGCTTTTCCTGCGCGACCAGCGTGCCGATGGAACCAACGAGCGCAACGGCGGCAACCGTCGTTCCCACGAGCATCTTCTTCGAAAACGATTTCATGTTTTCCTCCACTAATTTTCCCTCATTGTTTCACTTCGGCGCTTGAGGGACAGGCACCGAAGGGATTTGGGAGCGGCGACCTGGCGACAGGAAGCCCGAGATGTCGTACCGGCCGACGGCCAGGAAGGTGAGCAGCAGCAGGCCCCAGGCGAAATCGCGCACGAAATTGGAGAGGCCGCCGAAATTGAGCAGGCTCGACATGAGCTGCAACGCGATCGCGCTGAGCACGACGCAGATGACACGGCCATAGCCACCCTCCGGCTTCACGCCGGCCATCACGGCGATGAGGATCGCGATGAGCAGGTAGGTGCTGCCGTAATCGTACTTCACGTTGACGTTGCGCGCCGCGATGATGATGCCGACAAGACCCGACAGCATGCCGGAGATCGCATAGGTCGCGACCAGCACGCCATTCTTTGGGAAGCCTGCATAGACTGCGGCCTTGGGATTGGTGCCCATCAGCATCAGCCAAAGGCCGTAGGGCGTGAACTTCAGCAGCGCTGCGACCACGCCTGCAACGACCACGAAGAGCAGGAAACTGATCGGAATCTGGAACAGCATGTCGTTGCCGATGCTGGAGAGCAACGCAGGGCTGCCGACCATCACGGCCTTGCCGCCCGACACCACGACGGCAAGTCCCATGAAGGCCATTTGCGTGCCGAGCGTGCAGAGAATGGGCGTGATGTTCAGCCGCGAGATCAGAAGGCCGTTGATCACCCCACCCGCAAGGCCGGTGAGGATGGCGCCTGCGATGAAGGCGAGGCTGAAGGCCGTTCCGCTGTCGTTCACCGACAGGAAAGACGACACGATGACGGCGGAAAGCACGCCGGAAAGATTGGCAAGGGCGATGCCGGACAGATCGATGCCGCCATTGCCGGCGCACATTGCCAGCATGACACCGATGGCCAGAAGACCGATTTCCGGCACCTGGCTTGCCATGGACTGAAGATTGAAAATCGACAGGAAGGAGCCGCCGGAGATCATGGCTCCCGCAACGAGCAGAAGGCCGTTTATGACAGCCAGCATCGCCAGCTGTCCGCCGGTATTTCGCATGTTCCCCTCCCGTTTGTTTACTAAACAAACCTTGACTTCACTAAAACGCTAGCAAAGGAATTTTGCGCTGACAAGCCCTGTTCGTGCAGCATATCGGTTGCGAACACCCTGAAATTGCCCTAGGTCTCGCAAAGACGACCTAAATCGTTTAGTAAACTTTCTCGCAGCTGCAGCATAAAAGGGCCTTCAGTTCCGCATGAAGAAACCGGGAAAACTGACCATCAGGGACATCGCGGTGGCCGCGGGCGTATCGCCGGCAACCGTTTCGCTCGTGCTGAACGGCAAGGGGGAAATTTCCGGTGTGACACGGGCGCGCGTGCTGGAGGCAGTGGCAAACCTGAACTATGTGCCGCGCGCGGCGAGAAGCAGCGCAGAGCCTGGCGAAACGCTGCGCTTCCTGAAGATCGCCAAGCACGGTCATACGGTCAATCGCGACCACAGCGTCTTCATCTCCGATTACATCGACGGCATGTCCGCGGAGGCGACGCGGCGCAACTACACGCTCGAAGTCGTGAGCTTCGAGGGGCAACCGATCAGCTCGGTTGCGGAATCGCTTGCGGGTGCGCCCATTTCCGGCGTCATCGCGCTCGGCACGGAGTTGACGGAAGCCGATATCCGGCTGATCCAGGGCCTCGGCCTGCCGACCGTCTTCATCGACACGTTCTACGATGTCCTCGATGCCAACTTCGTCGACATGAACAACGAGGACGCTGTTTACAAAGTCGTGTCCCGCTTCCAGCAGCAGGGTTTCCAGCGCATCGGCTTCGTCGCGTCCCATGTCGATACGACGAACTTTCGCCTGCGCCGCGAAGCCTTCTTCAAGAATATGGCGCGGCTCGGCCTATTGGTGAACGAAGCCGACATCCTTTCGGTGGAATCGACCCATGACGGCGCCTATCTCGACACGCGCGCCCTGCTGTCGACGGGCCTCGACCTTGCCGAGTGCTATTTCTGCACGAACGACATCATCGCCTACGGCTTTATCCGCGCGCTTCGCGAGCATGGCGTTGCCATACCCGACGACGTCTCGATCATCGGCTTCGACAACCTGCCGCAGAGCGCGACGATGGAGCCGGGCCTGACGACGATCGACGTGTCGAAGCGCAAGATCGGCAGTCTCGCCGTCACCGTCCTCAACGACCTGATCGCTGCCGCCGAGCCGCAGCCACCGGTCAAGATTCTCGTCGGTGCCGACCTCGTCCTGCGGGCAAGCCATGAACGTGGCCTGTGGCAGCCGGCCCGGAGCCGGCTGCCGACGACTGTACGGCAACCAGCGGAGTAGCCCCTGGCGCCGTGCCGGGCATCACCCCCGAGTCGTCTGACGATCGCCAACTCGACCATACTTTCCCGTAGGAGCTTGCACATGGAATACAGGACACTCGGCCGTTCGGGGCTCAAGGTTTCGGCCATCGCGATGGGCACCTTCTCCTTCGGCGGCGTCGGCGCCTTCGCACGCGTCGCAAATCAGGGCGTCGAGGAAGCCCGCCGCCTCGTCGATTGCTGCATCGATGGTGGTATCAATCTCTTCGACACCGCCAACATGTATTCGCTCGGCCGGTCGGAGGAAATCCTCGGCGAGGCGCTCGGCGACAAGCGCAACGAGGTGCTCATCTCCTCAAAAGCGCGCATGCGCATCGGCGACGGCCCGAACGACGAGGGTCTGTCGCGTTATCACCTGATCCGCGAATGCGAGCGCAGCCTGAAGCGCCTGCGCCGGGATCACATCGACATTTACTTCATGCACGAATGGGATGGCGTGACGCCGGTCGAGGAAACATTGTCTGCCCTCGACACGCTGCAGCAGCAGGGAAAGATCCGCTATATCGGCTGCTCGAACTATTCCGGCTGGCACATCATGAAGGCGCTCGGCGTCGCCGAGGCGAAAAACCTGCCTCGCTTCGTCACCCAGCAGATCCACTACACCCTGGAAGCCCGCGAGGCCGAATACGAACTCCTGCCGCTCTCCGTCGACCAGGGCCTCGGCGCGATGGTCTGGAGCCCGCTGGCGGCCGGCCTCCTGTCCGGCGCCTTCGGCCGCGACAGGTCACCGGCCGGTTCGCGTCAGGCTGCCGGCTGGAGCGAGCCACCGATCCGTGACGAAGAGCGCCTCTGGACGATCGTCGATGCTCTGGACGTCATTGCAAAGGCCCGCGGCGTCTCCGTCGCGCAGGTGTCGCTGGCCTGGACGCTATCACGCCCCGCCGTGGCAAGCCTGGTCGTCGGCGGCCTCAGCGAAGCCCAGTTTCGCGACAATATCGCCGCCGTCGACCTGAAGCTTAGCGACGAGGAGCTGGATACCCTCAACAGGGTCAGCCGCCCCGCCTACCTCTACCCCTACTGGCACCAGCACAATTTTGCCAAGGACCGTTTCAGCCCGGCCGATTGGGCCTTGCACGACAGCTATTCGGATCTCGGCCTGGTTTAGGGATCCGAACCCGCCGGGCCGCGACTCAAAGGCCCGCCTGACGCTGTTTCAGACGGTGCCCCAGCTGGAAGGTAACGGCTGCGATGAGCAGGAACGCCAGCATGATCAGAACGAAGCTGACGACAAGGCTCGTTGCCTGCGCGAGGAAGCCGAGCAGGGCCGGGCCGAGCAACAGGCCGCTGTAGCCCATGGTGGTCACGATGGAAATCGCCCTGCCGGCGACCGCTCCGCCGACATTGCCGGCACTCGCAAACACCGCCGGCACCATGTTCGCGACGCCGAGACCACAAAGAGCAAGAGCGGCCAGGGACAATACCGCACTGTTTGCGAACAGAAGAATGGCGACCGACACGGCGCAGAGGACACTGCCGATTCTTATCAGCGGCATGTGCCCGACGCGCCGCGTCACGGCATCCCCGACAAGACGCCCGCACGCCATGGCACCGGCAAAGATTGCAAACGCATAGGCGCCATGGCTTTCGGATGCGCCGAGAATGTCGATCATGTAAATCGCCGTCCAATCCATCATGCCGCCTTCTGCAAGCAAAGCCAGGAACGCAATGGTTCCGAGCACGAGGATGAGGGCGCGTTGCGAAGCGTCAAGCGACGTATTGGCGGCTGGCATGCCTTCGGGGTGCTGGCTCGATGATCGATGCGCGGCATTCGTCGCGATCGTGCGGGTTGATAGCGCAAGGGCCACGACGAGGAGACCGGTCGCCCCGAGGCAAGCCTGCAGGCCGCCGCCGTGGCCGATCAGTTGGCCCACGAGGAATGCGCCGGCGAGATTGCCGATGCTGAAGACCGCATGAAACGACGACATCAGGTGCCGTCCGGTCTCCAGCTCGATTTGCGAAGCTTCGGTGTTCATCGCCACATCGAGCGTCCCGAATGCCGCGCCGGCGACAAACACGCAGCCGCCGAGAACAATCGGATTTTCGATGAAGGGGATGACCAGAAAGGCAGCGCCGAAGACCACGCTACCGCACAGGCTCAGCACCTGGTTGCTGATCACCCGGTCGATATAGCGGCCGACATTGATCATCAGGACGATGGCGCCGAAGGCAAAGCAGAGAAGCACCGTTCCGAGCTGCCCCTTGTTCAGCCCCATGCCAGCAGCAAGAAGCGGAAGGCTGGACGCCCAAGCGCCAATGCCGATGCCGGCGGCAAGGAAGAACAGATTGCAATGCAGCCGGCTCGATCTGCAAAGCCCGCTTATCGTGATGGGATTGGACGCCATTTCAAGAAGGTTTCCTGTGCCTGATTTTTTCGTCGCTCTCTTAGAGATCGACAGCATTGCGCCTTACGCGCGTTGCAGCCTCCGCCAGGCGGTCCGGAGATATTCGCCCGGATCGCGCCGCCGCGGCAATGCCGTCGCACAGATCCTCAAGGTGCAGCCCTCCTCCCACGAGCAGCAGATCCGCACCCGCACTCACCGCGGCGATGGCGGTTTCAAGAAGCGAACGACCGCGCATGGTGGCCGGAGCGTCGAGGTCGTCGCTGACGATCAGGCCCTTGAACCCGAAAGCATCGCGCAACATCGTCATGACCGCAGGCGACGTGCTGGCGGCATTCTCTCTGTCGATCGCGGCAACGGGCGCCGGTCCTGTCATGACCGCCCTGGTTCCGGCAGCAATCGCGGCCTTGAATGGCAGCGCATTGTGCAGAAGTCGATCCAGCGGCGTGTGCAGGGAAACATCCACCAGTGCCGGGTCATGTTCCAGATCGTTGAAACCGGGAAAATGCTTGGTCACCGCGGTGACCCCGGCGCTCTGGACACCCTTTACGAAGGCCGACACCAGCCTTGCAACGGCTTCCGGATAGGTCCCCATTGTCCGTCCGCGCAGCCAGGGGTTCTGGCCGTCAATCACGTCTGCGATCGGGGCGAGGAACATCGACACGCCGAGTTCGCGCGCAGCCACGGCCGTCACCCGGCATCGCTCTGCAAGAGCCTCATCGGAAAGAGCATGGGCCTCATCAAGCGAGGGAAGCGATGGAACCAACCCCTGAAGCCTCTGGATGCCGCCCAGTTCCTGATCCACGGCAACGATCAACTGAGGGCGGACGGCTTTCAGACGCGCGATGTGACCGCGAAAGACATCCGCCGTCTCGCCGGCAAGCCTTTCCGCCGACATGGCCCGCGCGACATATTCTGCCCGGCTTTCCCCGACCAGAACGGAACAACCGCCCTTTTCGAGAAAGGGTTCCATGACATCCATGAAGTCGAACGTGTCGAAGGCGGGTAAAAGGATCGCCCTGGCGTCCTGATCCAGTGAAAAAGTCATCATTGTCTCCGTGCGATGAGAGGGCGGGCGTTGTCAGACGATTTCGACATCGACACCGGTTTCGCGGATGGATTTGAGGATGGCAGCATCCGTGCTGCTGGTGAAAAGCGCTGATACGGCGGTGATCGGGGCCACTTCGTAGGTTGCGGCCTGACCAAGCTTGTCGGCCGTCGCCAGAAGCAGGGTCTTGTTTGCAGCGCGGATCATTGTGGCCTTCAGGTGGGCATCCTCGAAATCGTCGGCGCGGAGCGTCAGATCATGGTCGACGCCACAGGTGCCGAGGACACAATAGTCAACCCGCAATGCCCGGATTGCATCGATTGCGCCTGCGCCGGCCGCGCTGCGCGTCAGCCTGCCCAGGCGACCGCCCAGCATGATCACCTCGGCAAACGGATGGTCGAGCGCGGCAGCGGCAACGTCGACTGCGGTCGTGATGATGCGCAACGAGAGTGCCGGCGACAGGCTGCGTACGAACTGCACGACCGTCGTGCTGGAATCCACAAGCAGCGTCGCGCCGTCCGGGATCATCGCCGCCGCAGCGCGGCCGATCCGCTCTTTCTCTCCCGCATGCAGCGTCTCACGGCGATGGAAATCGAGCGCAGGTGTCACGAGCCGCGCCGCGCCGCCATGAAAGCGCTGCACCAGACCGGCATCCGAGAGATCGCGCAGATCGCGGCGGATCGAATCTTCCGACACGCCGAATTCCTGCGCGAGCCCGGTGGCAAGGACCCGCCCTGCCGCATTCACCTTGTCGAGGATGACGGCCTGTCGCTCTTCCGGAGAAAGCGCCGACAGTTCTGCCTTGTCCGCGCTCATGCCCGCGCCTTTTCTGCCTGCGCGAGAAGTCCAAGCTCGGTCAGCCGCGCTTCCAGCGCCTCGGCCGTGCGAAAATGCTCGGTGTGGAAGCCGAGTGCTGCGGCAGCGGCAATATTTGCGGCATTGTCGTCGATGAAGATGCACTCTTCGGCGCGCACACCCGCCCGCTCCAGAAAGCGTTCAAAGATCGCGACACCCGGCTTCACAAGCTTCTCCGTGCCGGAAACGACGAGGACGTCGAACGCGCCCAGGAATGGATAGATGTCCTTTGCACTCGGGAAGGTCTCGGCCGACCAGTTCGAAATGGCGTGCACCGGAACGCCCGCGTCTTTCAGGCGCCAGAGAATGTCAGCCGTCCCGGACACCTCGCCCCCCAGCATTTCATGCCAGCGCAGCCAGTAGGCTTCAATGAGGGCCGCCCGCTCTGGGTGGCGCTCCGCAAGTTCTGCGATACCTTCGGCAAACGGCACGCCCGCATCGAACTGCTCGTTCCACGCCGACGTGCAGACCTCGCTCAGGAAGGCCGACACGGCCGCCTCGTCCGGCAGCAGCTTGCGATAGAGATAGGCGGGATTCCAGTCGATCAGGACGCCGCCGATATCGAAGACCACAACATTCGGTTTCATTCTTTTTGCCTTTTTGTGCGTGAATTGATTCTTACAATGCACGAACAGGCATATATACGCAATAAAAAGCATCACGAGTGCGCGAATTTATGCGGCAGCCTCGCCACGCTAGGAACGCATGAACTCCGCGGCCCGCTCGCCGATCATGATGCAGACGGAATTCGGGTTGCCGGAAATCAGCGTCGGCATGACCGACGCATCGGCAACGCGAAGCCGCTCGATGCCATGAACGCGCAGTTTCGGATCGACAACCGCCATGTCATCGCCACCCATCCGGCATGTGCCGGCAGGATGAAGGGCAGCATGTGCGTCCTTGACGCAGAAGGCCCTGATATCCTCGCGCGTCTTGAGGGGCGGCGATGGTGCGTGCCGTGCCGTCACGAATTTCGCGATCGCCGGTTGCGCCATGATGTCGATGGCGGCCATCGCCCCTTCGGTCATCGCGTCGAGATCGTAAGGATCGGAGAAATAGCGCGGCGCTACACGCGGATGTGCCGCCGGGTCGGCGCTCAGGAGTGTGACCTCTCCCCTGGAACGCGGCCGGATCTGGCCGAGATTGACCGTGCAGCCATTGCCGCCGGGAACCGCATCGACGCCCTCCTCGATGCCGGCGCCGACAACCATGAAATACTGGATATCCGGGCTCGCCTCGCCCCTGTTGCCCCACCAGAAGGCACCACCTTCAATGAGATTGGAGGACGCAGGACCGTTGCGGAACAACGCATAGTTCAGGCCGGCAAGCGCCTTCCAATGCAGCTTCTTGTACTTGTCGTAGCTGTGCGGGCCATTGAGCTGGTAGACCAGCGAAATCTCGATGTGATCCTGCAGGTTCTGGCCAACACCCGGCAAATCGGCATTGACGTCGATGCCCTGCCGACGGATCTGGTCCGCCGGCCCAATGCCCGACAGCATCAGGAGCTTCGGCGTGGCAATCGCGCCCGTGGAAAGGACGACCTCCTGGTCGGCCCGGTACACAACGATGCGCTTGCCCTTCACGCACTCGACACCGACGGCGCGCCCGTTCTCTATAAGCACCCGCGTGACCATGGCCCCGGTTTCCACACGCAGGTTGCGCCGTTTGCGGGCCGGATTGAGATAGGCCACCGCGGCGGAGCTCCGGCGCCCGTTGCGGGCCGTTATCTGGTAGAGACCGCAGCCTTCCGGATCGCCGGAATTGAAATCCGGGTTGTAGGGCAGCCCGGCCTGCTGGCAGGCTTGTAGCCATGCGCGGGTCAAGGGATGAATATAGTCGATGTCGGAAACGCCAAGCGGGCCGCCGACGCCATGGGCTTCGTTGCAGAAGCGGTTATTATCCTCGGCGCGCTTGAAGAAGGGCAGGACGTCGGCATAGCCCCAGCCTTCGGCACCCATACCGACCCATTGCTCATAGTCGGACGGCACGCCGCGAATGTAGATCATCGCGTTGACCGAACTGCCGCCGCCGAGAACCCGCGCCTGCACCATGGTCGGTGTTTCCGTGCGCTCCTGCTCGGGCATCGGTTCCCAGGGAATGCGCTTCAGGAGGTCGCCCTGCGCGGTCTTGTAGTAGGCGCCGGGAATGTGGATGTAGGGGCTGCGGTCGCGCGGTCCCTCCTCCAGCAGGAGCACGTTGACGGCAGGATCTTCCGAAAGCCGGGCAGCAATGACGCAGCCCGTCGAGCCGCCACCGACCACGATATAGTCGAATGTGGTTATCTCATCCGGATGCCGAGGGGAGATGCCATAGCGCGCCGATCCCATGTCTCGAAGTCCCATCATTGCCCCCTTGAAATGGCGCTGCCGGCCTTGATCGCGAGGGCAGCAATGGTCAGAGCCGGGTTGACGGCAGCAGAAGTCGGCAGCACGGACGCATCCGTGATGTAGAGGTTCTCGACATCGTGGCTGCGGCAATCGAGATCGACGACCGAGGTTTTCGGGTCGCGGCCCATGCGGGCCGTGCCGCATTGGTGTGACGTCGTCTTGCGGCCGAAGGTATGCGTCAGCACGATCGGAAAACCGGCCTTGCGCATGACGGCGCGCGTCTTGGCGATCAGCGCCTCGTGCGCGCGCATGTTCGAGCGGATCCAGTGCATGACGATGCGGTTGTCGCGCACCATCACCCGGCTTTCGGGATTGGGAAGGTCTTCGCTCGTCAGGAACCAGCCATAAGCGTAGCGGGCGATGAGCCTGGCGACCCAAGTCGGCGCCGGAAACGGTAGGTTGGCCTTGAGGATGTTGCCCGTGATGTGGCCGAGAAGCTGGACATTGCCGAGGGGGGCGCCGTATTCGTTGTCCGCGTTGTAGAAATCGTTGAAGGCGATGGTCTTCTGGTAGACCGACGTGTTGGCGGCGAAGGGATCGATCGTCAGCATCGCCGTCGTGTTGTGGTTCATGAAATTGCGTCCTAGCTGATCCGAGCCGTTGGCGAGGCCGGTCGGATGCGCCTTGCTGGCGGAGCGCAGGAGCAGTGCTGCACTCTGTACCGCGCCGGCCGCCACCGCGAAGCGATCGGCCGAGATACGCTGCTCCACGCCATCTTTCACATAGACGACGGACACGACCCGGCGGCCCATCACGTCGGTTTCGAGGCGGGTCACGGAGGCGCCGGTCACGAGGCTGACATTCGGATGGGTGAGCGCACTGGCAAGCGGACCGACCTCCGCATCGATCTTGCCGGTGCCGGTGTTCGGAAACGCATCCCAGCCCGTCGGTGCCCGCTTCAGCCACGCGTCGATATCGATCGATAGCGGCAGGGCAGCCGGGTGGATTCCGGCCTTTTCCAGCCGGCGACGAACGGCGGCGATCGACGGTTCGTCAGGCACCGATGGATAGACGTAGGGTTTGGCATGCGCCGGCTCCGTCGGATCGCCGGAAACCGAACCGCGCACCCGAAAAATGCTCTCGGCTGCATCATACCAGGGTGACAACTCCTCATAGGACATCGGCCAGCCCGGGGATGCTCCATCCATGTGCGGCCGTGGCGCGAAATCCTCGCTGCGGTAGCGATACATGACGGCACCGAAGAACTTCGAATTGCCGCCGACATAGTAGTAGTTGCCGGGGAGAAACCCCTCTCCGTCCGTGCCCAGCCACTCCTCCGAAGACCGATAAAAACCCTTCTGGAAGATCGCACGGTCATCGCGCGCCTCCGGACTGTCCTTCAGGTAATCGCCACGCTCGAGGATGACGACCCGCAAGCCGGAGGGCGCCAGGCTGTGCGCCAGGGACGCTCCGCCAATGCCGGAGCCGATGATGACGATGTCTGCGGTCTGGGTCATGATGTCTTTCAGTCGATGCGCGTTTCGGTATCGATGTCGAACAGCACGGTCTTCGACGTATCGACGGACAAGGCGGCTTCCTGGCCTGCATGCGCCTGCTTGGGCGGAAGACGGGCGGTCACCTCCACGCCGCCGAGCTGGAAGACGGCCAAGGTGTCAGGCCCCGTCGGCTCGACGACGTCGAAGTCGATGGTCAGCGACGGAGGGATATCGCCGCTCGCGATCGAGAAATTCTCGGGTCGTATTCCGACAAGTACTTTCTTGCCGGCGTAGCGTCGCACGGCCTCCGGTGAGAGGGCGATGCCCGCGATGCGGGCTGCTGGCCTGTTGGCGATTTCGACGACGGCAGTCACCGTCGACCCCTGTGCCTCGAGAACGGCTGGCACGATGTTCATGGCGGGAGAACCGACAAAGCGCGCGACGTAGACGTTGGCTGGCCGGTCATAGACGGCCTGGGGCTCGTCGAGCTGCTGCACGACGCCGTCCTTCATGACCGCCACGCGCGTGGCGAGCGTCATGGCCTCGATCTGGTCATGCGTTACATAGACGATCGTCGTGCCGAGGCGGGCATGGAGGCGCTTGATCTCCGTGCGCATGTCCACGCGCAGCTTGGCATCGAGGTTCGAGAGCGGCTCGTCGAACAGGAACAATTTCGGCTCGCGGACGATCGCGCGGCCCATGGCAACGCGCTGGCGCTGGCCGCCGGACAGTTGCGACGGCTTGCGATCGAGCAGATGCGTGATCTGCAACAGGTCCGACGCGGTTTTCACGGCCTTGGCGCGATCGGCCTGGGCGACCTTGCGGATCTTCATGCCGAATTCGATGTTCTGGCGCACGGTCATCGTGGGGTACAGCGCGTAGGACTGGAACACCATGGCGATGTCGCGGTCCTTCGGTGAGAGATCGTTGACGGCCTTCCCGGCAATACGGATCTCGCCGCCCGTGATCGTTTCCAGGCCAGCGATCATGTTGAGAAGCGTGGACTTGCCACAGCCGGAAGGGCCGAGCAGCACGAGGAAGTCGCCGGTGCCGATGGAGATCGAAACCTCCTTCAGAACCTCGAGATGGCCGTAAGCCTTGCGGACGCGATCGATTTCAAGAGTGGACATAGCCTCAGCCTTTCACGGCGCCGGCCGTCAAGCCGCGGACGAAATATCGGCCTGCGACGATGTAGACGACCAAAGTTGGGATGGCGGCGATCATGGCGGCGGCCATGTCGACGTTGTATTGCTTGCGACCGGTGGTCACGTTGACGATGTTGTTGAGCGCGACGGTGATGGGAGTGCTCGAACCGGAGGTGAAGGACACGCCGAACAGGAAGTCGTTCCAGATCTGCGTGAACTGCCAGATGCAGGACACGACGATGATCGGGATCGAGGTCGGCAGAATGACGCTCCAGAAGATGCGGAAGAAGCCGGCACCATCGACCATCGCCGCCTTCGTCAGTTCATCCGGCAACGATACGAAGTAGTTACGGAAGAACAGCGTCGTGAAGCAGATACCATAGGAGACGTGGACGGCGACAAGCCCGGGAATGGACCCGGCGAGACCCAATAGCCCGAGCGTGCGTGCCATGGGGATGAGGATCGCCTGGTAGGGCAGGAAGCAGCCGAACAGCATGAGGCCGAAAACGAAGTTGGCGCCGGGAAACTTCCATTTCGTCAGGATGTAACCATTGATGGCGCCGATGCCCGTCGAAAGGGCCACGGCCGGGATCACCATCAGCAACGAATTGAGGAAGTAAGGCTTCAGCCCCGTGCATTCGGTGCCGATGCAGGCCTGCGACCACGCTGCCCGCCACGCATCGAGCGTCACCACCTTGGGCAGGCCGATGAAGGAACCACCATAGATCTCGTCGAGCGGCTTCAGCGATGTCGTGACCATCACCCAGAGCGGCATCAGATAGAGCAATGCGACGATGACAAGGCAGGCATAGATGGCGATACGGCCAAGCCGCATCTTGCCGGATTGGGAGAGTGCTTCAGCCATCGTTTTTCTCCCGAAGCTCGGAATAGAGGTAGGGAATGATGATCGCCGCGACGGTCATGAGCATCATCACGGCACTTGCGGCACCGACGCCCATCTGGTTCCGCCGGAAGGTGGCGGAGAACATGAAGGTCGATGGCAGTTCGGTTGCGGTGCCGGGGCCGCCGTTCGTCAGCGCCAGGACCAGGTCGAAGCTCTTGATGGCGATGTAGCTGAGCAGGACGATCACGCTCAGCATGGCCGGACGCAGCATGGGAATGATGATCTGTCGGTAGATCCGCGGCAGCGTGGCGCCCTCGATCTGTGCCGCCTTGATGACGGAATTGTCGATGCCGCGAAGGCCGGCGAGGAAAATCGCCATGGCAAAGCCCGAGGATTGCCAGACACCGGCCACGACGACCGTGTAGATCGCCATGTCCGGATTGGTGATCCAATCGAACCGAAAATCCGTCCAGCCGAGATCGTTCACGACCCGCTGGATGCCGAGGCCGGGATTCATGATCCACTTCCAGGCGGTTCCCGTGACGATGAACGACAGCGCCATCGGGTAGAGGTAGATCGCCCGCAAGGCCCCTTCTGCGCGGATGTTCTGATCGAGAAGGATCGCCATGAGGAGACCCAGGCCCGTCGACAGCGCAAGGAAGAGCACGGAAAAGATGAACAGGTTGGCGACAGCCGTGTGCCAGCGGGGCGTGGCCCAGAGGCGGACATATTGCTCAAGGCCGACGAAATCGTAGGTCGGCACGAATTTCGACGAGGTGACGGAAATCAGTCCCGTCCAGAGGATGAACAGGTAGACGGTGACGATGACGACGAGCAGGCTGGGAGCGACGACGAGGCGCGGAAGCCAGGCTGCCAATCGCGATGACATGCGCGTAGAGGCGCTCATGGGTCAGCTCCGATGGCGGTAATGGGGAGGAGCCACGTGGTGCGGCTCCTCCGATTGGCTGTTCGGTTTATCGAGCGTTGTCGATACCGGAGACCAGCATCTTGACGGCATCTTCCGAGCTCATGGTGCCGACGAAGAACTGCGCGGCAACGTCGCTGAAGACGGAAGCGAATTCCGGTTTGGCGGCAAAACCGTGCGTCATGGCGCCCTGCATGCTGCCCTTTTCGATTGCGGTGGCACGCTCCTGGTAGCCGAGCTTTGCGCAATCGTCGAAATCGTCGACCGAGACGTCGCTACGGGCCGGGATCGAGCCCTTGATCAGGTTGAAGCCCTTCTGGACCTTCGGATCCATGATGGTTTCGACAAGCGCTGTCTGCGCATTCTGCACGTTCTCATCCTTGACGATGAACGTGCCGAAGCTGTCGATCAGGTACTGGAAGGACGTGACCTGGCCGGGCGTCGCAAAGCAGTAGAAATCCTGGTTGGGCTTCAGCCCCTTTGCGAGGAACTCACCCTTCGCCCAGTCGCCCATGAACTGCATGGCGGCTTCGCCGTTGATGACCATGCCGGTCGCAACCGCCCAGTCGCGGCCGACGAAGTTGTTGTCGACGAGGCCGCGCACTTCGCGCAACGTGTCGAACACCTTGACCATCTCCGGGCTGCCGAGCGCTTCGGGATCGAGGTCGATCGCCGTCTTCTGATAGAATTCCGGGCCGTTGACGTCCGACAGGAGGGCATCGAAGATGATCCCGATCTGCCACGGCTCATCGCCCATCGCGATGGGAACGATGCCCTTCTCCTGAAGCTTCTGGCCGGCCGTGATCAGCTCCGCCCACGACTTGGGAACGGCGATACCGGCATCGTCGAAGATCTTCTTGTTCGCCCAGACCCAGTTCTGACGGTGCATGTTGATCGGGGCCGCGATAAAGGCGTCGCCCGACGTCACGAACGGCAGGAGTTGAGGCGCAAGCGCTTCACGCCAGCCGCCGGCCTTGGCGAGGTCGTTCAGGTCGCGAACGACGCCCTGCTCCGCCCATTGCACGCCTTCCCAGCCGAGAAACTGCATGGCGCCGGGCGGGTTGCCCGCTGTAAGACGCGAGCGCAGCGCCTGCTGCGCGTTCGCGCCGCTCATGCCGCCGACGGCGGAATCCTTCCATGTGAAGCCCTTGGCCTCGAGTTCCTTGCGAATGACGTTGAGTGCGTCGACCTCGCTTTGCGAGACCCAGTGGTGCAGAACCTCGATCTCGCCTTCGGCACGGGCCGCAACGGGCACGAGCATGGTCGCCGCAAGAACGGCAGCTATAAATTTCGACATGAGTTGGTCCTCTCTGGTTGGGTTTTTGAGCGCAGCCCTTGGCGGGCTTTTGTGCGCGGTTGTTAAACAGGGTCAGCGGGCATCGCGTAGCCGACGTTCCGGCCGCCATAGCGGCGAACGCGGATGTTGGCCTGCTCGGCATGTCCCGCAAAACCTTCCATCAGGCAGAGCCGCGAGCCGTAGGCGCCGATCATTGCGGACGCCTCGTCGGTCAGGATTTTCTGATAGGTGCAGGTCTTCAGGAATTTTCCGACCCAGAGGCCGCCGGTGTAGCGGGCGGCCTTGTTGGTCGGCAGCGTGTGGTTGGTGCCGATTACCTTGTCGCCGAAGGCGACGTTCGTGCGGGCGCCGAGAAACAGCGCACCATAGTTCTTCATGTTGTCGAGGAAGTAGTCCGGGTCACGGGTCATGACCTGGACATGTTCCGAGGCCACGCGGTCGCCTTCCGCCAGCATCTCCTCGATCGTGTCGCAGAGGATGATCTCGCCGAAATCTTCCCAGGCCTTGCCGGCGACGGCCGCCGTGGGGAGGATGTCGAGCAGGCGCTCGATCTCGGAAAGCGTATCGCGCGCCAGCTTCCCCGAATTGGTGATGAGAACCGCCGGCGAGTTGATACCGTGTTCGGCCTGGCCGAGCAGATCGGTCGCCACCAGTTCTCCATCGACACTGTCGTCAGCGATGATCAGCGTTTCTGTCGGGCCGGCGAAGAGGTCGATGCCGACGCGGCCGAAGAGAAGCCGCTTGGCTTCCGCGACATAGGCGTTGCCGGGGCCGGCCAGCATGTCGACCGGCGCGATCGTTTCAGTCCCGTAGGCCATTGCGGCGATCGCCTGGACGCCACCAAGGCAATAGATTTCATCAGCGCCTGCAAGCGCCTGCGCCGCCACGATCTTGTCGGCAATCTTGCCCTGGAAGGGCGGCGCGCAGGTGATCACCCGCTCGCAGCCGGCAACGCGCGCCGTCAGCACTGTCATGTGGGCGGATGCCAGCAGCGGGTATTTGCCGCCCGGCACGTAGCAGCCGACATTCTGGATGGGTACGTTCTTGTGACCGAGCACGACACCCGGCAGCGTCTCGATCTCGATATCCTTTAGCGCGGCCTTCTGCGCTTCGGCAAACCGGCGGATCTGGTCCTGCGCGAAATCAAGGTCTTCTCGCTCCCGGACCGTCAGCGCGTTGATGCATCCCTCGATCTCCTGCTTCGTCAGCCGGTAGGAGTCGCGGTCAAACTTGTCGAACTGCACTGAAAGCGCGCGAACCGCCTTGTCGCCACCGTCCCGGACCTGTGCAAGAAGGCCCTCGACCGCCTTGGTGACTGCGCTGTCGATACCGCCCTGTTCGATGGAAGCCTTGGCTGTTTTGATGTGCCGGATCATGACAAAGTCTCTTCGTTCACGGCCGCCGTCGGCGCCGCGCTATCAAGGGTCTTGGGAGAGCAAGGGAAGCTTGCGCCTCCCCTGCTCGGGATGTTTAGAGGTGCTGTTCGCGGGCGCGCATGTCTTCGTACGCGGCCTGCTCTTTCTCGTAGTAGGCCGGCGACGGGAAGTCCCACCAGCCGGTGGCGAACGGACCGGCGGCATCGCGCGAGACGATCACTTCGACGAGGGCCGGGCCGCCGCATTCCAGCGCCGCTTTCAGGCTGCTTTCAAGGTCCTCGTTCTTCTCGACCTTCCACGCCTGGAGGCCGAAAGCACGGGCAGAGGCTGTAATATCGGCCGAGTAAGGCGCGCCATTTCCGGCGTGATGGTTGAACTCGGAGGCAATGTGGCGGCCCATGAACTTGCGCTGGCCGCCGCGGATCGACATGTAGCCCTGGTTGTTGAGCACGAGGAACACGACGTTGATACCGTTCATGACGGCCGTGCCCATTTCAGGCAGCGACATCATGAAGTCCCCGTCGCCGACGATGGCGACGACCTGGCGATCCGGGCAGGCGAGCTTGGCGCCAAGCGCTGCCGGCACCGCCCAGCCCATCGGCGAATAGGAGCCGGAGGTAAGGTGGGTACGCGGCTCGTAGATCGGGAAGCTCTGCTTGACGGCCCCTTGCGTGTTGCCGGAACCGACGACGACGATGCCGTTGCGATCGAGAACCTTGCGCAGCGCCATCAGCGGGCGCTGCGAGGTGAACGGCGTTTCCTGGCTGTTTTCGCGCGGTTCGACCAGGGCGCGCCAATCGGCCTTCGCCTTCTGCACATCGGCGACAAAAGTTTCACGGCGCGACAGCATCTTCTGCGAATCCGCGTCGGAGATCAGCGAGAGGATCGCCTCCAACGTCACTTTCGCATCGGCGACGATGCCGACTTCCGTCTCGTAGTTCTTGCCGATCTCACGCGGGTCGAGATCGATGTGGATGAGCTTTGCCGACGGGATCGAGAAGGAGACGCCCTTGGCATAGGACGACGCCGACCAGTCGGTGAAGCGGCAGCCGACGGAAACGACGACGTCGGCGGATGCGGTGATCGTGTTGCCACAGGTCGTACCCGTCTGACCGACCGCGCCGATGAACAGTGCGTGATCCTCGGAGATGGCGCCCTTGCCGTTCCAGGTGATGGAGACGGCAGCACCCAGCTTTTCGGCGAGACGGGTCAGTTCGGCCGAGGCATTTGCCGTGATCGCACCGCCGCCGGCGACGATAACCGGACGCTCGGCATTCAACAGCACTTTCACCGCCGCTTCGATGGCCTTCGGGTCCGGATAGGCAATTCCGACCGGCAGACGCTTCTGGAGCGGATGGATGGTAACGTCGGCTGCCTCGACCTGCACGTTCATCGGCACTTCGACATGAACCGGGCCGGGACGGCCCGTCAGCATTTCGCTGAAGGCACGGTGCATAATGCTTGGGAGGACCTGCACCGAATTTGCTTGCCAGGCGCGCTTGGTCACCTGCTCGGTGATGCGCGGGAAGGCGTTATCCTGCTGGCGTTCCAGCTCCTGCATGGTGCCGTGGCCATGCATGTAGGTCTGCGGCGAACCGGAGACATAAAACAGCGAGGTGGAGTCGCAATAGGCGGTCGCCAGACCGATGATCGTGTTGGCGGCACCCGGGCCGACAGAGGTCGAGCATGCCATCGGCTTACCTGAGGCGCGGTAGTAGCCGTCGGCCATGTGGACGGCGCTCTGTTCATGCATCACCTGGATGAACGGGATCTCGGATCCCTCCTGCAGGAACGCGTCGAACAACGACCAGATGCCGTGACCCGGCACACCGGCAACATACTCGACGCCGTATTCCTTGAGCGCCTTCGCGACGACTTGGCCACCTGTCAGTTTCATGGATCGACCCTCTTTAATCTCGTTATCGTTCTGTGCCGGAGACCAAACGATTGGAGCTCTTCCAGCGATGGGCTTATTGTTCGACGGGGCGGGGCAAGCCGCAAGTTCGCATCAATCGAAACGCTGACGCGACCTGACGCAGAACACGCGTGCTTCCGCGTCAGAACCTGCTGAAGGCTAGGCCGTGCCCTGGCTCGCTCGGCCGATTTCAGAAGGTGAAACAGGAACGATTGTCCGCCGAAGCTTGCGGCCGAAATCCCGACTGAAACACATGCCCATTCGCACTATGAAGCAGACATCGCGCCAAGGTGCGAATAAATAAAATGCGCCGCGCACTTTCTCCCGGACGCACCCTGTGGCTTGCTCTATCGGGACACTTGCAGAATTCAGGGGCACCACCGTGCAGAACCTTACCAGAGACCTCGCCTTCGCGGACGACTTCATTTCCGCTCAGCTGGTTGAGAACGTTTCCGACTACGATGTGGCCGATGCCGTCGTGGTCAATATCAGCCCGTCCCCGATGATAACGGGCGATGAGCATCCCGCGATCGTGCCGGCTTGGAAGTCCACCTGGCTGAAGGGTGGCCGCATCCGTTCGGCGGAGCGTGTTGCGATCATCAAGGTCATCAAGCCGACCAATCTCGGCGGCTGCATGTTCCGCGGCTGGGACTGGCTGGGTAACAGGATCCGCAGCTTCCCGCGCGACACTCCGCTCTACATATCGCCGCAGGACGAAATCGGAACGGTCACCGTCGACCCGCACGTTTTCACCAACGAGCGCGCTAGCGCCGAAGCACCGCAAACCTTCACGATGAAGCTCAATCTTTGGTGGTCACCCGGCGATACCGACTGCTTCATTCACAACGAGCACCCCTTCCTGGAAACGCACACGCAGATCCACGGGCTGGGCCGCATGCAGAAGTTCAAGCAGCGTGACGAGGCGACCCTCTATGAGGATGTCGTGATGCCGATCGGCTATTCGCACGATCCGTTCTGCCGGGTGACGGGTGAAAACCAGTGGACCTATCCGTGGCACCGCTACTATGCGGACACGGACAGCGTCTGGCTCGCCGTCGAGCTTCACCCCTGATGAAAGCGCCGGCCGATGCCGGCGCTTTCATCAGCTCATCTGGATCATATCCGATCCGTCGCCGAGATATTGCAGCGCCTCGCGCGGGATCGCGGGGTCGTTGCGGTCGAGAACCGTCAGGTCCTTGAGATGCTCGCGGCGCAGCAGGCCTGGACCTCGGTAGTGCAGCGCGACCTTCGTGGAATAGGGCTGGCGAAAGACCGTCGCGGCGATGCCGCTGGAAATGCCGAACATGAACTTCTTGGAGTTCCGCTTGACCTGCGCATAGACGCCGAACGTCAGTTCGTTCGACTGGATGCCCTCGAAATCCGCTGTGAAGAGGCGATCGGCCAGAGGGAAGCAGAACCCGTAATATTTGAAGACATACTCCGTCTTCTTCGGGTCGTCGAAGCTCGGGAACCGCTCGACGTAATAGTGCTGCAGAAACTCCTTGTTGCGATAGATGCAGAGCGCGGACCGCAACACAAACCCTTTGTAGATCGAGGAGAACTGGTAGCGGTCGTAGATCCCCACGATATCGTTGTGGTCGGCATTGTTCTCGACGATCATCTCCGAGACGAAACGCGAAAACTCCGGCAACTGGCGCGCGGTCGCCATGGCATGGAAGAAATTGCCCTCCACCAGCGTGCGGAACTCGTCCGGGTCCGTAAACAGCATCGGCACGCTGAGGCCGAAATAGTTCGCGATGATCCGCAGATTGGTGGCCGACGGGATATGGGTGCCGGACAGGTACTTGTTGAACTGCTGCCTGTTGACGTTGATCTTGCGGCAGACGGCCGCGACCGAGCCGTGCTGCTCGCAAAGCGTTTTCAGGTTTGCCGCCAGCGCAGCGCCGTCTCGTCCCAGTTGATCCATTCCAGTCCCCGATATGTGACGCATTGTGACGCTCAACTTACTTCATATCGCTAATGACTTCAATCGCCTGCGAAGTTGTAGAGCGCGCGACGACGGGTCAATCTCCGGATGACAAAGAGGAGGACGCGACGTGCATTCCAGGCGAGAACTTGGATGGTCGGTCATGGGTACCGGCACTATCGCAACAGAGCACATGGTCGCGGCGATCCGCTCGGCCGGACATCAGCCCCTGTGGGTCGTCAGCCGGAACAGGCACTATGCAACGGACTTTTCGCAGGACATGCAAATCCCCGGCGTCGCGGTCGACGCCCGGCGGTCCTTGCAGGATCCGTGTGTCGGGTTTGCCTATGTCAGCGCGGTTCGCGACCGCCGCAAGCACTACATCCTGGCGGCTGCGGCGGAACGCAAACACGTTCTTTGCGACGGCCCGATTGCCGGCACGAGCCGTCTGGCCGCCAACCTCGTCGAAGCATGCAAGACGGCTGGCATCATTCTCGCGCTCAATCAGCCCTTTCGCACGCTGGCGCCCCATCAGACCATGCGCCGGTTGCTGCAGGACGGCGAGATCGGCACGCTGCAGTCGCTGGTCATCGCCCGCGGCGCGCCCTACCAGCCCCCGCCGAACCGCCATCTCGACGAGCGTGCCGATCGAAGCGATGCGCTTCTCGAATTGTCCGTCGACAGCATCGACCTGGCGCGATTCCTGACCGGCCAGGAGCCGGCGACGGTCGCAGCCCTCTCGGCCACGCCGCCAGGCACCGAGGCCGGCCAGTCGTCCTATGCGATCGGGATGTCCGGTGGTGCGATCTTCCAATGTTATGAAAGCTTCACCACCGCGGAATTCGAGAGCACCGTCATGCTCGCCGGCGATCGCGGAACGCTTATCGCACACGGGACACTCAGCGGAAAAGGCTCCGGCACACTGGTGCGTCGGCTGAACGGCCGCAACGAACTCATCCCGGTGCGCGACCGAGACCAGCACGTCCCGACGATAGAGGCCTTCCTCGCCCTGCCGCAGAACCCCGCGACATGGATGTCGCTCGGCGACGACAACGTCATCGCCCTGCGCACCGCAGAAGCGGTCTGGGCAGCTCAAAAAAAACGCCCTGTCGCCGCCGGCTGTCAGTGACGCACCATCGAACACGAGAGATCCAAAGCCATGCCCCGCACCCAGAACCAGCTCATCTTCCATTCGATGGCTTCCAAGCCGAACACGCTGGCGATCGACATCGAGATCGCAACAAGCCTTGGCTTCGACGGCCTCGAAACCTCCGGCAACAAGATCAAGGCATTTCTCGATGCCGGCTTCACGACACAGGACCTGGAGGCGCGTCTTCGTCATCTTTTCCTGCCCGGTATCGGCTTCCTGATCGACCTCGAACGGCAGGGTGATGCCCGCCAACAGATGCTGCGCGAGGCCGAAGACCTCTGCGTACTCGCTTCCGCCGCCGGCGCGAAAGGCATCGAAGCCATTACGGGTCCGCTGGACATCCGGGTCTTCGAGGCCGGTGCTTCGACACGCTATCCCGAGCTTTACCGAGGCCTTGTCGATCTGCCGACGGACGACCAGAGCGAGCTGACGGCCGCCAATCTTCAGGCCGTTGCAGACATCGCCGCGTCGCATGGATTGCTGGTTTACCTCGAGGCGCTGTCCTGGACACCGCTCAACACGATCGACGCACAAATGCGCATTCTCGACCGCTGCAAGCGCGACAATGTGCGGATCGTCATCGACTTCTGGCACGCCTACACATCCGGCGACACGCCGGAGCGGATCGCGCGCCTGGACAAGGAGCTGATCTACGGCGTGCATCTGTGTGATTCCCTGCCCTATGCCGGCGGCATCCCGAACGAACCGGTGCTGCGCGACGTCCCCACCGGACAGGGCGTTCTTGACCTGCAGAGCTGGGTGGATGCCGTGAAATCGACCGGATATGCGGGCTGGTGGAGCTGCGAACTGTTCTGCAACCGGCAACATCAGGACAACAGCTTCGCCATCGCCAGGGACCTGAAGGCCCTCATGGAGCGCCTGATCCTGACATGACCGGATCGCCAGCGTTCAGATCAGGCCCACACCGACACAGACGCGGTTGATACCGAGACCCAACAGGGCCTCGGTGACCACGGCGCGGACAGAAAACAGTGGAGCCTTCAGAAGTCCTCAGACAGATGTTCGGGAACCAAGGAGTTCGAGTGCAGCGGCGTGCAGCGCCCGGTCGCCAGCCGCGATCACACGGCCCTGCCAGGCAAGATCGAGCGGCTTGCCTTGCCAGTCGGTCACGATGCCGCCTGCACCTTCGATGATCGCGGTCGGGGCGAAGAGGTCGTAGGCGTCGAAACCGGCATCGACGGCAAGGTCGGTGCGGCCGCGGGCAAGGCAGGCATAGCTGTAGCAGCTGCCGCCATATTGGGTGAACTGCACCGCATCGTCGAGACGTGCAAAGGGTGCGCGGTCCGCCGCGGGAACGAAGCGGGGATTCGAGGAGGTCATGTAGGCATCGGAAAGCGCCGTGCCCGTGCGGCAGCGGATCGGCTTTCCGTTGTGCCACGCGCCACGGCCGGAAATGCCGGTCAGGCGCTCGGCGGTTGCGGGAAGGTCGATCACGCCCAGCAACGGCTTGCCGCCGCGCGCAAGGGAAATCAGCGTGCCATAGACGGGGATGCCGGCGACCCAGGCGGCGGTTCCGTCAATCGGATCGAGCACCCAGACGAATTCGGCATCGAGCTGCTCGCTGCCATACTCCTCGCCCATGATGCCGTGATCGGGGAAGGCTGCGCGAATCTGTTCGCGAAGCCGCGTCTCGACGGCACGGTCGGTGGCGGTGACAAAACTGGCATCCTGTTTCAGGTCGACGCGCGGCGCTTCCTCGGCGGCGGCCAGAAGAAGGGCGCGCGAGCTGTCGGCGAGCTTTTCGGAGAAGGCGAGGAAGGTTTCGGCAATATCGGTCATGTCAGCTCTCAATGGGCAAGAATCTGTCCGAGGAAGGTGCGAGCCCGCTCGGATTTCGGGGATGCAAAGAATTCAGGTGGGGTGGAGACCTCAACGATCTCGCCTTGGTCCATGAAGACGATGCGGTCGGCGACCGAGCGGGCGAAACCCATCTCATGCGTCACGCAGACCATCGTCATGCCCTCGCGGGCAAGGTCTGTCATGACGTCGAGCACTTCGGAGATCATTTCCGGGTCGAGCGCGGAGGTCGGCTCGTCGAACAGCATGACCTCCGGGTTCATGCACAGCGCCCGCGCGATGGCGACGCGCTGCTGCTGGCCGCCGGAAAGCTGGGAGGGATATTTGTGCGCCTGGTCGGGAATGCGCACGCGGTTGAGGTACTTCATGGCAATTTCCTCAGCCTCCGCATTCGCCATCTTCCGCACCAGCCGCGGCGCGAGCGTCAGGTTCTCCAGCACGGTCATGTGGGGAAAGAGGTTGAAGCTCTGGAACACCATGCCGACTTCGCGGCGGACGAGGTCGATCTTCTTCTCGTCGTTGGTCAGTTCCTCGCCGCCGACGATGATGCGGCCGCCGTCATGCTCTTCAAGCCGGTTGATGCAGCGGATCATGGTCGATTTTCCCGAGCCCGAAGGACCGCAGACCACGACCTTCTCCCCCTTGGCAATCGTCAGATTGATGTCCTTCAGCGCTTGATAGGTGCCGTAGAACTTGTTCATCTTCTCGAGGACAATGATATCGGCCATCAGGTCTTTCTCACATGGCGGTTCGCGTAGGTTTCGATCAGCGTGAAGGCCGTCTGGATGATCCAGACCAGCACCAGGTAGATGATCGTCGCGGCGATGAAGATCTCGTAGGGGGCGAAGGTGTCGGCGACTATGGTGCGGGCGACGCCTGTCATTTCCATCAGCGTGACGGTGGAGGCGAGCGCGGTCGATTTCAGCATCGAGACGATCTCGTTGCTATAGGCGGGAAGTGCCAGCCGGACGGCGAGCGGGGCGGTGATGCGGGTCGTCCTCTGGAATTTGGTAAGGCCGAGCGCCTTGCCCGCCTCGACGAACCCCTTGTCGACACCGAGCACCCCGCCTCGCAGGATTTCCGAGACATAGGCCGCCGTGTTGAGCGACAGCGCAATCACCGAGCACCAATAGGGGTCGCGCAGGATCGGCCAGAGCACGCTCTGCCGGATGAAGCCGAACTGTGGCAGACCGTGATAGATGATGAAGAGCTGGACCAGCAACGGCGTGCCGCGGAAGAAGTAGATATAGGCCTTGGCCGGCCAGACCAGCCAGGACCGGCGGGAGAGCCGCATCAGGAGAATGCCGACGGCAAGGACCAGGCCAAACAGGGTCGAGACGACCAGGAGATTGAGGGTCAGCCCGAGGCCCTGCAGAATTTTCGGCAGGCTGGAGGCGATCAGCGACAGGTCGAAACTCATCGGGCACCTCTGAGATGACGGTTCGCACGCGCTTCAAGCCAACCGACGGCGAAGGTGATCACTGTCGTTATCGCCAGATAGATCAGCGCGACGGTCACGTAGAGCAGGAAGGGACGGTGCAGGAGGGAATTGGCCATCTTGGCGACGAAGAGGATTTCCTCAAGGCCGATGATGGAAACAAGCGCCGTATCCTTCATGATGGACAGCATGTGGTTGCCGAAATTCGGCAGGGCAAGCCGCCACATCTGCGGAAGTCGCACATAGCGGAAGATCTGGTGGCGCTTCAAGCTGAGCGCCCGCGCCGCCTCGACCTGGCCGCGGTCGACACCGAGAAAGGCGCCGCGGAACGTCTCCGTCATATAGGCGCCAACGATGAGGCCGATGGCGATGGACCCTGCCCAGAATGGCGGGAGATCGATGAATTTCACCGAAGGATCGAAAAACTGAACCAATTGGGTAAGCGCGATCGCCATGCCAAAGTAGAAGAGCAAAAGCAAAAGCAGCTCCGGCGCGCCGCGGAACACGATGGTGTAGGCCTGGGCGACGCCGCGCAGGATGCGGTTTTTGGAAAGCTTGGCCGAGGCGCCGAGCAGGCCGCAGACGACCGCGATCACCAGAGACACCGAAAAGACCTGTAACACCGTCACCAGGCCGAAGAAGAAATCATCCCACCAGCCGTCGAGGACCGACATGCCATACCTCCATAAGCTTCATGCGGAACGGGCGCCGCAGCTCGCGCGGCGCCCGGAGGTCATGTTTACTGACCAACGCCCTTCCAGTTCCCCGGCTGGATGGAGAAGGGGAAGTATTTCATGCCGTACTTTTCGAGCGAGCCTTCCTTGGTCATCTCCTCGAGTGCCTTGTCGACCTTGGCGAGCAAAGCGTCATCGCCCTTGCGCAGGCCCACGCCTACGCCCGGTCCGAAATATTTGACCTCGTCGATCGGCGGCGAGACGAACTCGAAGCCGGCGCCGTTTTCCTTGCTGAGGAAATCGAGATAGGCCTTCATGGGATTGGAGATGGCGATATCGAGGCGGCCGTTCTGAAGGTCGAGCAGCATCGGCTGGGCGCCGTCATAGAACACGACTTCCGCGCCCGGCAACTTCGCCTCCACCCATTTCGCGTAGGTCGAAGCACGTTCCACGCCGAAGCGCAGGCCGGTGAAGGCCTCCGGGATCGGCTTGCCGGCGTCGTCGAACAGCTTCAGGTTCGCGTCCTTCGAGCCGAGGATGCGGCCTAGCGAAACGCGATAGGGGATCGAGAAGTTGATCTTCTTCGCGCGCTCCTCGGTGATCGACATGGAGGCGACGATGAGATCGAACTTGCTGGCGAGCAGCGCCGGGATCATACCGTCGAACTCCTGGCAGACGTAGTCGAGCTCCACGCCGATGCGCGTCGCGATGTCCTTGGCGACATCGACGTCATAACCCGCCATCTCGCCTTCGGGCGTGCGATAGTTGAAGGGCGCATAGGTGCACTCCATGCCGACGCGCAGGGTTTCGGCATGGGCGGGCATGGCGCCGGCAAGTCCGACGATTGCAGCGGACATCAGACCGATCACGAATTTCATGGCATTCCCCTTCTTTGTTAAGTCGTTGCTTGCGACGGCCCTCACTCCGTCGATGCACAACGATGCGCCGGCAAAGAGAAGGAGGACATCCACCCAAGGGATGATGGCCGCCATCACCCTCGGGGTGGATAGAATGTGACGCGCGGTTGATCTAGCCCTGTCCCATACAGGTCAGAGGAGAACCCCATGAAATATACCCGCATGCCCATCGAGCTGGAATCGCCGGAACAGCTTGGCTACGACACGATCCAGTACAACCTGTCGGAAAGCTCGGTCGCCGACCGGCGCCTGGGTGAGCTCAACCTCAAGCTGGATGATATCCTGCTATGCTACGGTGACCATCGTGGCGCGCCGGACCTGCGCGCGCAGATCGCCGGCACAGGAGATGACCTCGCCGCCGACGACGTGCTCGTCACCGCGGGTGCGGCGGGCGCGCTCTTCATCATCGCAACCTCGATGCTTGACGCAGGCGACCACATCGTCGTGGTGCGGCCGAACTATGCCACGAACCTCGAAACGCCGCGCACCATCGGCGCCGACATGAGCATCGTCGATCTCACCTTCGAGACCAGCTACCGGCTCGACCTTGCGGCGATCGAGGCGGCGATCCGGCCGGAGACGAAATACGTCTCGGTCACCTATCCGCACAACCCTACGGGCGTGATGATCTCCGAGAGCGAGCTGAAGGCGCTGGTAGCCCTCATCGAGCGCAAGGGCACCCGGCTGCTCTTCGACGAGACCTACCGCGAAATGACCTCCGGCCCGATGCTGCCGGTCGCCGCGAGCCTGTCCGATCGGGTGATCAGCGTTTCCTCGCTCTCCAAGACCTACGGTATCCCCGGCATCCGAATCGGCTGGCTGATCACGCGTGACGCCGCCCTGATGGAAACCTTCCTCGCCGCCCGTGAGCAGATCGGCATTTCCGGCAGCATGGTTGACGAGTACATCGCCTATGTTGCGCTCAGCCAGCGGACGGAATGGCTCGCCTTCAACAATGCCCGCATCGCCAGCGCCTTCGCCATCGTCAAGGACTGGATCGCTTCCGAACCGCTCGTCGAATGGATCGAACCGTCGGGCGGCTGCGTCTGTTTTCCACGCATCGTGCCGTCAGCGAATATCGATCTCGCCGGCTTCCATGACAGCCTCTACAGCCGCCATCAGGCCTATGTCGGCCGCGGCAGCTGGTTCGAGCAGAACGACCGGCATTTCCGCATCGGCTATGCCTGGCCGACCGAGGACGAGCTGCGCAAGGGCCTCGCCGCCATCTCTGCCGCCATCCGCGAAAATCTCAAGGGCTGAACGAGAAGAGGAGGGCGAACCCGGTTCGCCCTCCTCACCTCAAAGATTGAGGCTGCGCAGGAATGTGGAGAACAGTTCCTGCTGCGTGGACAGATTGAGCTTGGCATAGAGTTTTTGGCGATGCGTCTTCACCGTCGCGATCGAAATGCCCAGGTGATAGCTGATCGACTCGCTGGAATGGCCCTTGAGGATCAGGAGGGCCACCTCGCGCTCTCGCGGGCTTAGAAGATCACGGCCGAAATCGTTGAAAAGATGGTCGATCGGGCGAGCCTGTGGAGGGGTTTCTCCGCGCGAAAGGTGCCCCCAGAGGCGACGGAAGACCGCGGCAATCAGCGGATGCGCTTCGCGCAGCCGGGCGATGGACGCCGCGTCGAAGCCGCCTTCGCTGCGGATGCGCGACAGGCTGATCTCCGCCATTTCGCCGCCCGGCAAGTCCATGGCGATGAGCAATTCCTCCATGCCTTCCGGCCAGCCATGGGTACGGTAGCCCAACTCCTCATCCTCGTGGCGACGGATGTCGAGGCCGCGATAGAGGTCGGACCCGAGATAGTCGTCGGGCGCGAGATCCCGCATCAGGTAGATGCCCGCCGGCAGGCCGGCGAGATAAGCGTTGTAAAACGGATTGAGCAGATAGGTACCGGCGATGAAGAGCTGCACTGCCCGCTTCGCCCGCTGGCCGGAGAATGTGTCGAAGACGTAGCTCGGGCCGCCATTCTTGCGATGAACCACCGACAAGGCCAGCTGGAAGCGCGCAACGGAACCGATGGCCGCCAGAAGCGCCGCAGCGCCGTCAGGCTGGTCGTAGCGGTCGAGCGCGTGCGCAAAGGGCTCGACCCAACTGGCGGCGACTGTTTCGGTCATGGGTCCATCCGTGAGTTTCCCGAAGGAAAACGGCTACTTATACCCCTTACGACAGCCAGCTCTAGGCGACAAGCTTGTCGATCGCCGCAAGCGTGCGCTCGATCTCCTCGGCGGTATTGTAGTGAGCGATACCGATACGGACAACACCTTCCTCCTCGGACAGGCCGAGATGACGGGCTGGCTCCAGCGCATAATTGTGGCCGGACCAGACATTGATGTCCTCGGCCGCCAGCGCATCGGCGAAACGATGGGTCGAGATTCGGTCATGCGTAAACGAGATCGTCGGCACGCGATGGGCGAAGAGATTGGGATTTCCGATGCCGGCCAGCCGGACGCCCGGCAGCGCCGTCAGCCCGCCGATCAGCCGCCGGGTAAGGCCCGCCTCATAAGCATCGAAGGACTGGTAGGCGCCCGCCATCCGCTCGCGCCGCGTGCCCGAACTCCCCGTCATCTCACCCGCCCAGGCGAGATAGTCGATCGTCGCGGTAAGGCCGGCGAGAAGCTCGGTCTGCGGCGTACCGGTGCAGAAGCGGTCCGGAATATCGTCGCTCTGGCAGCGGACACGATGCGGCGGCAGCGAGCGTAACAGCGCCTCGCGCCCCCACAGCACGCCGAGATGCGGGCCGAAGAATTTATAAGAGGAGCAGACGAGGAAATCGCAGCCGATCGCCTGCACGTCCGGCAGGCGGTGCGGCGCAAGCTGCACCGCATCGATCCAGACGAGTGAGCCGGCCGCCTGCGCCACCGCCGTCAGCGCGGCAACATCATTGATGCTGCCGGTCATGTTCGAGGCATAGTTGAGGGCTAGGAATTTTGTCCGCGGCGTCAGGAGGGCGGTAAGGTCTTCTGGCTCGATGCGCCAGGTTTCCTTGTTGAACGGCAGCCACTTCACCACGAGACCGTAGGCTTCGGCCATCGAGAGCCAGGGCGAGACATTGCCTTCATGGTCCATGCGCGTGACGATGATTTCGTCACCGGGCGCGAAGGACTGGCCGATTACCCGCCCCATCTGGAAGGCCAGCGTCGTCATGTTCGGGCCGATGACGATTTCCTGCCAGGAGTTGGCATTGACGAATTCCGCCGCCGCCTCATGCGCCGCGCGCCAGACCGCATCCGCCCGCTGCGAGGCGGCAAACCGTCCGCCGAGATTGGACGATGCCGTCGCCATAGCCTCGGCTACGGCATCGATGACCACCTTGGGAACGAGCGTTCCGGCCGGGTTGTCGAGAAAGGCGGTGCTGGAATTCTCCAATGCGGGGAAGGAGGCGCGGATCAACTCGATGGGATAGGCGGTCATAGGGGCCTCTTTGCAGAATGCTGTTGTCGCATCTTTGTGCAGCCTTCTGCAAAGCGTCGCTATCCTCCTAGAAGATGAGGGCGAAACGGCCTGCCGGACCGTCCCGCCCCCCACCGGCACGATAGGGCTCAGTTCTTCTTCACGCCCCAGGCCCGTTCCTTGTCGGCGGCCCAGACGTCGAAGCCTTCGATCTTGGCGCCGACGGCCGCAACAACCGGTTCATAGTAGAGGCCGAAGATCGGCAGGTCCTTTACCATCAGGACGTGGATTTCCTTGAACACGGCCTTGCGAGCCTCGAAATCCGTGGTCTTGGTCGACTTGATGTAGAGTTCCCAGGCTTCCGGATTGTCCCATTGCGCCGTCGGCTCGGCATCCTTGTCGCCCATGATCACGCCGTAAAACTGCGAGGGGTCGAGGCGGGCGGAATAGCCGAAGGACTGCATCTGGAATTTCCCGGCCAGATAATTATCGAGCTGCGCTGCCCAATCCAGCACTTCCAGTTCCGCATTGATGCCGGCGGCCGCCAGCATGGCCTGCACCAGGATGCTGTTCTC
The DNA here is from genome assembly GCF_052438155.1 of Shinella sp. Taxonomy (NCBI): domain Bacteria; kingdom Pseudomonadati; phylum Pseudomonadota; class Alphaproteobacteria; order Hyphomicrobiales; family Rhizobiaceae; genus Shinella; species Shinella sp. Next base: position 289,252 of record NZ_JBQVPI010000003.1, on the reverse strand, counting down.
ATACATGCCCTGGTAGCGCGTGTTGGACTGGATCTTGATCACCTCGCCCTTGTAGCCGGCCTCGGCGAGCAGCACCTTGGCGGCTTCCGGATCGTATTCCGGCCACTTCAAAAAGTCCTCATCGAAATAGGCGCTCGCCTGCGGCACGCCGGAGGGATTGAACTCAGAGAGACCCGCCGTGCGCGCGGCCGCGATCTGCTTGAAATCGATCGCGTGGGCGATTGCCTGGCGCAGCTTGACGTTCGACATCAAGGGGTCGGTCGTCTGGATCAGCATTGGCGTCAGCGAAAGCCCCGCCGTCGTCAGAACCTGGAGACCACGCGACTTGGCGTCCTCGATGCGCTGGGATTCGAAGTTCGGCAGCACATCGACCTCACCGGCAAAGAGCGCGGTTTCGGCGGCGGATGTATCCGGGATGATCATGAACTTGGCTTCATCGACCAGCGCCGTGCGGTTGCCGGCATACCCGCTCGCCTTTTCCTTCGAGGGCTTGTAGCCGTCATATTTCTCCAGCGTGATGTACTGGCCCTTCACCCATTCCTTCAGCTTGAACGAGCCGCTGCCGATTGCCGTATCAGCGATCCACTTGCCGTCCGGGCCGGCATTCTTCGGGCTGGCGACCCAGCCGTTGCACTGGATGTTGGCAAGCTGGGCAAGAAACAGCGCGCTCGGCTCGTTGATGCGGAAGACCACGGTGCGTGGATCGGGCGTTTCCACGGCTTCCACCTTCAGGCCCTGCGACCCGTCGAAGAAGGCATTGCAGAACCATTCGACGCCGGTGGCGACGCGGCGGTCCCAGTTCCATTTGACATCCGCCGAGGTCACTGGATCGCCATTGTGGAAGGTCGCGCCTTCGCGGATCGTGAAAGTGTAGGTCTTGCCGTCATCCGAAACAGTCCAGGCTTCGGCAAGTGCCGGGCCGATACTCAGATCGGCGCGAAAGCCCACCAGCGTTTCGAAAATGTGGTGCAGCACGGTGTCGGTGTTGGCATCGCGGTCGATGCCCTCCGTGCCGCGAATATCGGCATTGATGCGGATGTTGAGCGTTGCGGCCTCGGCCGCGGCGCCAAACAGCAGGCCCGCTGCCAGCGCCGTCGAAATCAGGAATGTGCGCTTCATGGTGATCTCCGATTGTTCCCCGCTTTGTTATCGTCAGGAGCGCTCGCGGATTGCGCCCAGCGTTTCTGCAAAAAAGTCCTTCACCTTGCCGATAAGCTCATGATCGTCATGGGTGATGCCCGGCACGATGTCGTGACGCACCTGAATGCCGTGCTGCTCGAAGCTCTGTTTCAGGGAGCGCATGCGATCGTTGCGGTTGGCGCCGGCACGGTCGGCGCCCGGCATGTACCAGGCGTCGTCCGGGGTGATGGTGATTTCCCAGGTTTCGAGGTCATCGCCGCCGATCACCATCTGCACCGCGACCTTGCGGATCGCCTCCAGATCGACCGGCTTGCCGAAGACCTTTTCGAAATCGCGCACGCCGACCCAGAAATCGTGGTCGAAATCGAGCAGCGTCACGACGCCCGGCGCGCCAATCGAGGCGGCGAGCAGGCGTTCGGGGTGGAGATACAGGAACCGATGGGTGAAATGCCCGCCGCCGGAGAAGCCGTACATCATCACCCGGTCGCCCTCGATGCGGTATTTCTCCTGCATCTCGGCGATCATATCGAGCATGATCGCATCATAATGAAGGTCCCCGGCCCGCAGCATCTTGTAGGACGAAAGATCACCGGGAAAGCAGATGTTCGTCGGGAACAGCGGGCACAGGATGATGACACCATTGGCCTCGGCGAAATCGGCAAAGGCATCCCGGTAGGCCTGCATGCCGCGCTCCGTGCCGTGGACGATCACCGCCAGCGGATAGGTCTTGTCGCCGTCCTCCTCGTAGTCATCGGGAACATAGGCGCAATAGGCAAAGCGCTGGTCGAGCCGCGAGGCATAGACGGTCGTATGGCCGAAATCATAGTAGGAAAGTTTCTGGCCGTGACCGCTGACATTACGCATAAATAGTCTCCTCTCCGATCATTCACAAAGCTGCCGCGCTCGGCAGGATGGGGTGCTTAACCACGCCGGACGAAGCGCCTGCGAACGTCCGGTCGAGCAGCATCGCCGCGTCGAGAAGGCGGCGTGTATAGGCGTGTCGCGGGCTGTCAAAAATCTCGTCGCGCGTGCCGATCTCGACGATGCGGCCGTTTTCCATCACCGCCACGCGATCGGCCACCTGCTCCACGGCGCCAAGATCGTGCGAGACGAACAGGCAGGCGAAACCGTAGCGCGCCTGCAGGTCGCGAAAGAGTTTCAGAATCTGCTTCTGGACCGTCATGTCGAGCGCGGACACCGGCTCGTCGGCGACCAGGAAGGCCGGGCGGCTGACGATGGCCCGGGCGATCGCGACGCGCTGGCGCTGACCACCGGAAAGCTGGTGGGGGAAGCGCTGCGCAAATTCCGGCGCAAGCCCGACTTCGGCAAACACTTCCTCCACCCGCGCCTGCCGATGCCGAGCATCCAACCGTGGGTCGAGCTTCAGCGGCTCGCCGACGATATCGGCGATACGTTGACGCGGATCGAGGGAGGAATAGGGATCCTGGAAGACGATCTGGATCTGCTGTCGTAACGCGCGGCTTGCCGCATCGCGTCCAAAGACAAGAGGTGTGCCGCGGAAGGCCATCGCGCCCGCGGAGGGCGTGACGAGCCCGACGATTGCCCGGCCAAGCGTCGTCTTGCCCGAGCCGGAGGCCCCGACCAGTGCCAGCGTCTCGCCCCGGTTGATCGTCAGGTCGACGCCATGCACGGCACGTTTGCCCGCCGCCCTGCCGAAGAGTTTCGGGCGGCCGGGATAATCGATGACGATGTCCTTGAGTGCAATCAGCGGCTCGGCCGAAGCGCTCGATAACCGGCTGCCGCCCGCGCTGCGACGTGGCAGGGCATCGACAAGGCGCCTGGTATAGTCATGTTTCGGGGCATGCAGCACTTGGGCAGCCTCGCCCTGCTCCACCGCCCTCCCCTTGTGCATGACGACGACGTTGCGCACGTAGTGGGAGACCATGCCGAGATCGTGGCTGATCAGCAGGACGGCGGTTTCGTTCTCCTGCGTCAGCTCCACCATCAGATCGAGCACGTCGCGCTGGATCAGCGTATCGAGCGCCGTCGTCGGCTCGTCGGCAATCAGGAGCGCAGGCTTCAGCAGCATGACCGAGGCCAGCATGATACGCTGGCGCATGCCGCCGGAGAACTCATGCGGATACGCGGCGAGGCAGCGGGCCGGGTCCTGGATGCCGATGCGCTCCAGCATGGCGAGGCTTCGGTCGCGGATTTCGTGCCTGCCGAGCTTGTGGTGCAGCGCCAACCCCTCGGCCATCTGCCTGCCGATGGTCATGGCAGGGTTGAGCGAGACCATCGGCTCCTGGAATACCATGCCGATCTTGGCGCCGCGGATTTCGCGCAACCCGGCTGGCGGCAACGTGGTGAGGTCGGTTCCACGAAAACGGATGCGGCTTTCCGGCGTCGGTTCGAAAGGCGGCGGCAGGAGGCCGAGCAAGGAGCGCGCCGCCATGGTCTTGCCGGAGCCGGATTCGCCGACGAGCGCCAGCATTTCGCCGGCCGGCAGCGTAAAGTTCAGGTTATCGACCACAGTATGGCCGTTGGGGCCCATGCGGACGGAAAGGTTCTCGACGGCGAGAACGGACGCAGTTTGCTTCGCAACAGCCATCGGTTCAATCCTGCATCTTCGGGTCGAGCCAGTCGCGCACCGCATCGCCGAGAAGGTTCACGCCGAGCAGCGTGATCGAGATGCAAAGGCCGGGCAGAATGATGATGTGCGGCGCCTGGTTGATGTAGGGGCGACCGGTGGAGAGCATGTTGCCCCAGCTCGGCGCCGGCGGCGGTACGCCGAGGCCGAGGAAGGAAAGCGCGCTTTCCGACAGCACGACCCAGCCGAACATCGTCGTCGCCAGCACCATGATCGGCGCCAGACAATTGGGCAGCACATGCCGCAGCATGGTGACGATGCCGCTGTTGCCCATGACCCGCGAGGCCTCGACATATTCCCGCTCGCGGATCGACAGCACCGTGCCACGCACGACACGCACGGCGACCGGCATGTAGGCGATGCCGAGGGCGATGATGATACCGTTGCGGCTGGCGCCGAACACAGCCATGAAGCCGAGCGCCAGCAGAAGGGCGGGAAAGGCAAGCAGCGCATCGTTGATCATCATCAGGATGCGGTCCGTCCAGCCACGCAGGAAGCCGGCGAGGATGCCGACGATCGTGCCGAAGACGATGGCGAAGACGACCGTGGCAAAGGCGATCCAGGCGCTGGTCCGCGCGCCGTACATCAGCCGGCTCAGCATGTCGCGGCCGAACTCGTCGGCGCCGAGCAGGTGCGCCGACGATGGCCCCTGCAATCGGGCAAGTAGATCGAGCTTCAGCGGATCGTAGGGTGCTAGCCAGGGTCCGAAGACCGCGACGAGAACGAGGAGGCCAACGAAAACGATGCCGATCTGGCCGTTGAATCGCATGGCAGGAATGCCGAGCGCCCGCGCAATCATGCCGTCACCCTTGGATCGAGAAGCGGATAGAGGAGATCGACCAGAAGGTTGACCAGCACATAAAGGAAGGCGGTGAACAGCATGCAGCCCTGCACGACGGGATAGTCGCGGGCATAGATGCCATCCACCATCAGACGGCCGATGCCGGGAATGGTGAAAACCATCTCGATGACGGCGATGTTGGCAAGCAGGCTGCCGAGAACGAGGCCGATCAGCGTCATGGTGGGCGCAAAGGCGTTCTTGAAGGCGTGCCGCCACATGACGGTCGCTTCCGACAGGCCCTTGGCCCGCGCATGGGTGATGTATTCCAGCCGCGCCACCTCGATGGTGCTTGCCCGCGCCATGCGGGTGATCGAGCCGGATTCGACCAATACCAGCGTCACGACCGGCAGGATGATGAAGAGCAGCGCGCTACTGAAATCACGGCTGAAGGGCACGTAGCCGACCACGGGCAGCCAGCCGAGTTGCAGACCGAAGATCAGCAGCAGCATCAGCCCGAGCCAGAAGCTGGGGATGGAAAGAAGCAGCGTCGAGGTCGCGATGACCGCGATGTCGCCGGCGCGGTTCTGCCGCCACGCGGCGAACATGCCGGCCGGCACGGCAATCACGGTGGCGAAGAAGACGGCGACGACAACGATGGTCGCCGAAACCGAGAACCGCTCCAGCATCAAAGGCAGGACCGGCTGGCGCGTCGAGATCGACTGGCCGAAATCGCCGCTCAGCACGTTGCCGAGCCAGTAGAAATATTGCAGCACGATCGGCTGGTCGAAGCCCATTTCGCGCCGCAAGGCTTCCAACTGGCCCGGCTGGGCGAGATCGCCCAGCATCAGCGCCGCCGGATCGCCGGGGATCATCCGCATCAGCGCGAAAACGGCGATGGAGACAAGAAACAGCGTCGGGATCGCCGTGGCGATCCGGGTCAGGATGAAGCGGACCATCGTTTCCCTCCCCCAAGTGTTTCACTGGCAGCGCCGGCCGCCCGAACCAAAGCGTCTTCGTCCATCGCCAGTTCGTAACGCGTGAACGTGCGGTTGATCGCCGGCAGCGGCGCGATCTCCATCACACCCTTCGCCGGTTCGCAGACGATCATCGCGACCGTCGCCGACAGGTTGCCGCCGTCCTTGGCAAGCGGCGCGCGGCAGACGCAGAAGGGAGCGCCGAAATCGTCGAAGAAGGCGCGCTTCAGATCATCCGCACCAAGTTTTCCGCCGTTTTCCTGCAAGACCTTCAGCACGCGATGATCGCGGTAGAGGCTGTCGGGCACGTTGGCGAGGCCGGTTTCCTTCAACTTCGAAAGCGCGACAGCGCTCTGCCAATGGTTGGCATGCACGATCATCCCGCCCTGCGGGTGGATCGGGAAGGCTTCGTCGGGCGCGCATTCCAGATCGACCGCGTAGCCTTCCGCGGTGCTCAGCATCATGTTGTTCGAACCGGATTTCGGCGTGATGGCGACGACGCGCAGCGCCATGGCGAAATGCCGTGCCTCCAGCGCCCGGCGGCGGATGAAGGGCAGCGGAATGCCCATTTCCCGATAGTCGCGGTCGCTTTCCAGATAGTTGGCGGTGATGGTGATGCCGGCGGAATTGAAGCCGCTGCGGGCAAGACCGCCGGCCTCCGTAAAGGTGAGGATGTCCGGCCCGTCGTCACGCAGGATGCGCAGCACCACCGAGGTGTCGGCGCACTCCGCACGCCAGTCCCAGTTCTGGCCATGGATGACGGTGCCATCCCGCGTCACCTCCGGCAGAAGCACGGCGCCGGTGCAGCCGTCCGGCTCATCATCGGCAACACCTGCTTCGAGCCTGGCAAGCTGCAGCACCTCGGTGCGCGCATTGACCAGCACGATGGCAGACAGGCCGATACCTGCTCCCTCGGCAATGCCTTCCATTTCCGTCACCAGATCCGGCGCCCAGTCACGGATACGCGGCAGGAAGAGGGTAACGAGCCGCTCGATATTGGCGTCGTCGAAGCCGAGACGGTGGAGCTGCTCGGTATAGAGGCCGGCGGAGAGGCGGATGCGCTCCCGCGCCTTCTCGCCGTACATCCGGCCACGCTCCCGCGGCGCACCACTGATCTCGATAAGGGGAAAGGGGGTGATCTCTGCCATATGCCTGTGCCTTGATGTCCGTCTTTGATTGCAGCGTAATGCATTTTGTCTAAATGAAAAGCACTAATTTTGGGAAATTATGAGATCACGTTGCGTTGTGTTATCGCTATAATGCGAACAGAGATGAGGATGACATGGATTATTCGGACGCCGACCCCTCGGACGGACCCAGCACCTTGCAGCTCGATCTGGCCCGCCGGATCATCGACAGGATCCGTGATGCGGGCTTGAGCGTCGGCACCCGCGTGTCCGCGCCGGAACTCGCGCGGATCTTCGGCGTATCGCGCTCCCCGATAACCGGCGCGCTCGATCTTCTCGTGGAAAAGGGCGTGCTCCAGCCGATGGAAACACGGGGGCTTCGCGTCGCGCGCGACGTCTCGACGCTCAACCTGAGCGAAATCCTGCCGAATTCACCGATCGAGGATCTGTACCGGCAAATGCTGCGCGAGCGGGCGCAGGGCGCGTTGCCGCAGGATGTTTCGGAAGCCGAACTCATGCCGCGCTACGGCGTGTCGCGCGGCATCGTGCGCAAGCTCCTGATGCGCTTTGCCGCCGAAGGCCTGGCGCAACGCCTGCCCGGCCACGGCTGGCGCTTCGTCGACACGCTGGTCGGGGAGGAGGCTTACCGCGAAAGCTACGAATTCCGCGCCATTGTCGAATGTTCGGCGCTGCGCACACCAAATTTCAAGGTTGACAAGGACATAGCCGGGCAGATTCGCCGCGCGCATGAACGCATCCTCAGCGACCCGGCCAGCCGCTCGGGCAGCGACGAATGGTTCCGCGTCAACGCCTTCTTCCATGAAAACCTGACTGGTTTTTCAGGTAACCGCTTCCTGACCGATTCGGTCCGCCACCAGAACAACCTGCGCCGCATGCAGGAATCCGCCGCCTTCTTCGAACTGCCCGCCGAGCGCATAGAGCAGTCCTGTCGCGAGCACCTCGCCATCCTCGACGCGGTGGAAAACGCTGACCTTGATTGGGCCGAAGCCTTGCTGCGCCAGCATCTGAAGCAGGCTCTGGAATATGGGGGCGGGCGTGACGACAACGGCTGACGGTCAGCGCATCTAGAGCGGCGCCTTGTCCTTCCCCTCGCCCGCGAGTGCGAGCATATCGGAAAACAACGCTGCCCACTGCGCCTGCGTCAGGTCGATGAGACCGAAGGCCTTGAGCAGAAAGGCTCCCTCTCCCGCGAGGAACGCAAGCACTGCCTTCCTGTCGGCTTCGTTCTCCATGTCCAGTTCCGCAAGGCGTTGGGTGTACCAGATCCGGGTCGAGGCCACCTGGTCCGGGCTTTGCAGCAGCGCCGTCATCATGGCTGCAGAGCGGGAATGCTCCGCCTCGTCGCTGTCGCGGCTTGCGGCCAGATGCCCGCGGATGATCGCGCGGGGCGACCGGTCGCTGCCCGCATGCGCCGTCACTTCGGCCTCGAAACCGTTACCCCAGCGCTCGATCATCGCCCGGATGAGGTTTTCTTTCGTGCCGAAGCAATATTGCACCCCACCCTTGGTGATGCCGGCCGCGCGCGCCACCGCCTCGAAGGACAGGCCGGCAGCGCCGCTCTCCACCACGATGCTCTCGGCCGCATCCAATACCTTGTCGCGATCTATGCTGCGCGGTCGTCCCGCCATTTTGCCCCTTCCATTTCAATACGATCGTATTTATATAGCTGCCCGAGCGCAGGGCAACCGTAAAAGCCATGCGAAGGCTCAAAACCCAAGGATTACGTCAATGTCTCGCGGTAAACGCTGGCTCGTTCTCGCCGTCGTCTCCAGTGCCCTGTTTCTGATCGTCATCGACATGACGGTGCTATACACGGCGCTGCCCGCCCTGACGCAGGCTCTTTCGGCGAATGCATCCCAAAAGCTCTGGATCGTCAACGCCTATCCCCTGGTCGTGGCCGGTCTTTTGCCGGGGCTCGGCACGCTCGGCGACCGGCTCGGCCACAAGCAGATGTTCATGGCGGGCCTGGTGGTGTTCGGCGCAGCTTCCATCGGCGCCGCCTTTGCGCCGTCGCCCGCGCTGCTGATCGCGGCGCGGGCGACTCTGGCCGTTGGCGCGGCCATGATGATGCCGGCAACGCTGTCGCTTATCCGGCTGACCTTCACCGATGAACGGGAACGCGCGCTTGCGATCGGCATCTGGGCTGCGGTCGCCTCGGGCGGTGCGGCACTCGGCCCTGTCGTCGGCGGGTTGCTCCTCGAATACTTCTGGTGGGGTTCGGTCTTCCTCATCAATGTGCCGGTGGTGCTGATTGCTCTGGCCGCGAGCGGATTTCTGTTAAGCCGGCGCCCCGGCGACAAGAGCCGTCCGTGGGATCTTGTCGGCTCGATCCAGGTGATGATCGGCCTTGTGGGCATTACCTACGCCATAAAGGAAGCCGGCCGGCGTGATCCCTCCTGGGAGATGGCTGGCGTTACTCTTGTCGTCGGCCTTGCCGCCATGGCCCTGTTCATCCGCCGCCAGCGCAGCAGTGCCGCGCCGCTGATCGATTTTTCGCTCTTTGCCAATCCGCGTTTTTCGGCCGGCGTGGTAACGGCGCTTGTCGCCTCGGCAGCGCTGATCGGCGTGGAGCTGGTTTTCAGCCAGCGGCTGCAACTTGTTCTGGGCTATTCCCCGCTCGAGGCAGGCCTTCTCATTCTGCCTATCCCCATCGCGTCCTTCTTCGCCGGACCACTGACCGGCCTAGCGCTGCCCCGTCTCGGTGGCGAACGCGTGCTCTGGGCCTCCCTTCTGCTGACAGGCCTGGCGCTCGCCGTGTTCCTCGCCATCCACAACGGGCCGACAGCATTCTGGCTCGCTGCGCTCGCGGTGATGGGCTTCGGCGTCGGCGCATCCATGACGGCCGCATCCACCGTGATCATGCTCTCCGCCCCCGAGGAACGGGCTGGCATGGCCGCTTCCGTAGAGGAAGTATCCTTCGAACTCGGCGGCGCGCTCGGTATTGCCGTGCTGGGCAGCCTTATGTCCGCCCTGTATTCACGCTCCATGATTCTGCCCGCGGGAACCGAGCACGCCACGAAGGCGCGCGACAGCCTGGACGAGGCCCTGATGCTCGCCGACCGGCTCGACCCCGGACAGGCAGAACGGATCATCACACTCGCCCGCAGTGCATTCGACTCTGCTTTTGTCGGGGTGGTCTTCGCAGCGGCTCTGCTGCTGGTCAGCGTCTCTCTCATCGTCCGCTGGAAGACTTCCGCACGGTAGCGGGCTAGAGAAAAGAAGGATCATGCCGCACCAGGATCGCCGTGCGCCGCAGCGGCCGAGAACCACTCACGCACGCCATGGGGCGATCTCGTCGATCCAGGCGCAAATGGCGTTCACGAGCGACGGGGCGATATAGCGTTCGCCCCGTCGTCGCGGGCACGATGCTACGCCATTGCCCAGAATCGGACCGCGGATAGCGAAGTGGTTCAAGCAGCTGGTGGCCAGAATGACCGCACCGTTGCCCATCGGGTCATTGGTTTGCGTGACCCTCACGTCCTCTTTGAGGAAAACGTTGTCGCCGCTTGACATCATCCGTTTGGCACGCCCGTATCGACGAAAGAAGCCGCGAGAAAAACACTCAATACCATCCATCACTTCCCCGTGCGTAGCTCCCCACAGGGACTGCAATGCACTCCAAGCAAACGGTCAATCCGGACGCCCGGCAACCAACACGACGAAAGTGGTCCCGGCGGCGGTGGACTGGCCAACCGGTAGCGGCTCGCCCGAGGTTTTGACGGGACCAATCCCGCCGCCTTGCCGCCCGCTTCTTTTTCAGCCTATGACCGTCGCCAGCACGCTGACGCAGTCGCCGGATTTCACCAGGCCCGGAAAATGGCGGGCGGTGAGAATGCCGCTCATTTTTGCCTTCACCTCCAGCGGTTGGGCACCGGTGCGGCCGACGGGATAGATGCGGGCAACGATGTCGCCGCTCTTCACGTCGTCGCCGAGATCGAAGAAGAATTCGATAAGTCCGCCGTCCTCGGCGAAGGAGAAGCAATTGCCGTCGGGCATGTCGAGCCAGGTGGTTTGTGCCGCCGCGGCCGTGCCCTTGAGGAGGCCGGCTGCCTTCAGCACATTGGCAACGCCCGTCTTGGCGATGGCGGCGCTTTTAGCGGTGGCCGTGCCGCCGCCACCGAGTTCGGTGGTGATGAAGATCTTGCCCATGTCCTCGGCCGCCGTGTCGTACATGCCGACGGCGTCGATCTCCAGCATCTTCATCGACCAGGGCGCACCGAAGGCGCGGACGAGGTCGAAGGCCTTTGCCTCCTGCACCTTGTCGGGTAGAATATGGGCCGCGCAGAATGGCAGGAAATCGAGTGTCTTGCCGCCTGAATGGAAGTCGAGCACGATATCAGCAAGCGGCAGCAGCGTGCGCTGGAAGTAGTCGGCGATCTTCTGGGTGACGGTTCCGTCCGGTGCACCCGGAAAGCTGCGATTCATGTTGCCCTTGTCGATCGGCGAGGTGCGCGTGCCCGAGAGAAATGCCGAGTAGTTCATCGCCGGCACGATGATCACGCGGCCCGTTACATTCTCTGCCTTCAGCGTGCGGGCGAGATCGAAGAGCGCGATCGGCCCCTCGTACTCGTCGCCGTGGTTGCCGCCGGTGAGAAGGGCCGTCGGCCCCTCCCCGTTTTTCACCACGGTCACTGGGATCATCACCGAGCCCCAGGCGGAATCGTCACGACTGTAGGGCAGGCGCAGAAAGCCGTGCTGCACGCCGTCGGCCGAAAAATCGACCGTCGGGCTGATTGGTGATGGGCGGAGCGTGCATTCCGGCATGGCTCAGTCCTTCACGAGAAGCTTGCGCGGCACGTTGGCCAGGCATTCGACCCCGGTTTCGGTGATCAGGATGCTTTCCGTCGTCTCGAAACCCATGTCTTCGAGCCAGAGGCCTGTCATGAAGTGGAAGGTCATGCCGGGCTTCAATTCACTCCTGTCACCGGGGCGCAGGCTCATCGTACGCTCGCCCCAGTCCGGCGGATAGGAGACGCCGATGCCGTAACCCGTACGGTTGTCCTTCACGATGCCGTACTTCTTGAGCACGGCGAAGAAGGCATTGGCGATGTCCTCACAGGTGTTGCCGGGCCGCGCCTTTTCCAGCCCCGCTTCCATGCCTTCGAGCGTCGCCTTTTCCGCATCGAGAAACGCCTGCGTCGGCTTGCCGAGGAAGACCGTGCGCGAAAGCGGCACGTGGTACCGGTTGTAGCAACCGGCGATCTCGAAGAAGGTGCCTTCGCCGGATTTCATCGGCCGGTCATCCCAGGTGAGATGCGGCGCGGACGCCTCCACACCCGAGGGAAGCAGCGGCACGATCGCCGGGTAATCGCCACCGATGCCATCCACGCCGCGCGTGCCGGCGTCATAGATTTCCGCGACGAGATCGCACTTGCGCATGCCGACTTCGATCGTGTCGAAGATGCGCTGGTGCATCTTTTCGACGATGCGCGCGGCATTGCGCATGTATTTGATTTCCGTCTCGCTCTTGACCGCACGCTGCCAGTTGACGAGGGCCGTGGCGTCGACGAAGCGGGCGTTCGGCAGGTGTTTCTGCAAGGAGGCGAAGGCGGCGGCGGAAAACCAGTAATTGTCCATCTCGACGCCGATCGTCAGCCTGTCGAGGCCGCGTTCGGCAAGTTTGGCCGAGAGATAATCCATCGGGTGCCGCTCTGTGGACTGCACATAGTGATCCGGATAGCCGATGATGTTTTCGTGTTTCAGATAGGCGGTGAATTTCGCGCCACTGGCATCCTGCCCGCGGCCGTACCAGATCGGCTCACCCGTCGGCGGCACAACGACACATTGGTGCACATAGAAGGACCAGCCGTCATAACCGGTCAGCCAGTTCATGTTCGACGGGTCGCTTGCGATCAGCACGTCGATGCCCTTGGCTTCCATGGCCTTTCGCGTCTTTTCAAGACGCGCTTGATACTCCGGAAGTGAGAACTTCAGGTTCGCTTGTTTCATCGGTGTTTCCTCTGTATCCGGCGAAAAGCCGGTCTCAACTCTCGAAGGTCGTGCCGGCATCCGTTGCGGCGGCGCGAGCGGCAGCAAGGGTTGCGATGGCCGTGTCCTGAATGCCCGTGCCGGTGAGATCCGCCACGGTGATCTGCTCGGGGCCGGTGCGGCCCGGTTTACGCCCGGCGATGATCTCGCCGAGTTCGGGGAAAAGGGTGCCCTCCGTCACCAGGCCAGCCTCGATGGCGTGGTGCAGCTCACCGAGCCGACGCGTCTGTCTGAGACTGTCGGCGACGTAGAGGCCGGCGCCGGTGATGATGGCCGGCGCGATCTCGTTCTTGTGTTCGGCATCCGAGCCCATCGCTGTGACGTGCTGGCCGGGTTGCAGCCATTCGGCCTGGAGGATCGGCGTTTCGGAGGGCGTGGTTGTAACAACGATGTCGGCGCCATCGACAGCCGCCCGGCCATCGGTTTCCGCTTGCACAGGGAAGCCAAGTTTCAGCGTCAGGTCCGCCGCAGCCGCCTCTGCTTTTGCCCCATCCCGCGCCCAGATGCGCGCCTCTCGGATCGGCCGCACAAGGCTCAGGGCTTCGAGTTGCAGCTTCGCCTGCATGCCGGCGCCGAAAATGGCGGCGACCCCAGCATCCGGGCGCGAAAGGTATCGGGCGGCGACAGCGCCGGCGGCGGCGGTGCGCACATCGGTCAGATACCCGTTGTCGAGCAGCACAGCCTGTACGAGGCCGGTCCTGGTGGAGAACAGCACCATCAGTCCGTTGGTGCTTGGCAGGCCGATCTTCGGATTGTCGAAGAAGCCGGGGCTGATCTTGATGGCAAACCCGTCGAGACCCGGCACATAGGCCGTCTTCACGTCCACCTCGGCGCGCTGCTCGGGCATGTCGAGCCGCAGGATCGGCGGCATGACGACGGCTTTGGTGGCGAGTGCGTGGAAGGCGTCTTCCACGCAGGCAATCGCCTCGATGTCGAGTGAAACGATGCGGCGCAATTCCGCTTCGGTGAGTATCTTCATCTTCGTCACGCCGCGTCCTCCGCAAACGGATCGGCCTTGCCATTGATGACCCGCTGGTGCAGGCCCATGTCCACATTGCGGCCTGACAGGATGACGGCCACCGGGCCGTCCAGCCTGCCGAGCCGCCCGGAGAGCAGCGCCGCAATCCCGACCGCCCCTGCTCCTTCAACGACCTCGCGCTCTTCGGCATAGGCATGCCGCATGCCCGCGGCGATCTCAGCTTCGGAGAGCAGGATCACGTCATCGAGCAGCGCGCGGCACATCCCGAAGGTCACGGCATTGTCGAGGCCGATGCCGCCGCCAAGCGAATCCGCAAGGCTCATCACCTCTTCGACCTGCACCGGCCGCCCCGCATCGAGGCTCGCCTTCATCGCCGCGCCGCGTTCCATGGTAAGGCCGATCACGCGCGTTTTCGCCGACCGGCCCTTCACCGCCGTGGCGACACCCGCAGCCAGCCCGCCGCCGGACAGCGGCACGAGTACGACTGCCGCGTCAGGCATCGCCTCGATGATCTCCAGCCCCAATGTACCCTGCCCCGCCACAACAGCTGGGTTGTCGAACGGCGGCACCATCACAAGACCATCTTCAGCAACCAGACGTTCCACCTCGACCTGCGCTTCGTCCTGCGATCTGCCGATGATGCGCACCGTCGCGCCGAGCCTGCGGATTTCCGCCACCTTGTTCTCCGGCACGAGCCGGGACATGCAGATCGTCGCGCTCGAACCTTCCGCCTTGGCCGCATGGGAAAGTGCACGACCATGATTGCCCGTCGAGGCGGCGACGACACCTCTCGCCCGCGCTTCCGGCGAACGCGAAAGCACGGCGTTCGTTGCGCCGCGCAGTTTGAAGCTGCCGGTCGTCTGATGATGTTCGAGCTTTAGGCCAATCGGCACACCGCAGCGCTCGGTGAGCGAAGCCGACAGGACGAAAGGCGTGCGCAGGATGCGACCCTCGATACGCCAGTAAGCCTGCTCGATATCCGTCAATGTCAGGGGATGGTTTTCCTGTGCCATGACTTACCGGCCCGAATAGGAGAGTGTCATGAGCCGGCCAAGCTCCGGCCTTGCGGCTTCATCACCACAAAGGCGCAGGCAAGCCCAGGCCGTGGCCAGGTTGCTGGTGACGACCGGCTTGCCGATAGCAGCCTCGATCTCGGCCGCGACGCCGGCCGCACGCACGGCCGTGCACGAAATGAAGAGCGCGTCGCTATCGGGTGCCGTTGCCTCCTTTGCAAAGGCGACAATCTCAGCGGGGGAAACACGGGCCATCTCGCGGTCATCGGTAAGGCCAAGGCAGGTGAAGCGGGCAATGTCGAAGCCGAGCGCCAGGAAATAGTCGGCCATCGGCCGGCTGGTTTCGAGCGTATAGGGCGTGAGCACGGAAATACGCCTGGCGCTGAACGCCTTCAGGCCGGAAGCAGCGGCCGCGGTGGGCGTGACGACGGTGGCCGTCGGCTTGGCAGCCCTCACCGCTGCCTTCACCTGCGCATCGCCGATGACGACCGAGGCAGAGGTGCAGGAATACATCACCACGTCGAGCGGTTCATCCGGCAGGATGAGGGCCGCACCCGCCGTCAGCGACGGCTGCATGGCGCGCAGGTTCTCCGGCGTCACCGGATTGGCATAGGGGATGCGGGTCGAATAGACGCCGATGCGGTCGCTTCCGACCATGCGCTGGAAATCCACTTCCGTCGTGTGATCGGTCGCAAGGATGATCAGGCCGACGCGTTTGGCCAGCGGGCGATCGTCGAGTTTTGGCGCTCGAGAGGCGAGCGCGAGGTCAATTGTGTGCATCAGCGTTCCTCCACCCGGGCGTAGCGCTCTTCCAGCCAGCGCAGGAAAACAACGGAGATCAGGCTCATGATCAGGAAGAAGACACCCACCATCGTCATCGGCTCGATATAGCGGTAGCTGCTGTTGGCGACGCTTTTCGCCTGGTTCATCAGTTCGAGTACTGTGATAGCGGAGAGCAGCGGCGTTTCCTTGAACATGGCGATCAGATAGTTGGCGAGCGCCGGGCTCATCGGCGGGATCGCCTGTGGCAGGATGACGTGGATCCAGGTCTGTCGGCTGGAGAGGTTCGTCGCCTTCGCCGCCTCCCACTGGCCGCGCGGCACGTTCTCGATTCCGGCGCGGTAGACTTCCGCCGCATAGGTACCGTAGTGCAGGCCAAGGCCGATGACACCCGCCAGCAGCGCCGGCAGGCGAATGCCGACATCCGGCAGAACGAAGAAGATGAAATAGAGCTGCACGAGCAGCGGCGTGCCGCGGATGAACTCGACGATGAAGCCGGTGACCTTGGCGATCGGCTTCGGCGCGGTCATGCGGAGGATCGCGAAGACAAGGCCAATGACTGCGGCGACCGTCGCGCCAAGCACGGTCGCGAGAATGGTGATCTTCAACCCTTCGAGGAGGGTCGGCATGATTTCCCAGACGAATTTCCAGTCCCATTCCATCGTCAGGTCCTCACGCCATCGAGGCCGCGGGTCACGCGCCGTTCTAGCCAGCGCATGCCGGTGGAAATCGCCAGCGCCATCAGGAAGTAGAGCACGAGGATCGTCGCGAAGGGGATCAGCGTGCTGCCGGTCTGGGCGCGCACAACCTGCGCCTGGAACGTCATGTCTGTAAGCGAGATCAGCGAGACGACGGCCGTGCCCTTTAGAAGCTCGATTGCATTGTTGCAGAAGGTCGGCAGCATCAACGGCAGGGCCTGTGGCAGGATGATATGGCGCATCGCCTGGCCGTGGGTCAGGTTGAGGGCTATGCAGGCCTCGCGCTGCTCCCGGCCAATCGCCTTGACGGCCCCGCGCACGACCTCCGCGCCATAGGCGCCGACGTTCAAGCCCAGCGCCAGCACGCCGGCCTGGAGCGGCGAGAGCGTGACACCGGCAAAGGGCAGCACGAAATAGACCCAGAACAGCTGGACGAAGATCGAGGTGCCGCGAAAGAACTCGATATAGGTGGTGGCGAGCACGCGCACCGCCATGAAGCGGCTGACGCGGCCGAGCCCCGCAAGGAACGCCATGACGACGGCAAGCACCGAGCCCATGACGGTGAGCTGAAGCGTCACCAGCGCGCCTTGCAGGATCAGCCCTATATAGCCGGACCAGTCAGTCATCGTCGTTGCGTTCCGTTCATTGAGATATCTCTCACCGAAGTATCCCCCTCATCCGCCTGCCGGCACCTTCTCCCCGCTTGGGAGAAGGGGTTGCCGCACCGGACTGCTAACAGTCGGGCTGGAGGAAACCGGTTGCCACAAGTCCCTTCTCGCCTCGGGGAGAAGGTGGCCGGCAGGCCGGATGAGAGGGCTGTTTGCTAGCCCGATGTTTACTGCGCCGCGCAGAGTTTATCGCGGTTTGTCGACATCGCGGCTGCGGCTGAGAAGCCGTAGGGCTCGATGAGCTTGGCGAACTCGCCGGATTCCTTCAGCTTGGCCAACTCGACGTCGAAGGCGTCGCGCAGTGCCTCTTCGCCCTTCCTGAAGGCCGCACCGTCGCAATAGACCGGCGCGCCCTCGACCGGCGCCACGACCTCGACATTCGGGTCGTTCGCCTTGGAAACGAGAGCATTGATCGAGAGCACCGGCAGCGAATAGACGTCGATGCGACCGTCCTGCAGCATCTTCAGACCACTCTGGCCATCCGGCACCACGATGACGCGGTCGCGCGGCACGCCGGCTTCGAGCGCCAGCTTCTCTTCCGTGCCGCCGCCCGGCGCGCCGATCTTGGCGTCCGGATTATCAGCGATGTCCTTGTAGCTTTTCAGCTTGAGCGGGTTGCCCTTCTTCAATGCGAAGGCTTCGGCGTCGCAAAGGATCGGTTGAGAATAGGCGACAGCGGCGCAGCGCTCCGGCTTCATGAAGAGGCCGGCGGTGATGACGTCGTGGCGGCCGGCCTGCAGGCCAGGGATCATCGCACCATATTCCGAAATCGACGCCACGATGTCGGCAACGCCGAGGCGCTTGAAGACTTCGCGGGCGACATCAGGTGCGGCGCCGGAAACCTTGCCGTCGGCGGCAACTGCCGTGAAGGGCGGCTCGTTGGCGATGGCCACGCGGGCGAAACCCTGCTCCTTCAACTCTGCGAGCTTGCCGTCGTCCGCCGAAGCCGGCGCGGCGGCGACGATTGCCATCAGCGCGCCGGCACCCGCGGCCATGGTCCAAAAATGTCTGGTCTTCATTGTTCCGAACTCCTCTGGTTGTTGCTTGGAGCAATTCTCTTGAGGTGCCTTGGCCCTCAGACGCGGTGCCCTGCCGCGATGATCTTGCGCAGGAATGTCTGCGTGCGCTCCTGTTTGGGATTGCAGAAAATCTCGTCCGGCTTGCCTTCCTCGACGATCTTGCCGCGATCGAAGAAGAGAATGCGGTCGGCAAAATCATGGGCAAAACCCATCTCGTGAGTGACGAGCAGCATCGTCATGTCGGTCTCGGCGGCGAGCTTGCGCATGACGTTCAACACCTCCTCGACCAGTTCCGGGTCGAGCGCCGAGGTGACTTCGTCGAACAGCATTATTTTCGGCGAGAGCGCGAGGGCGCGGGCGATGGCAACACGCTGCTTCTGTCCGCCGGACAATTGCGCGGGCATGCTCTTCGCCTTGTCCGCGAGGCCCACCATGTCGAGAAGCTCCATCGCCCGCTTCTCCGCCGCGGCCCGCGCGACGCCCTTGGTCAGCATCGGCGCGAGCGTGACATTGTCGAGCACACATTTGTGCGGAAAGAGATTGAAGTGCTGGAAGACCATGCCGATCTTCTCGCGCATCCGGTGCAGGTGGCGGTCATCCGCCGGCACGAGGCCGCCGTTCTTCGGCATATGGTAGAGTTGGTCGCCCTCGACCTCGATATGCCCGCCGCTGATCGTTTCCAGAGTCATCAGAATGCGCAGGATCGTCGTCTTACCGGAGCCGGAAGGGCCAATCAGCGCGAGCTTCTCGCCCGGCAGCACCTCCATCGACAACCCATCGAGCACGGTCAAGGGACCGTAGCGCTTGGTGATGTTATCGATGCGGATGATGGGTGCGGCCATGCATGTCTCTCCCTGTCGGGACAAGTGATGGCCTAACGATGCGCGGCGATACAAATCATGTCAATCCGAATAATAATCTCATGACAATTATTGTTTCGGCGCCTATTCGACGGGCAATTGCCTCAAATCGCGAGCAGCAAGGCTTCCGGATTTCCGCTGGCCAGTGAAGCCAGAATGCCGAGGCCGGTGCGAAGTTCCTGCTCGGTCGTCGAGCCCAGCGAGATGCGAACGGCCGGGTGCCGGTGCTGATCGCAGGTGCGGAAGGAGGATCCGGGGGCAATCGCGACGCCGCGCAGGCGGGCCTGCGAAACGAACCCTTCCTCGGTGTGCCCCTCCGGCAGCGGCAGCCAGACATGTAGGCTCTGCGGATGGGAATGATAGGGCAGACCGGCAAAGGCCTCTTCGGCAATGGCATGGCGAACGCCAAGCGCCCGCCGCTGCCAGTTGACCAGTTCCATCGCCGTACCGTCGCTGACCCAGCGGGTGGCGATCTCGGCAATCGACGGTGTCGCCATCCAGTTGGAGACGAGGTGGCGATTGGCGACGGCGGCGATATAGCGGTCGGGTGCAGCAAGGTAGCCGATGCGCAGGCCCGGGACGGTGATCTTGGTGAAACTGGTGATGTAGAGCGTGCGCTCCGGCGCATAGGCCGCAAGCGGCGGGGGCCGGCCCTCGACCAGCGGCCCCAGAATATCGTTTTCGATGATAGCGATGTCGTGGCGCCGCGCAACATCCACAAGCGCCTGGCGGCGTTCGGCACTCATCAGCGTGGCCGTGGGGTTGATGACGGAGGGCTGCAAGAAGACTGCGCGGATCACGCCTTTGCGGCAGGCGTCGTCCAGCGCCTCCGGGATCATGCCGTCGTGATCGATCGGCAGACCTTCGAGATGCAGGCCCAGATAGGTGGACAGCGGCACCAGCGTGTGGTGGCTGATTGCTTCCGTCGCGACGGTCGCGCCGGGCGGCGCCACACTCATCAAGGCCACCGTCATGCCCGAGGTCGCGCCATTGGTGAGGTTGATGTTGAGCGGTGAAATATCGAGGCCGCAGCGTGCCAGCCATTCGGCGGCTACGGCGCGGTGACGCGGGAACACCATGTTCGGCCGGAAGGAAAGCGCCGAACTCGACGGCAGGTTTTCCGCAAGCCAGCCGAAGGCTTCGCGCATGCGCTCCAGATGAAGCTGCTCGCAGACGGGTTTCAGGATCGACAGATCGACCAGTTCGCCAAGCCGCTCCGGCAGGTAGGGCGGCTCCGGTTCCTTCGGCCGGGTCTGCACGAAGGAGCCGCGGCCGACCTCGCCGGAGATGAGGCCACGGCGGATCAACTCGTCATAGGCGCGGCTGACGGTCTGCACGGAGAGTTTCAGGTCGTCGGCGAGCTTGCGGTGTGGCAGAAGGCGTGTACCGTTCGGCAGCAGCCCTTCCTGGATGGCGCGGGCGATCTGCTCGGCAAGGGAGAGATAGGCCGGCCGGCGCAATTGGGATATATCGGGACGCCAACTTGTCATGATTTCAACAGTGCTCAAATTCAGTTCAATTGACAACGCTAAAATGCCTTTCCATTGTCTTTTTCTCAGCTTTGACATGATACCCGCCCGGAGGGCGACCGCATGAAACTCGACGCCATTGACCTGCGCATCCTGGAGGCAATCCAGGAGAACGGGCGCATCACCAAGCTGGCGCTGGCGGAGAAGGCAGGCCTTTCCCCCACACCCTGCTGGCTGCGTCTGCGCAAGCTGGAGAAGGCAGGCATCATTTCGGGCTATCATGCGCGCGTCGCCGTGCGGCGCGTCGCTCCCGTCGCCAGCGTCATGATGGAAGTAACGCTCGCCAACCATCGCCAAGCAGATTTCGACCGTTTCGAACGCGCGGTGTCGACGACGCCG
This sequence comes from Shinella sp., assembly GCF_052438155.1. Classification (NCBI taxonomy): domain Bacteria; kingdom Pseudomonadati; phylum Pseudomonadota; class Alphaproteobacteria; order Hyphomicrobiales; family Rhizobiaceae; genus Shinella; species Shinella sp. Next base: position 268,728 of record NZ_JBQVPI010000003.1, on the reverse strand, counting down.
GAGATCGTCGCCTGCTGGTCGGTCGGCGGCGGCGTCGATTACATCCTGAAGATCATGGCGGCCGATATCGACGCCTACCAGCGACTCGTCGACAGCCTGCTCGACCGCGAACTCGGCATCGATCGTTACTTCACCTACATCGTCACCAAGACGGTGAAGGAGGAAACCGTCCTGCCACTAATGACGCTGCTTCCTGACTCCGAATGAGGCTTTCGTAGAGAGATTGTCTACGGACGGTCGCAGATTTGGCCAAAGTCTCTGCGTCTCGCCTCGGCAATAGACAATCTGCCGCCCGGCCTCTGGCAGACTCCTTCGCACCAGCCAGAGGAGGCCGCCATGACTGCCGTATTTGCCCGGACGACATTCCACGACGCGCTTGCCCGCCTCGCCGACCCGCACCTGTTGCGCGAACTTTCCTATGTCGGCGGCCGCTGGGTGGCCGGCCGCGACGGCAGCAGTTTTAGCGTGACCGACCCTGCCTCCGGCGCACCGCTCGCCTGGGTCGCATCCCTCGATGCGGAGCAGACGACGGACGCCGTTTCTGCCGCCGCCACCGCCTTTCCGGTCTGGCGGGACCTGCTGCCGCAGCAGCGCGCAACCATCCTTCGCAAATGGCACGGGCTGATCCTCGAAGCGCGCGAAGACCTCGCACTGCTTATGACGCTCGAACAGGGCAAACCGCTCGCCGAATCCCGCGGCGAGATCGATTATGCCGCCTCCTTCATCGAGTGGTATGCCGAGGAGGGAAAACGCCTCAACGCCGAAAGCGTGACCAGCCACCTGCCCGGCGCCGAGATGATCGTGCGTCGCGAGGCGCTCGGCGTCGTCGGCATCGTGACGCCGTGGAATTTCCCTTGCGCAATGATCACCCGCAAGGCTGCGGCGGCCCTTGCAGCCGGCTGCACCGTCGTTGCCCATCCTTCCAGCGAGACGCCACTCTCGGCGCTGGCGCTGGCCGAACTCGGCGAAAGGGCCGGCCTTCCGTCCGGCGTCTTCAACGTGGTGACGGGCGATGCTGCAACCATCGTCGGCCGCATGAATGCCGATGCCCGCGTCCGTGCGATGAGCTTCACCGGCTCAACAGAGATCGGCAAGCTGATCGCCGGCCAGTGCGCGCCGACCATGAAGCGGCTGGTGATGGAACTCGGCGGCCACGCGCCGCTGATCGTTTTCGCCGATGCCGACATCGACAAGGCCGCCGACATTGCGATCAACGCCAAGTTCGCCACCTCCGGCCAGGACTGCCTCGCCGCCAACCGTATCTATGTCGAGCGGTCCGTGCTTGCAGCGTTCACCAGGGCCTTCAAGGCTCGCATCGAGGCACTGAAGGTCGGCGGCGGGCTTGAAGCCGATGTGGAGATCGGCCCGTTGATGCACGAGCGGGCGATTGCCAAGGTCGAGGAACAGGTCGCCGACGCTCTGAAGCACGGCGCAACGCTGTTGACTGGCGGCAAACGTCATAAAGCAGGCCCACTGTTCTATGAGCCGACGCTGTTGACGGATGTCTCCGACGATACGCTGATCATGCGTGAAGAAACCTTCGGCCCGGTCGCCGCCGTCACCGCTTTCGACAGTGAAGCGGAGGTCGTCAAGCGCGCCAACGATACTGAATACGGCCTCGTCGCCTATGTCGTCACCGAAAACGGCGCCCGCCAGATGCGGCTTGCCCGCGCGCTGGAATACGGCATGGTGGCCATCAACCGGGTGAAGATCACCGGCGGGCCGATTCCCTTCGGCGGCTGGAAACAATCCGGTCTTGGCCGCGAGGGGTCGCGCCACGGCATGGAGGCCTTCACCGAACTCAAATATCTCTGCATCGACACGGCTGCCTGATCCCGGGCGCCGAACTATACTGAAAGGAAAGACCATGCTCGACGGAAATAACGAACTGACCGCCTGGGACCGCGATCACTTCTTCCACCCTTCGACCCATATGGGCATGCACGCCCGCGGCGAGACGCCGACGCGTGTCATCGCAGGCGGCGAAGGCGTCTACATTACCGACACCAACGGCAAGACGAGCCTCGATGCCTTTGCCGGCCTTTACTGCGTCAATGTCGGCTATGGCCGCCAGAAGATCGCCGATGCGATCGCCGAGCAGGCAAAGAACCTCGCCTATTACCACGCCTATGTCGGCCACGGCACGGAAGCCTCGATCACACTGTCCAAGATGATCATCGACCGCGCACCCGAGGGCATGAGCCGCGTCTATTTCGGTCTTTCCGGCTCGGATGCCAACGAGACCAACATCAAGCTGATCTGGTACTACAACAACATTCTCGGCCGGCCGGAGAAGAAGAAGATCATTTCGCGCTGGCGCGGTTATCACGGCTCGGGCGTCATGACCGGTTCGCTGACGGGCCTTGCCCTCTTCCACAATGCCTTCGACCTGCCGCGTGCGCCGATCCTGCACACGGAAGCCCCCTACTTCTTCCGCCGTCCGGATCGTTCGATGGATGAAGAACAGTTTTCGCAATATTGCGCCGACAAGCTGGAGGAGATGATCATCGCCGAAGGGCCTGACACGGTTGCCGCCTTCATCGGCGAGCCGATCCTTGGCACAGGTGGCATCGTGCCGCCGCCGAAGGGTTATTGGCAGAAGATCCAGGCCGTGCTCGACAAATACGACATCCTGCTCGTTGCCGACGAGGTCGTCACCGGCTTTGGCCGCCTCGGCACGATGTTCGGCTCGGACCATTACGGCATGAAGCCGGCCCTCATCACCATCGCCAAGGGCCTCACCTCGGCCTATGCACCGCTCTCCGGCACCATCGTCTCGGAAAAGATGTGGGAGGTTCTGGTCAAGGGCTCGGATGAACTCGGCGCCATCGGCCATGGCTGGACCTATTCCTCGCATCCGATCTGCGCCGCTGCCGGCATTGCCAATCTCGAACTCGTCGACGAACTCGGCCTCGTCGAAAACGCCGGCTCCACCGGCGCTTACTTCCGCGCGGAACTGGCGAAAGCCGTCGGCGATCACAAGCATGTCGGCGAAGTGCGTGGCGATGGCCTGATGGCGGCCATCGAATTCGTCGAGGACAGAGACGACCGTGCCTTCTTCGATCCGTCGAAAAAGATCGGTCCACAGGTCTCCGCCGCCCTTCTCGAACGCGGCGTCATCGGCCGGGCCATGCCGCAGGGCGACATTCTCGGCTTCGCGCCGCCGCTGTGCCTGACGCGGGAAGAAGCGGATATCGTCGTGAAGGCTGCGGCCGATGCCGTGAAGACCGTTCTCGGCTAAGCCAGCTTGAAATGGGCGAGGCAGCAGCTAGGCTGTCCCGTCCCCTCCATTGAACTCCAAGCTTAAGATTGCCATGACATCCGCGAACGACCGTATCCTCGACGCCGTCGATCTGCATTTCGACGATCAGGTCCGTTTTCTCGAAACCCTGGTGCGGTTCAAGTCCCTGCGCAACGAGGAATCGGCGGCGCAGGATTTCATCGAGACGGCGCTGAAACAGCGCGGTTTCACCACCAGCCGTTTCCGCACCGATGCGTCAAAAATCGGCCGGCATCCGGCCTTTTCGCCGACCACGGTGGATTACGACGCGAGTTGGAACGTCGTCGGCAGCAAACCCGCTGAGGGCGGCGGCCGGTCCCTCGCCTTCAATTCCCATGTCGACATCGTTCCGGCTGGAAGCAGCCAGCGCTGGACCTCCCCACCCTTCGAACCCGTCCGCAATTGCGACTGGCTTTACGGCCGTGGAGCTGGCGACATGAAAGCCGGCCTCGTCGCCTCTATCTTCGCGCTCGACGCGATCGCCGCAGCCGGCCTGTCGCTGCGCGGTGACGTTCAGGTGCAGTCGGTCGTGGAAGAGGAAATCACCGGTAACGGTGCTGCAACGGCGTTTGCCCTTGGTTTTACCGCCGACGCGATCGTCAGCCCCGAACCGACCGATGAACAGCTCGTGCGCGCCAATGCCGGCGTGCTGAAATTCAGGCTGGAAACGAAGGGCCGCCCGGCCCATCCGCGCGAGCCGGAATCCGGCCAGAGCGCCATCGACCTGATGATCCGCCTGATCGGCCATCTCAGGACCCTGGAGCAGCAATGGATCGCCGAACGGCAAGGCAAGCGCTGGTTCAAGGGTCTTGCAAATCCCGTCGCGCTGACGATCGGCACCATCGCCGGCGGCGACTGGATCGCCTCGATCCCCAGCGACTGCACCGCCGAAGGCCGGATCGGCTTCTACCCGGGCGAGAGCCCGAAGGCCCGTGCGGCCGAATTCGAGGCTTTCGTGGAGCGCATGCAGGCCGAGGACCCCGTCTTCGCCGGCGGGCAACTCGTGACGCTCACCTGGGTCGGTGTGATGCATGCCGGCTACGAGCTGCCTGAAGACACCGCCGCCGAAGCGAGCCTGCGCATAGCCCATGCCGCCACCCATACAGGCGAGGATCTGAAAGCCTACGTCATGGCCTGCTATCTCGATGCCGCCGTGTTCTCTGTGCACGGCAACATCCCCTCGCTGGTCTATGGTCCCATTGCCGAAAACATCCACGGCATTGACGAGCGCATCAGCCTTGCCTCCTTGCGACGCGTCACAAAAACACTCGCGCTCTTCGCCGCGGATTGGTGCGGGGTTAGAGATGCCTGACATTGCACAATATCGGAGTGGCTAAAGCGCGCCGCACCTACTCGGCGCGACGCGTTTACCAGAACGAAACCTGCCTTTCCGGCGATATCTACGCGGCTTGCGTGGAAACAGCCGGCTGCTGTGCTTCGAGGTAAACAATCAGGTCTTCGATGGTGACAAGCGGCAACTGGTGACGTTCGGCGAACGCGACCAGCTCGGGGAGCCTCGCCATGGTGCCGTCATCATTGGCGACTTCGCAGATCACACCCGACGGAATTTTGCCCGCTAGGCGCGCGAGATCGACCGCCGCTTCCGTATGGCCCGGCCGCCCGCGCACACCGCGAGGATGCGCCCGCAACGGGAAAATGTGACCCGGCCGGGCAAAATCCGACGGCGTGGATGCAGGGGCCATGAGCGCCTGCACAGTCGCTGCACGATCGGCTGCCGAAATACCGGTCGTGGTGCCGGGCAAATAATCGACGGAAACGGTGAAGGCCGTTTTGTGCAGTTCGGTGTTCTGCGGCACCATCAGCGGGATATCGAGCGCATCGAGACGGTCGCCGTCCATCGCGACGCAGATCAGTCCGCGCGCGTGTTTCATCATGAAGGCGATCGTTTCAGGTGTTACCGCGTCCGATGCGACGATGATGTCGCCCTCGTTCTCACGGTCTTCATCGTCCACGACCACGATCATGCCGCCGCGCGAAAGCGTCGCGATTGCGTCTTCAATTTTCGAGATTGCCATTTCATTGCCTTTCAAGGGGTGCCGCTATCGGCGTTATCAATCCCTTGGGCGAACAGGCCTGCGGACCGCCCCGAAAAGGGCGATTTTGCAGACATGTCCTCTTCCATCCGGACTGTAACCGTCGGCCCCGGCCTCGCACCGGGTCTGCTGACCTTCCACTTGCATGGAAGCGCTCGCGGGCTCCCGGATCGCTCCGAATACCGCCGGTGGGGATTTTCACCCCGCCCTGAGAACACGTGTAAATAAGGAATTCCACCGGACGAATGCAAGAGGTCGGCACCGCCGACCCGGCAATATCACCAGCAACAGAAACCGCCATCAACGAGAAGGTCGACGCCGGTCACGTAGCTTGCCGCACCTGACAGCAGGAAAACCGCAGGGCCGACCATCTCGTCGACATCAGCCATGCGCTGCATCGGGGTCTGTTCCTCGAACAGTTTCGTCTGGTGCACCATTTCCGGCCGGGTGTTCATCGGCGTTGCCGTATAGCCGGGGCTGATCGTGTTCACGCGGATGCCGCGCCCCACCCATTCCATCGCCATCGACTTGGTCATGTGGATCACGCCGGCCTTGGAGGCGTTGTAGTGGCACTGGCTGAGGCCGCGGTTGACGATGACCCCGGACATGGAGGCGATATTGACGATCGCGCCGCGGCCGCCCTTCAGCATGGCCCGCGCTTCCGCCTGGCAGGAGAGGAAAACACCCTTGAGGTTGATGTCCATCATTGTCTGGAACTGATCTTCCGCCATCTCCTCCGCCGGGTTGGCGTTGGCGATGCCGGCGGCGTTGACGGCAAGCGTCAGGGCACCAAGTTCCGCTTCGGTACGCGCGACCGCGTCATCGAGTGCTGCACCGCTGGTCACGTCGGCTGCGATCTGGATGCTGCGGCGACCGGCCCGTGCGATGAACTCGGCGGTGGTCGCGAGGCCATCGTCGGTGCGGCGATCAAGCAGCGCAACATCCGCACCGCACTGCGCCAGCCCCATGGCGATACGCTGGCCGATGCCGCTGCCGGCGCCCGTCACGAAAGCGACGTTTCCGGAAAGGTCGAACAATTTCGGCGCGTTGAGCGTGATTTCAGACATCTTGCATTATTCCCTGTTCAGATCGTTGCCAGTTCCATGACCGAGACGTCGTTTGCGTCCTCGCGGTTCAGGATGCCAGCCTGCTTGCCCTGCGCCATGACCATGATGCGGCTGGAGACGCCGAGTACCTCTTCGAGGTCCGAGCTCACCACGATGACCGCGACACCCGCGCGGGCGAGATCCATGATGAGATCGTAGATCGACGAGCGGGCGCCGACGTCGATGCCACGCGTCGGCTCATCCAGCACCACGACCTCGGGCTTGCGCGCAAGCCATTTGGCAAGCACCACCTTCTGCTGATTACCGCCCGAAAGCTCGCCCGCATTCTGCCCACCACGACCCTTGACCCCGAAACGCTTTATATAGCCCTCGGCGAACTCACGGATGCGGCGTGACGAAATCCAGCCGTTGCGGGAAATCTCATCGAGATTGGCGTAACCGATGTTTTCCGCAATCGAATGCTCGAGCACCACGCCCTGAAGCTTGCGATCCTCCGGCACGAGAACGATGCCGTGGCGGATGGCGTCAACAGGGGAACGGGGCGTCACGGCCTTGCCATGCAGGAACACTTCGCCGCCGGAAATGGGGTCGGCGCCCGTGATGGCGCGAACCAGCTCCGTGCGGCCGGCGCCCATGAGTCCGGCAATACCGAAGACTTCGCCCTTGCGGACGGAAAAATTGATATCGCGGAACGCTCTGGATGGCGAAGAGAGGTTGCGCACTTCCAGTGCCACCTCCTCCGTCGGGTCGGGAAGTGTCGGGAACATGCGTTCGAGGGAGCGCCCGACCATGGCCTCGACGATGGTGCGGATCGGCACGTCGCCGGTGTCGAACTGCTGCACCTTGGCGCCGTCGCGCATAACGACGATGCGGTCGGCGATCTGGCGGATTTCCTCCAGCCGGTGCGAAATGTAGATGATGCCCACACCTTCCGATTTGAGCCGTTCGATCTGCTGGAAGAGGAGCTGGGTTTCCTCGCCGCCAAGCGCCGCAGTTGGCTCGTCGAGGATGAGCAGACGCGCATTCAGCGTCAGTGCCTTGGCGATTTCGATAAGCTGTTGCTTGCCGGTCGACAAGCCTTCGACAAGACGATCCGGCGAGATGTCGAGGCCGAGCCGCTTGAGGCCGCTCCTTGCCCGATCTTCCATCACCTTGCGGTCGATGCGGCCGGAGCGCATCGGGTAGCGGCCGACGAAGACATTTTCTGCAATCGAAAGCTTGGGGAGCAGTTTCAATTCCTGATGGATCATGCCCACTCCCTCGTCCATCGCGGCGCGGGGACTGACGGGGGCGTAGGTCTTGCCGAGCCAGGTCATGGCGCCGGCAGAGGGTTGCACGGTGCCGGAAATGATGTTCGACAGGGTCGATTTTCCGGCACCGTTTTCACCGAGCAGCGCCACGACCTCTCCCGGGTAGATGTCGAGATCGACACCGTGGAGAACCTTGATCGGACCGTAGGACTTATGGATTCCACGGAGCGACAGGATGGGAGAGCGGGTCGTCATGGCGCTGCTGCCTTTCGGGTCCGGATCAGGGATGGTTCTTCACGAATTCCGGCGCGTTGTCGCAGGTCGTCAGCACCGCATTCGGCGTCTGGCGCTCTTCCACCTTCTGGCCGGCGGCAACGGCAAGCGCGGATTCGACGGCGAGAACGCCCATCTTCTGCGTGCTCTGCGTTGCGGTTGCGATGAACGGGCCCTTGCACTTGGCAAGGTATTCCAGCGCCGAGACGTCGCCGTCATAACCGCCGATGATCACCTTGTCCGAGAGGTTGGCAACGTCGACCGCCTTTGCCGCACCCATGGCGAGACCGTCGGCCTGGCCGAAGATGATCGTGATGTCCGGATTGGCCTGCAGCATGTTCTGCGCAATCGTGAAGCCTTCGTCGGCCGACCACATGTTGCTCCACTGCTGGTCGACCAGCTCGACGCCCTTGTTTTCGTCGATGGCGCGCTTGCAGCCCGTGAAGCGGTCGATTTCCGGCGTGGTACCCTTCTGGCCGTGGATGATCGCCATCTTGCCCGAGCCGCCAGCCTTCTCGATGATGTGCTTGCAGACGGCATAGGCGGATTCGACGCTTTCGCCGGCGATGAAAGTATCACCCGGTGCGCCATCCGGAACGCGGTCGACGTTGATCACGGGAATGCCGGCCTCGCGGGCGAGGCGGGTCGGCACGGCAGCCGCCGCGGCGCCAGCGGGGATATAGATGAACGCGTCGATGCCCTGCGTCATCAGGTCCTGCACCTGGCTCACCTGCGTGGCCGTGTCGTTCTTTGCGTCAACGACGATGACCTCGAGGTTCTTTTCCTTGGCGTATTTTTCGACGCCGAGCTTGATCTGGTTGAAGAAGTCGGCCTGAAGGTTCGGGACGGCAAGGCCGATCTTCTTGACCTCTGCGGCGGATGCGCCGAACGGGGTGGCGAGGATCGCAGCCGCAGTTGCCGCCATCAGCAGTTTGGACAGTTTCATGGTTTCTCCTCCGAGTTTCCCAGTAGCATCCTGCGGCTCGCAGAAGGCCACCTTCCCTTTTGCCGGTCCGCACCATTGCCGACCGTTTTCAGCATCCCGCCGCTCTTGGCGGCGGAACGAAAGTCGTTACTTGCGCTTGCGGTAGGTTTCGGCCGTGACCGCGAGCACGATGACGGCGCCGATGATGACCTGCTGCATGAACGGCGAGACGCTGAGCAGGTTGAGACCGTTGCGCAGCACGCCGATGATCAGCACGCCGATGATGGTGCCGCCGATGCCGCCCGTGCCGCCGGACAGCGACGTGCCGCCGATAACGACTGCCGCGATAGCATCGAGTTCATAGGAAACGCCGGACGATGGCTGGACCGAGTCGAGGCGGGCTGCGAGCACCATGCCGGAAAGGCCGGCGAGGAAGCTGCACACCACATAGACGAGCACGGTCGCGCGCTGGACGTTGATGCCGGCAAGCCGCGCCACTTCCGCATTGCCGCCGATGGCGTAGAGCACGCGCCCGCCGTGCCGGTAGCGCTGGTAGATGAGGCCGACCGCGAAGACCACGAACATCACGGCAACGGTCAACGTCAGGAAGCCGCCGAAGCGCACGATGGCCATCATGTTGAACCAGGCCGGAAAACCGATGATCTGCTGGCCATCGGTGATCATGTTCGCGAGGCCGCGGGTGATCGACATCATGGCCAGCGTCGCAATGAAAGCCGGGACATTGAAGCGCGTTATGAGAAGGCCGGCGACGAGGCCGTTGAGCGCTGCCGCGACGAGCGCCAGCGGGATGGCAAGCCCCATCGGCACGCCGAGAACGACGTTTAGATAGCCGAGCACCATCATCGCCAGCGCCATGACCGAACCGACAGCGAGGTCGATGCCGCCGATCAGGATAACCAGCGTCATGCCTACGGCCATGACACCGAGCACCGTGATCTGGTCGAGCACGTTGAGGAAGTTCCGGATCGACAGGAACTTGTCCGTAGCGAAGGTGAGGAAAAGGCACAGCACGATCAGGCCGATCAGCGGCCCGGTCGCTCCACGCAAGGATGGGAGCATCCCGCCGAACACTCCCTGTTTTTCCTTCGCTGCAACCAGCATGAGCACTCCTCCCGGTCCGCGCTTCACCGTTAATTGGGCGAACGCATAAATATTCATTACTGTGTGTAAATTCGTATACGACCGAACCCGGGCATGTCAAGGTGACCAGATAGAGGAATTTTTGCCACGTTGTGCGCTATTTTTCCTTGACATGGTGAAGTCCCGTGCAAATATATAGGCAACTGTATATTTATTCACAATGAGGGTTTCATGCAGCCGAACGATCTCGACCGCATCGCTCGACAGATTCGCCTTCGCGATCTGCAAGCGGTTTTCGAAGCCGGCGCCGGCCATATCGGCGGGGAAATGTCCGCTATCGACATTCTGACGGCGCTCTATTTCCGCGTGCTGCGCATCTGGCCCGACCAGCCGAAGCATCCGGACCGCGACCGCTTCGTTCTGTCGAAGGGTCATGTGGCGCTGGCGCTCTATGTGACGCTCGCCAAGCGTGGTTTCATTCCGGAAGACGAGATCAAGACCTTCCTCAGGCCCTATTCGCGCCTGAACGGCCACCCGAACTGCACCAAGGTTCCCGGCGTCGAGACCAATACCGGCCCGCTCGGCCACGGCTTGCCGGTCGCCGTCGGCATGGCGAAGGCTGCCAAGCTGACGGGTGCGCATTACCGCACCTATGTGCTGACGGGTGACGGGGAAATGCAGGAAGGGTCGAACTGGGAAGCCATCGCCTCAGCCGCGCAATTCGGCCTCGACAATCTAACACTCATCATCGACCACAACCGTTTCCAGCAGGGCGCGTCGTTGAAGGACACCAACAATCTCGCCCCCTTCCCCGCCAAACTTGCCGCCTTTGGCTGGGATGTCACCGAGATCAACGGTAACGCCATGGAGGAGATCGTTCCGGCGCTGGAGAAGCGCGGCGATCGCCCACACTGCATCGTCGCCCATACCAACAAGGGCCACGGCATTTCCTTCATGCAGGACACGGTCGACTGGCACCACAAGGTGCCGAATGCGGAACAATACAAGATTGCCGTGGCTGAGCTTTCGGAGACTATGTGATGAACGCCGTTACACCTTCCCCCAAGCTGCACGACTGCCGCGACGCCTTCGTTGCCGTGCTGGAACGCCTCGGCGCTGAAAACCCCAAGATTGTGGCCGTCTGCAACGACTCGGTCGGTTCGTCCAAGCTGGGCGGGTTCAAATCGAAGTGGCCTGAACGGCTGGTCAATGTCGGCATTGCCGAACAGAACATGGTTGGCGTCGGCGCCGGCCTTGCCAATGGCGGGCTCTTACCCTTCGTCTGCGCCGCCGCCTGCTTCCTGACTGGCCGGTCGCTTGAGCAGATCAAGGCCGATATCGCCTATTCCAATGCCAATGTGAAGCTGATCGGCATTTCCTCCGGCATGGCTTACGGCGAACTCGGACCAACGCACCATTCCACCGAGGACTTCGCCTGGACCCGCGTGCTGCCAAACCTGCCCGTCGTAGCACCTTGCGATTCGATCGAAACCGCCGCCGCCGTGGAATGGGCAGCCAACTATGAGGGGCCGGTCTTCCTGCGTCTGTCACGCGTCGGCGTTCCGGACCTGCTGCCGGCCGGCCACACATTCGAGCTGGGCAAGGCGAACCTTCTGCGTGACGGCGATGCCATCACCCTTATCGCCAACGGCACGATAACGCACCGCATTGTGAAAGCGGCCGAGCTTCTCTCCAAGCAGGGTATCGAGGCGCGCGTGCTGAACATGGCGACGGTCCGCCCGATCGACGTCGACGCCGTGGTGGCCGCAGCGCGCGAGACGGGCGCCATCCTGACGGCGGAGGAGCACTCCATCATCGGCGGCCTCGGCTCAGCCATCGCCGAGGTCGTGGTGGCGGAAGCCCCCGTGCCTATGAAAATCCTCGGCGTTCCCGGCATCTTCGCCCCGACCGGCTCGGCCGAGTTCCTGCTTGACGAATTCGGTATGTCCCCCGCTGCCATCGCGGAAGCGGCTGTCGCATTGATTGCACGGAAGTCTTCACGCAAATGATAGTGCGCGTTTAGACCCCGTGTCGGGCGCGGCATGTCCTCCCTGTCGCCGCGCCCCTAATTCCTGTCTGCCGGAGCCGCCATGACGACCGCCATTCTCGCTATCGACCAGGGCACCACGAATTCCAAGGCCGTGCTCGTTTCGACGACCGGGGAAATCCTGGCGCGCGGCGCGTCCCCGGTTGGCATCCAACACCCTCAGCCCGGCTGGGTCGAGCAGAGCCCGGCGCGCCTTTGGGAATCGGTCAAGGAGGCGATTGCCGACTGCCTGCAGACTGCCTCTGCAGTGGACATTCTGGGTATCGCGATTTCCAATCAGCGCGAATCCGTCACCATCTGGGACGCTGCCACCGGCAAGCCGCTCGGCCCGGTGGTGAGCTGGCAATGCCGTCGAAGTGCGCCGGCCTGCGCCGAGCTGATCGCCGCGGGCCATGCGCCACGCGTGCAGACTCTCACCGGCCTTCCCATCGATCCCATGTTTCCCGGCCCAAAGATGAAATGGCTGCTCGACCGCGTGCCGGCGGGATACGACGTCCGGCTCGGCACAATCGATGCTTGGCTGATCCATTGCTTCACCGATGGCGCGGTCCATGCCTGCGATGCGGCGAATGCCGCCCGCAGCCAGCTGTACGATCTCAAGCACCAGGTTTGGAGCGACGAACTCTGCGATCTGTTCGGCGTGCCGAAATTCACTCTGCCCGAAGTGCGCGACAGCGCCTCGAACTTCGGCGTGACCAGGAATGTGCCAGGCCTCCGGGACGGCATCCCGATTGCCTCGGCCATCGGCGACAGCCATGCCGCGCTCTTCGGTCACGGCGCCTTCAATCCCGGTGACGGCAAGGTCACCTTCGGCACCGGCTCGTCGATCATGACGACCCTGCCCCGCTTTATCGCGCCCCAGCAGGGCATCACCACCACCATCGCCTGGTCGATGAATGGTCAGCCGACCTATGCCTTCGAGGGCAATATCCTCGTATCCGCCGCAGCCCTGCCCTGGATGGCCGACATGCTTGGCCTCTCCGACGTGCAGGCCCTCACCGATCTCGCCGCGACCGCTCAGCCCGGCGGCCCCGGTTTCGTGCCGGCCTTCGTCGGCCTCGGTGCGCCCTATTGGCAGTCCGACGCGCGGGCACTGTTCTCCGCCATTACCTTCACCACGACGCGCGCCCAGATGGCGCGAGCAGTGACGGATTCGATGGCTTTCCAGGTCCACGATGTCTTCAAGGCGATGTCCGCGCAGTCACCGACGCCGCTCGGGCGCCTCTTTACGGACGGCGGGCCGAGCCGGAACACCTTCCTGATGCAATGCGTCGCCGACACGCTCGGCCACGCCGTCATCCAGTGCGATGCACCGGAAGCGTCTGCCCTCGGTGCCGCCTATCTCGCCGGGCTTTCGCTGGGTGTCTGGACAGATCTTGCCGCCATCGCCGCCCTGCCACGCGTCGGCAATCCCATCACGCCGCAGGCTTCCGACACCACCGATCGCCTGCTCGTCTGGCAGGATGCAATCTACCGCTCGACCGTATCGGGTCCTTCAATTATGAGTGAATAAAAATTCACTACCGGAGGATCCCATGGGACGGCTGAACGAGTTGCGGCTGATCGCCCGCGTTGCCCAGATGTACCACATCGAAGGCAAGCGACAGGCGGAGATCGCCGAGATCATGCACATGTCGCAGGCCACCGTTTCGCGCATGCTGAAGCGAGCCGAGCAGGAAGACATCGTGCGCACGACGGTCATTCCTCCGGCCGGCACGTTCGCGGACCTCGAAACCGCGCTTCGCGAGCGCTACCGCCTGACCGAAGCCATCGTCGTCGACTGCTCGGAAGACCGCGACGGCGCGATCATGGCACGCATCGGCGAGGCGGCGGCTCATTTCCTTGAGGTCACGCTGCAACAGGACGAAATCGTCGGCGTCTCCAGCTGGAGCCAGACCATCCTGCGCATGGTGGACAATATCCACCCACTGAAAAACGCCAAGGCCAAATACATCGTGCAGATTCTCGGGGGCATGGGCGATGCCTCGGTGCAGACCCACGCAACGCAGTTGACGGCGCGGCTTGCGAGACTGACCGGCGGAGAACCGCGGCTGCTGCTCGTCCAAGGCATCACCTCGTCACGTGAGGCCAAGCTCGTCATGCTGGCCGACCCGGTCGTGCGCGAAACGATGGACCTGTTCGGCCGCCTCAGCCTCGCGATCGTCGGCATCGGCGCGGTGGAGCCGTCTGAACTTCTCGCTCGCTCCGGCAATACCTTTTCCCGCCAGGAAATGGCGGTGCTGCAGGAGGCCGGCGCGGTCGGCGAGATTTCCTATCGGTTCTACGACAAGGACGGCAAGCCTGTCGAAACGCCGCTCAACGAGCGCGTCATCGGCATCTCGCTGGAAGATCTGCGCCGCACCAGCCGCGTCATGGCACTCGCGGGCGGAGAATCAAAAACCCAGGCCATCGCCGGAGCCCTGAAACTGGGCGTTATCGATGTGCTTGTCACCGACAGGTTCACTGCAGCACGCCTTACGGCCTGATCGAAGCCACCGGCCTGCTGCACATTATGGAGAAGAGACCATGAGACGTTTTGCGGGCCAGACAGTTTTCGTCACCGGGGGCAACAAGGGCATCGGGCGCGGGATTGCCAAGCGCTTTGCCGAAGAAGGCGCGAAGGTCGCCATGGCCGCCATCGAAAGCGATACGGCAGCGGTTGCCAAGGCACTGGGTGAGGAAACGGGAGCGGAGGTCATCGGCCTTACGCTGGACGTGACTGACACCAGGGCAGTGCAGGAAGCCTACGGCGAAACGGAAGCAAAACTCGGCGCCGTTTCGATCTCTGTCCAGAATGCCGGCGTCATCACCATCGCCAAGGTGGAAAACCTCACCGAGCGCGAATGGGACCTCAACCTCGACGTCAATACCAAGGGCGTCTTCCTTTGCTGCCAGGAGGCGATCCGTCGCTTCCGTGCCAGCGGCACCAAGGGCCGATTGATCAACACCGCCTCCGGCCAGGCCCGCCAGGGGTTTATCTACACCCCACACTATGCCGCCTCGAAGTTCGGCGTGATCGGCCTGACGCAGAGCCTCGCCAAGGAACTTGCCCGCGAAGGCATCACCGCCAACGCCATCTGCCCCGGCATCATCCACACCGAAATGTGGGACTACAACGACCGCGTCTGGGGCCAGATGCTCGGTGAGTACGGCCCGGGTGAACTGATGGCCGAATGGGTTGAAGGCATCCCGATGGGCCGCGCCGGCACCCCGGCCGAAGTCGCCGCACTCGTCACGTTCCTGGCATCGCAGGACGCCGCCTACATCACCGGCCAGACGATCAACGTGGATGGTGGGCTAATCATGTCGTGAGGCGTGGTCGGCACGATCTGTGTGCCGCACCACCACAGCGGCATGTGGCGGAAATCTCATGCCTCTGGCGAAGCTCGGTCCAAGGCGTTTTTTGACGGGATATCCTGCAAACGGCCTTGTTCACACGGAGGTCGCCGGCCGGCTTCTCAAGCCGCGCTTTCTCTTCCGGCACCTGCTTGAACTCAGCGACCTTGGCGCCCGCAAGCGCGGCATATTGCGTCATCCAGCGATAGAATGGCATCTCGGATATTCCGGGATGCCGGGCCGGCCAGGAAATCGACAGCCTTGTCGCGATCTGGCTCAGAGCGAAACAATGTGCTCCGACAAACAGCGGCTCTCCACTTTCGCCAGACCACCTCCTGCGTTACCTATCCGGTTTTTTAAAGCTGGCGCTTCACCGGAATTTAACGCGCGGGGAGTATGAGGTCGTTATATTCACGACATCTATGAATGGCGCCGCATCGTGCGGCCTCTGAAAAATAAAGTAGATATTCATGGCCAGCATTACGGAGTTTCGCGCCTACACCAACACGGCGGCGCGGCGGAACACTTTCTATAATTATTGCACGACCCGATACGTCCAGGACCAGGCAATCTTCTTCCTGCTTGTCGATGCCTTCAAGGCGGAGAAGCGCAAGCGGCAGGCTGCGTTCCTCAACGACTGGTTCATCAAGGGCAATATTCCTGATGAGTACACCCAGAACGGATATCTCGGCATCGTCAACATCTCCTCCGGATTGCAGGGCACTATCAGCACGAACACCACATCCGCGGTGTCCGCAGTCGGGCGCAACTTTGCGGACAAGATGAACAATCATGGCGGCGGGATGGGCGGCTTCTTCGGCGCGCTCAAGCAGAAACTGGGCGACACCACGGTCAGCGACAGCCTCTTCGACGCCGCTCAAGCGCAGGTCGTGACCATGCTGGACGACAACGGACGACATGGCTTCGGTGGCGTGGGTGGCGCCGGCGCGACTTACAAGCCTAATGGCGTCTACCAACCGGTTGGCGCGTTTTCCCAGCAGGTCATCCGCTTCCGCAAGGACCTGAAGATTGGCGGTTTCGACCCGGACAAGCTCGGGATCTTCTGAAGCGCCGGGCTCCTGGCCCGTCATCAAGCAATCTCACCGAGCGCCGGAGAGCAGCTTTTCCATCTTGCCAAGTAACCGCGGCAGGTCGATCGGCTTGGTATCGAAGTCGTCGCAACCCGCCTCCCGCGCCCGCGCCTCATCGACGCCCATGGCATGCGCCGTGAGCGCGATGATCGGCAGGCTCGTCCCCGCCGGGCCTGTGCGGATGCGACGCGTCGCTTCGCAACCGTCGATGCCGGGCAGGCCGATATCCATCAGGACGAGGTCGGGTCCGTCCGCTTCGGCCCGAACGACCGCCTCCTCGCCGTCGATCGCCAGAATGACCTCGTAGCCCTTCCGCTCCAGTCGCCTCGAGAGCATGTCGCGATTCATTTCATTGTCTTCCACCAGCAGAATTTTTGCCATCTCATGAATTCCCGGTCCCGCCCGGCCCTCGCGAGACGATCACGTCGCGAAGAGCCTGGGTGAGTTCGACATGGGCACCGTTGCCCTTTCCAATGATCTGCGTCGCGCGGGCGTTGAGCAGTTCGCGCTCCGCATTGGAGAGATGTTTGGCGGTGACCACGAGAACGGGAACCGCATTCCATTCCGCCCGCTCGCGCAACGCGGCGAGAAACTCGAAACCGTTCATTTCCGGCATCTGCAGATCCAGCAGGATGGCGATCGGCGGCGCGTTGGCGGCAAGCCAAGCCATGCCCTGGCGGCCGTTCTCCGTCAGCGCGACGCTGCTGCCGAGCCGCTCGACGGTGCGCTGCATCAGAAGCCGCGTCGCCGGGTCGTCCTCGACGACGAGCACCGTACCGCCCTGGCTGCCGCCTGTGAGCCGCGAAATGAAGTCGCTGAGTTCCCCGCGATCGACCGGCTTGGTCAGCATGGCGGCCGCCCCGAGCGTGAAGCCGAGCGCCTTCTCGTTGCTGATGCTGACGATAACGACGGGAATGGCCGATAGCTCAGGATCGGATTTGAGCGCGACGAGCACGGACCAGCCATCCATCTGCGGCATCAGGATATCGAGCGTGATCGCGGCGGGGCGATGTTTGCGCGCCATCTCAAGTGCCTGCTCGCCGGTGCCCGCGTAGAGGACGCGATAGCCTTCCCGCTTGAGGTGCGAGCCGATGATATTCAGCGACGCCTCGTCGTCATCGACGACGAGCACGCAGGGCCTTTCCGCCACCGCCGGCCTCGACGACGGCGGGTCGTCGCCCTCGCCCACCTCCTCGACCTGCGCCGTCTCGTCCGGATCGGGCAGAATGAAGATGAAGCGTGATCCCTCGCCAGGCCGGCTTTCCACCGTCAGGTCGCCGCCGAGCATCTGCGCGAAGCTGCGGCTGATCGCAAGCCCAAGGCCCGTGCCGCCGAACTTGCGCGATGTCGAGCTGTCGCCTTGCGAAAACGCCTGGAACAGTCGGCCGAGCTGTTCCTCGTTCATGCCGATGCCGCTATCGGCAACGGCCATCACCACCAGGCGATCCGCGCCCTTGCCCTGCCGCTCGATGGTCAGCGACACAGTTCCCTTTTCGGTGAACTTGCAGGCATTGCTCAGCAGGTTGAGCAGGGCCTGCTTGACCTTGGTGACATCGGTCTCGATCGTGCCGATGTCGGCCGGGCAGTTCAATACGAGACTGTTGTCGTTCTTGGCGGCAAGCGGGCGGATCAGCGCCGCCACGTCGCTTGCCAGCGCCCCGATGTCGAAACGTTCCTTGTAAACCTCCATGCGCCCGGCTTCGATCTTCGACAGGTCGAGAATGCCGTTTATGAGGCCGAGCAGATGGTTGCCGGCGCTCTCGATCTTCTTGAGATCGGATAGAGAATCGGTCTGGCCCGTATCCTCCGCATCCTCCTGCAGGATCTGCGCATAGCCAATGATCGCGTTGAGAGGCGTGCGCAACTCGTGGCTCATGTTGGCGAGAAACTCGGATTTCACCTGTGTGGCGCGCTGCGCCTCGTCGCGCGCATGCTCCAGCTCCTTTTGACGCTGGCGCAGTTCAGTGATGTCGACATAGACGATGGTGAAGCCACCCTCGTGCGTGCGGCGCTCGCTGATCTGCATCCAGCGGCCGTCCTTGAGCGGCGTGACACGCACTGCACTATGATCGTGGGCGGCAAGCCGGGCGGCGACCCATTCGTCGAACGGCTGGTCGAGTTCGACGACATGGCGCCCGCCCGCCTCAATCACGTCGCGGAAGGTCGACGTGCCGGCGACCATTTCTTCATGAGCGGGATGGATCTCCCGAAAACGCTGGTTCGTGATCAGCAATCGTTCGTCTGGGCCGTAGAGCGTGAAACCTTCGGCGATGCTCTCGATGGCATCGACGAGGGTCCTGCGCTGATGATCCGCCTCGCGGGTCAGGCGATCGCGCTCCGCCTGACTCTCCTTGAGGAGTTGCAGGGCCTCGCTCACCTGGCCGAGTTCGCCGCCACCGACTTCCGGCACCACGACATTCGCATCGCCGGCCGTGAGGCCCCGAACAGCCGAGACGATCTCGCCGAGCGGTTTCAGGATCGATCCGAGAATGATGACCGTAAGCCCGGCGCCGATGACCACGGCGGCAACCGACAGCAGCGATGCGACATTGGAGGCCCGCCCGAACTGCCGGAGAATGTTTGCTCGTGCGGCCTGGGCCTGGCTGGCCAGTTCACCCTGGAGGCTTGCAAGTTTTTCCTCTGCGCTGATGCCGTATCGGCGCGCTTCGGCAAAACGGGTGTTGCCGATGACGCGCTGGTCATCCGTATAGGCGTCCACGGCCTGGACGGCGAGTGCGTCGAAACGGGCAACCTCCGCCCTGATCGCCTCGGCCTCGGCGGGGCGATACTCGGCGAGCCTGTCGAGCCGCTCGCCGAGGCGCGTACGCGCCTCATCCGCACGGGTCTCCGCCAACGTAAGCAGGCTCACAGCAAGGTCGGCCTGCCAGTAGCGCAGGCTGTTGAATGCCGCGCGCACATCGTCCGAGAGCGCGATGATTTCCGCGACACGGGTCGCTTCATTTCCCGATTCAAGTGCATGGGAGAGTTCGCCCCGGGTATAGAGGCTGCTGCCGATCGTCGCGACGAGCAGCACTGTGGCAAGGATGATCAGCCGCACCCGGATCGACAGGCGCCTGAGCGAGAAGACCGACGCGGTTGCACCACTCATTGCGGAATGAGCCCGATGCTGATCACGCCGCCAAGGTCGCCCTCATGCGCACCCTCCTTCGGGTAGCCGGTAATGTCGAGTTCTCCGGCCGGAGCGCCGTGACAGGTGAGACAGGACGGCACGTAGTATTCGGGCACCATGATACGCGCCCTCTCCTGGCCACCCTCGGAAACCATGGCCGAGTAGATCTGGCCCTTCGGCCAGTCGGCGGCCTCGAGATAGTCGCGGATCGCCGCCGCTTCGAAGGTATCCGGCCGAGCCTTGCGGTTGCGGATCAGCACGGGCGGCGCGGTGAACTTCATGCTCGCCTCCTCGCCGACACGAGCCTCGAAAGCCTCGGCGACCAGGCGCGTGAAGGTGGCGGGGATGAAGCCCTTGAAGCCCACGCCCTTGGCGTTGATCGTCGACTGGTTGGCGTCCATCACCTCGACCACGGCGTCCATCTGTGCCTGGATGAGCCGCCCCTCATAGGAGGCCGGATCGATGGTGTTCGGATCCCGGCCGGTGGCTTTGCTGTAATTGGCGATAGCCTTTTCCAGCACGGCCGCGCCTGTCAGCCCCTTGTCGCCGAGCGCCGGATCGTTGATCAGGTCCTGGTTGACGGACACCACTGCGCGGGCGGATTGCAGCATGGTCGCGAGGTTTCGCGCGATTGCGAGATCGGCTGGCCCAGCCTCCGCGGCGACGGCACCTGTTGCGATGAGCGGGAGGACCAGGAGCGCGGCCAGGCCGCATTTCACGAACGGGTTGATCACCGATTCCTCCTCCGCATGCAGCACGCCGCCACTACGATGATGGGAAGATAGCGGAATTCTCTCTACCGGCAATCGGCAAATCGGCTAGGGGGCACCCGCCAACGCGGGCCAGATGGCCACGCGAACACGATTTTGTGAATGGGAGAGCGGAAAAAGGCCGGCTCAGAAGCGGATTTCGAGCAGGGAAAAGTCGTCCGGCAGTGGGCCGTCGCCGTTGAACGACCGGACCCAGGCCAGAACGTCCTGCGGTCCGCACTTCTCCGCTTCCGCGTGGTCGGCCAGCGCCTCGACGCTCAGCATCTCATCATCGGGACCGTTTACCTCGAACGTGCCGTCGCTGATGACGAGCAGCCGGTCTCCGGCTGCAACATGGGTCACGCTGCTTTCGTAGTCCATCTCCGGCAGAGCCCCGATCGCGATGCCGCCAACGGTGATGAGAAGCTCGCGGGATGGCGTGCCTTCCGGGTGGTTTTCGCCGCGCAGCAGGATCGACGGCGGATGGCCTCCGGTCGCATAACGCAGCTCGCCGGTGCTCGCCTTGTAGACGCCATACCAGATGGTGAAGAACATGTTGTTCTGCTTTTCCATCGGAAACGTGTCGTTCAAGGCCTTCAGGACCGTCGAAGGGTCCCGGAAATCAGCGTTTGCAAGCGCCGACGCCCGCAACACGTTGATGACCGTGACGGACAGCAGGGCAGCGCCGACTCCGTGGCCACAGACATCAAGCAGGTAGATGGCGAAATGATCGTCATCGATCTGATGGTAGCCGAAGGAATCTCCGCCGAGTTCGGTGGAGGGCACCAGCAGCCAGTCGGTCGCCGGAGACGCGGCGCGTTTGTCCGGCAGGATGGAAAAGACATAGCGGCCGGCATCACTCAACTCGTCGTCAAGCCGCGCCCGCGTGCGCTCCAGAAGGATGTTCTGGTCGGCCAGCTGGTCTTCCACGGCCTCGCCGTGCTCGATCATCGCTTCGTAGAGAAGCTTCAGATCTTCGTATTCTGCCTCCAGTTGTGCGAAATCGATGCGCAGCTGCGCAAGCTCCGCAGCGTCTCCGATTGCTGGGGATGAGGAAGAAACGACCGGTGAATTTGACGAATCATTCATGATTGTATGGAAAACTTCCGCATGGGTTCGGAGGGGACGGCGCAACCACCGATATTATATCGAGCGCGCCGCTCTCGGCTGGCAGCTTCTGCACCGCCAGCACTTCGGACATTACATAGTTTAGGAATTTCCCGAAAGATAGATAAGCGCGCGGTGGCACCTCCCGCTTACGAAATCACGAGGCAAGGGCGAATGAATCTGGGAGCAGTGCAGAAGGACGCGGATAACCACCCGCTGCTTCTTGAATTCGACATGGACATAAGCGGCTTTACGTCCAACTGGGCCTATTGCGACCGGCTGTCGACCTATTTCGCACGAATGATCAGTCACAACCGCAGCGATTCGCTGCTCTATTCTAACCTGTTCTCCTCGGCATTGAATGAATTGCTGGAAACGGTCTACCGCCTGCACAAGCCGTCCGGCAGCTTCGTCTGTTCGGTCACGCGCTCAGGCGCCAGCGACCGCATCGCACTCACCATCCCCGTCGATGCGGAGGCTGCTGGCTTCTACCGCGACGCCGTCGAGATCCTGAATCAAGGCGACGTCGCCTCCCGATATCACAAGGCGCTTTTCGCCGAAGGCCCCTTGCAGCAGAACATCGGACTGCTCGAACTCGCCGTCGATTATGCAGCACGTTTTTCCATTGAACCCGCCGACGGAGATGCCATCCGTCTCGTCGCCGAACTCACGCTCGAGGCACCTGCCGCATGATCGCCGAACCGCTTGTCCAGACTTACAAGGTCACCTTCGACGAAAACAATCAGGAGTTCGCACTTTCCGGCGCGATGCGCCCGCAGCGCGACACCGAGATGGCGGATTGCGTCCGCCTCCTGGAAAAGTCGGTCGCTTCAATCCGCGGGACCTTCTACGTCAACGTGAAGCGTCTCGTACGCCTGAACAATGTGGCGTTCCACGTGCTTGCCGGCGCGCTTTTGAAGGCGGCCGAGGATAGGCCCGACATCCGGATCGCAATCGTCACGTCGAGCGTGATCGGCTGGTCGACGAAGAAATTCAGCGCGCTGACCGCAAAGAACGCGCGGATCGTCGTCGAGGAATATGACAGCGAATTCTATCCCGGCCAGGCCTTCCTGGAAGAAGGCGGCTTCGTGCCGGTGCTGCGCACGCAGACGAAGCTAACCTGGAAGCACGAACGCGCCATCCTGCCGCGCCATGGGCTCGAGCCCGGCATGACCATGGCCGACATCTGCTGCGGCATCGGTGACTTCGCGGTGCTGGTTGCAAAGGAGTTCGCTCCTTCGCGCATCGTGGCGCTCGACCACTCGAAATCGAGCCTCGCCTATGCGCGCCAGGTCGCCAGCGAGTTCCAGATAGCCGGCATAGAATACATCTATGGCGACGCCGCCGAGATGCTCCTCGAGGACGGCCAGTTCGACTTCGTCTCCTGCCGCCATGCGCTGCAGATCTTCAACAAGCCGGAAATGATCGTCAACGAGCTCGTGCGCATCTGCAAGCCCGGCGGCCGCGTCTACGTTACCAACGAGAAGATTTCCCAATGCCTCGGCGAGCCGCGCGGCCCGAGCATCGAATGGACCTACGAGCAGCTGTCGAAGCTTTTCGCGGATTTCGACATGGATCTGGAGTTCGGCCCGAAGAGCTATCAGGCACTGCAGCGCGCGGGCCTGGAAGACATTCGCATCGAGAGCTTCATGGTGACCAACCGTGACGGCGATCCGCAGGCCTTTGCCGACATGATCATGGCATGGGAAGAGATGTTTGCGGGCGGCATGTCCGAGAGGCGCGGCGATGACGCAGCCTTCGTGGAAAAATTCCGCCGCGGCTTCGAAGATCATATCGCAGCAGCCCTGCACCCGGGCGGCTATGCCGGCTGGCCGGTATGGGTGGCTTCGGGACGCAAGCCCCGATGAGTGACGTTGCAGAAACACGGCCCTCACGCTGGGGGTTCTCACTGACCTCGTTCCGGGCCAAATTCGTGCTCGTCGTTGGCGGCGCGGTGCTGGTGGATCTGCTCCTGGCGGGCGGCATCGCATTGTGGAACGTGAACCGTCTCTCCACCAATGCCATGCAGGAAGTCGGCCTCGGCCTCGAAAAGGCGAACATCGAATACCTGCAGAACTACATCACGACGACGGTCGAGCGCACCGACCTGCTGCTCGATCGCTATCATTCTGAAGTCAACGGTCTTGCCGGGTCGATGCAGACCCTCATCGACAATCCGGGCCTCTACGACAAGCTCGGTACGGAACTCGCAGGCGACGGCAAGCTGACAACGCCGCTGACCTACAACCAGGCCGGAAACTGGTGGCAGAACCAGCCGGGCAAAGCCTCGGCCGTCACGGTCTGGGGCTATCTGCTCGACGAGAACAAGCAGCCGACGCCCTCGGCGCTGAAGACCGTCCGCGACAGCGCCGCCTTCGACCTGTTCGGACCGAGCATGCTAGAGGCTGGCCCGCCGAAGCTGCAAATGTACTATATCGGCCCGCGCGAAAACCCTATCCTGCGCTCGACACCCTATAACGACCAGGGTTCCGTTTTCGACAAGGTCTATCCCGGCCACAACGAAACGAACTGGTGGGATTTCTATTTCCCCGGCCTTTACGAGACGTGGCAGTCCTGGCTTGCCAAGCCTTCGGAACGGCCGGTCGATAGCGCCATCACCATGCTGTCGCCCTATCTCGACGGCATCACGGGCAAGATCATCGTCAGCTTCTTCCAGCCGCTCCACACGCCCGATCGCAAGGACCTGAACGGCATCGTCGGTGTCGACCTGACGCTCGACCAGCTGGCCGACATCGTCAAGAGCGTGAAGATCGCCGAGACGGGCTTCGCCTTCCTCTCCATGTCGAACGGCAATGTGCTCGCCGTCACGGAAGAGGGCGAGAAGACGCTCGGCGTCAAGATCAACAGCGAAGGCGGCTTTGACCGGCGGCTGGCGCATAGCGGTCAGGCGGCGATCGCCTCGCTCGCCATGCCATCGAACAAGGATACCGTCCTCACCACCCTGACGCTCACGGAGAATGGCGAGGACGTGCCCTATGTCGTACTCCTCAAGCAGCTCGACGCGACGAACCTCTATACCGGCAAGGTCCCCGTAACCCGCGAAGTCATGTCGCTCGGCTTCATGGTTCCCGAGCGCGAAATCTATGCGTCGCTGATCGCTGCGCGGGAAGGCATCTCGGCGGAGACGCGTCAGGTCGTGACCTGGCAGATCGGCACCATCATCGTTTCGCTGCTGATCGTCCTCACCGCCGTCTTCGCGATTTCCGGCCGTATCACCGCCGGGCTTCGCGCGCTTGCCGACGCGGCGCGGCGTCTTCAGGAGAAGGACTACTCCGTGCGCGTCGCCATTCCGGCCCGCGACGAGGTGGCTGCGGTTGGCCTCGCCTTCAACCGCATGGCGGAAGAAATCAGCTATCACACGGAAAACCTCGAGAACCTCGTCACCGAGCGCACGCGTGCGCTCGAAACCGCAAACGAGGAGATCAACGGGCTGAACGCCAAGCTCAAGAGCGAAAACCTGCGCCTCGGCGCCGAACTCGACGTGGCGCGCCACATCCAGATGATGGTGCTGCCGCGGCGCGAGGAACTCGACGAAATCAAGGGCATCGACGTCTCCGGCTACATGGAGCCGGCCGACGAGGTGGGTGGCGACTATTTCGACGTGCTGCACGACGACCGGCGCCTGAAGGTCGGCATCGGCGACGTCACCGGACACGGTCTTGAAAGCGGCGTGCTCATGCTGATGGTCCAGTCCGTGGCGCGCGGCCTGCAGGAACAGGGCGACGAAAACCCCTGTGACTTCCTGGAAGTCCTCAATCGTGCCGTTTTCAAGAACATCCAGCGCACCAAGACGGACAAGCATCTGTCGCTCGCCTTTCTCGACTACGCAGACCGCAAGATCACGCTGTCGGGCCAGCACGAAGAAGTGCTCGTGCTGCGCGACAACGACGAGGTCGAACGGATCGACACGATGGATCTCGGCTTTCCGATCGGGCTTGAACGCGACATCGGCCCGTTCATCTCGACGCACGAATTCCCCTTCGATTCCGGTGACGTCATCGTCCTGCACACGGACGGTGTCACGGAAGCAGAAAGCCCCGGCGGCGAACTGTTCGGCTTCGACCGGCTGTGCGAGAGCGCCAAGAAATACCGCCGCAAGAGTGCCGACGAGATCAAGGATGGCATCATCGCCGATCTCATGGCGCATATCTCCACACAGAAGATCCACGACGACATCACGCTCGTCGTCATGAAACACAGGTAACGTCATGGAAGCCACATTCGGACAGGTGGAATTCACCAACGGCGCCGGCGCGCTGAAAAACCGCATCCGTCTTGCCGACGGGCCACTCGACCTGGCCTGGCAGCATTGCGGCGTCACATCGGAGTTCCTCGGTGACTTCTTCGCCCTGAAACGGGCGGGAGACGGCGCCGACTACAATGAGGCGCGCCACAGCATCGGCTATCTGACGAACGAGCTTCTCGAAAATGCGTTGAAGTTCCGCCACAGAGATGGCATCACCCTTGACGCGTCGCTCGACGGGGACTGTTTTGAAATCCGCATCAGCAACCTGATCACTCAGGAGACGGCGAGCAAATTCCAGACGCTTCTTGCAGAGCTGACAACACGCGATCCGGGTGAGCTTCTCATCGAGCGCATCGAGGAAAATGCAGAGAACATGCATTCGAGCGGCTCGGGACTTGGCCTGCTCACGCTGATGAACGACTATGGCGCCCGTCTCGGCTGGCGTTTCCAACCGGCGACAGGAACCGATGCCATGCGCCTCGACACCTTTGCCGCACTCGACATCGTTTGAGACAGAAATTTACTGGGAGTGTATTGCTGAAAATGGAAATCAAAACAAACGACTATCGCGTCTGGAGCGAAGGTGCGGCGATCCACTACGAGGGCACCATGCGCCTCTCCGGCACGGAGGCCTACGCGCCTATCCTCGACCTGATGCAACAGGTGCTGGCCGAGAAGCCGGAAACGATCACGCTCGATCTGTCCGGGCTCGAATTCCTGAACAGCTCCGGCATCAACCTGCTCGCGAAGTTCACCATCGACGTTCGCAAGCAGCAAGGCAGCAAGCTTCTGGTCAAGGGCAGTACGCAGATTCCGTGGCAGTCCAAGTCCTTGCCAAACCTCAAGAAACTGCATCCTGCCGTCGAGCTGGTGATCAGCTGATCGTAAGCAGCCGCGCGACGTCGGCAGCCGCCGGACGGAGCGCGGCGTCCCCGATCCCGGTCCGCAGACAGCGGATCAGGACGGGATCGTCGCTTTCAAGCGACATGGATATTTCGAAGGCCGGCCTCTCGCCGGCCGTCCGGCGGCGCAATACCGCCTCCGCAGCGCCGGAATAGGGTTTTTGCCCCGTCAGCAGGAACAGGCCAAGGGCCGAGAGCGACCACATGTCGGCGGCCGGCCCGACTGGCCCGCCCAAAAGCTGCTCCGGCGCCATCCAGGCCGGTGTACCGGAAAGCTCCTCGCGCTGCAGATCGTCTCCCGGCGTCCCGGCAATACCGAAATCGATGAGAACCGGCGTGTCACCGCGAAACAGGATGTGCGCGGGCTTCACGTCGCGATGAACCACGCCGCGCGCATGAACGAATGCGAGCGCGTCGGCAAGGCGTGAAAGCAGCAGCCTGACGGCCACGGCGCTGCCATGTCGTGCCGCCACCATCGGCTCCGAAAGGCCGTTGTCCAGCGCTTCGAAGGCGATCCAGTCGTCTCCCTCGGCAAGAAGCCGCGGCAGTGAGGGATGCAGCAGGAGGCGCGCGAAGCGCCGCTCCCGCTCGAAACGCCGCAGCGCCACGGCGTCTTGCACCGCAGTGTCGGTCAAGCGCTTGACGACGACCGGTGTCCCGGCCGCGATCTGCGACCGATAGACCAGGGCCGGGCCGTTCCCGCGAAGCACCTCGCCGACCGTTGGGACGCCAAGCCCGCCCATGGCGCTAGATCGCGCCGATCCGCCGCCACATCGGCAGGGCGGTGGCAAGGATCATCTCGACATTCTCCCGTATGACGCGGCGTGCTTCCGCCTCGTCCTCGATCGGGACGCCCTCGTTGCGCAGCTTGTCGCCCCGTTTCTCCAGCAGACCCTGGATCGCTGCCGTGATGGCGCCAGCCTCCGGCTCGACGCCGGCGCAGAGCACTTCGTAGGCCAGCATTTCGAACAGACGCACCGTGATACCGGAGCCAAGCCCGGCTGCCGCAAGCGCACAGACGGCGCGGCCTTCGTCGGCGCAGATGCGCAGATGCGCCTGGTTGTAGTCCCGCACCCAGGCAACATTCTCCTCGGTCACTGCGTTCGACAGCGCCATCGCCTGCCGGGAGCCGATCAGCATGCCCAGGATCTCTCGCTCCGTGGCGGTCGATCCGTCCGCCTCGGGCAGGCTTTTCAGCGCGCCTATCGTCATCGGCGTTTCGGCAAGCGCTGCAAGGGCGGGACCGTAGAAGGCTTCGTTGAGCGTGGCCTCGCCGACCGGCACCTTTATCGCAAGCGTTACCGCCGACGGCGGAACCACTAGGCAAAGCTTGCGGGCAGCAAGCCGCTCTTCCAGCCGCCGCGGTGCGATCGGCCGGGGCCCGCGCATGTAGATATCGCGCCGGAAGCTGCGGGCGAGGAAGAAATCACGCGCGGTTTCCGCATAGGTCGCGGGCAGGCCATCGATGAGGCCGCGCTGTTCGCCGGTCATGGAGAGGTCTGGATAATTCTCGAAAAGATTGGCCGTTCCGACGAAGGAGAGCTTTGCGTCCGCCAGATCCTGAGCCACGTCGATCTGGTAGCAGGGCGCCCAATGGGCGTTCAGATATTCGTGGCTGAGATAGGCGGTTCCCTCCACCCGCTCCTTGTCGAGCCGGTCAAGCATATCCGACGGGATCATGTCGGCACCCGCTTTGGAAAAGGCGCGCGCCATGTCGAGCGCCCGCAACACACGCCGATCGCTGCGATCGTTATCGAGCGAGGCGAACAGGCTGACCAGCCGTTGCATCGGCGTGGTCGCCGTCCAGCGCGGCAAGGCATTGTAGGTAACGTATAACAGCCCGCCGGGCTTCAGATGACGGGAGGCAAAATCGACGATATAGCGGCGGTTCTCGCGGCTGACCCAGCTCCAGACGCCATGCAACGCGATGTAGTCAAACATCGGCAGGCCGGGCTGCCGGCCGCAGGCGAGGTCTTCGAAGGAGGCTTCCTCCAGGCGGATGTTGCTGACACTGCCGGCACCCGCGAGCGCGCGACCGCGTGCAATATGCGCCGGGTTGAAATCGAAGCCCCAGACCGTGCTTTGCGGATTGGCTGCGGCGATCGTCAGCGCCGTCTCGCCCACGCCGCAACCGAGCTCGCAATAGGCAAATGCCTCTCCCTCCCCGACGGGTGGCTCCACGCCGCGCAGCAGGCAGGCGACGTCCAGATGCGCCGGCGTCTGCTCGACATAGAATCCGGGAAGATACTCGATGTCGGAGACATAACCATTGGTCCAGTCGTTCATGGGGCAATCCTATATTCGAGAAAACTCATAAAAAGATTTAAAAACAATGGGGCTAGCGCAGATGCGGCGGCGGGCGGAACTGTATGGCGGCCGGCTCCCGGCGTGGCCGGGCGGGCTGAAGCCAGGTGTTCCAGCCGAGCCGGCTCGACGTAAGCGCCGCACGGTCGCCGCCGAGCTGGAGCGCCGGAACGTGGCCAGGCTTCAACTCCAGGCGGATGTTGAACATCTTGTCGGGCCCAAGCGCGGTCGCCGCAAGATCCGTCAGCAGGCGCGAGCGGCTTCCGTCCGGCAGAAGCGAGCGGAAGGCGGAATAGGCGAGCGCTTCCACGCAGATCGTGACGGCAGACTGAATGTCGAATGTCCGGGTGCCGATCACTGCATCGTCGCCGAGACGGGCGAAGCTTCCTTGGGGTCGCAGACGATCAGGCAGCTGTGTGCGGTCGGACGGCGCGATCGGATACCACTCGCCGGAAAACTGCTCGACCCGCAACGCGTGTCCGAGCGCACCGGACAGTGCCCGCTCGATCGCCGTCGCCGACCGGCCCTGCCGGGCGAGCAGCCCGCCGAAGAAGACGAAGGTATGGTCGCCCGCTTTCGTCCGGTTCGCCATTGCCGGAAGACCGAAACCGACGAGGGATTTCAGCGCATGGTCTATGGTCGCAGGTGTCGCCACCTGCGCTGCCCGCTCACGCTCGATAACGGGGCGATACTTGGCCCAGGCATTGTAAAGCAGCCCCGACAGCCGGTTGTTGAAAACATCAAAGAACTCGCGCAGCGCAAAATTGCGCTCACGCACGCTCATCTGCACGAGTTCGCTCAACGCATGCGGCAGCACGCCGGAAGGGCCGGTCAACCCGACCAGCGTCTGCGTCATCTCGACCGGGCCGCCACTGCGTGGCCGGCGGACGGAGAGCACTTCGGCGGACGCGAAACCGAGTGGTACCGACGAGCGGATCCTCAAGGAGGCGCGCTCCGGGTCCACCCCCTGGCCGACCGGGTCCACAGGCTTGTGCGCAATGTCGCGTCCTTCCTCGGCACCAAGCGCCTCCAGGATGCGCACCATCTGGAAGAGATCAAACGCCTGCGGCGCATCGAACACGCGCGCGACGAGAGCCTGCCCGCCTTTCCTCGAATTGCGCAAATCCCCTACCCTTTCGTTTGACGCATGCCCGGACGCAGAACCGCTGCATATCCTAGAGAAGAATTCGATCGCCTGCCCGGGCCTGCCAGGTCTTCAGCTTTCCGCTTCGCCCCCTCACCAGAGCGGTGAGGCGGGAGAATGAATTGACGCTCGCATAGAGGCCAAGGAAGCGCTCCAGTATGCTCGCCATCAGGAAGACGCCGTTACCGGAGAAGTTGCTTTCCTCGAAGGTCATCGTCACGTCGACACCCCGGCAGAAGGCACTCTGGCCGAAGCTTCGCACACGTGCCGTGCCACTTTGCGAGGAGAGCGCCGTGATGCCGTCGATCAGCGCGCGCGTTTCTGCCGAATTGCGGAAATCGTAGAGAAGCAGGATCTCCTTCAACGCTTCCACGCCGCCATCCGATACGAGGGAGAGGTGGTTGAGCGTCAGATGCGAGATCAGCCGCCAGCGCCCGCCCTGTCCGTAATGCGGCCGGATGGTCGAGGTCGGTACGGTGAGAAGCCGCATGCCCTTTATCATGGGGACCGGCTCGACCATTCTCAGCTGCGGCTGTCCGCCGCCAAAGGGCAGCCGCTCCGGCCTGTTGCGGTTGAGGCAGAGCGTCTCCACCGAGAGCACGTCGTCGGCAATGCTCTTCGGATTGAACTCCGGATCGGACAGCGAGAGGAACACTTCGCTTCCCGGATTCTCCTCCTCGGCAGGTCGGCGATGGGACAGCCACCACACCGCGGACTTCTCCTCATCGCCCACCGCGCCCGCGTCGATGCCGTGACGGATGCTGTAGAACGGCAGGAGTTCCCGCGCTTCGCCGTCGGCGTTGACGGTGGCGACCGTTTCGATGCTGTAGACTTCCAGCGCGTGCAGCCGCCGGCTGTCGGGCACGACGCGATATTCGGTGACCGTCTGGTCAAGCTTGATCGGCTCGGCGGTCTGCGGAAACAGGTTGACGATCGGCGTGCAGCCGAGCCCGAAGGCTGCCGCCGTCAGGGACCGCTCGAGACCGGGGGCTGCGCGGTTGAGATAGATGAACACGTCGAGCGTTCGCCCCTTCCCGGAAAGCCGGCCGGCCTCGGGGAAGGCAAGATCGACGAACAGGAATTTTTCCGGGAAAGCGAAATATTCCGTCAGAAGCCGGTAGGCCGGATGCGAGGCCTGCGGATAGGGAAGCATGCTCTCCTCAGGGCTGAAACCGCCGGGCGAGAGTGCGGAGGCATCGAGCATCGCGGGATTGCGATCGTTGGCGCCTTCGGCAAAGGCT
Source organism: Shinella sp. (assembly GCF_052438155.1). Classification (NCBI taxonomy): domain Bacteria; kingdom Pseudomonadati; phylum Pseudomonadota; class Alphaproteobacteria; order Hyphomicrobiales; family Rhizobiaceae; genus Shinella; species Shinella sp. The sequence continues at coordinate 237,460 of NZ_JBQVPI010000003.1, read as the reverse complement.
ACCGCCACCGCATCGTTGAGAAGAAGCTCATAGAGCGGATAGACGAGTTGCGGCTGGCCGCGCAGGAAGAAGCGAAGGCGACCGGGATTGTAGCTCGCAAACGTCAGGTCATCGCCGGTCATTTCGAGCGTCAGGCGCAGGCAGCCTGCCGCATTGTGCGCCTGCGGCGTCTCCGGCGCCGTGATGGGACGACCGGTCAGTGTCGCCGAGCGAACGACGATCGGGTGCAGCGTGACATCGGAGCAGGTGCTGAAGCGGCAGCGCTCGCCATCGACCGGCTCGGTATCGAGAAGCGTGCCGACGGGCACGTGATAGGGCTCGGCGAGTTCGGTTTTCGGGTCCATCTGGAGGATGGACATGGACGGAATCGGCCGGTCGAAATGCGGATAGAGGATGCCGAGCATGGCATTGGTAAGCTCGGGGAAATCGTCATCCATCTTCTGCCGCACGCGCGCGGTGAGATAGGCGAAAGCCTCGATCAGGCGTCCGACATGCGGATCTTCGATCGCATCCTCGGAAAGCCGCAGCCGGCCTGCAATGCGCGGGTTTTCGGCGGCAAAGGCCGCCGCCGCCCGGCGAATGCTCAGAAGTTCGCGATTGTAGTGGACAAGCAGATCATCCGACATGGGCTGGTTGAACCCCTCTCCAACGCCTTGTCGATTCGAAATCAACGTATCCCGACGGTTGCGCGAACATTGGCGTACTCCTTCTTGACCTGTCAAGGAAAGACGCCTCGCTCCCTCCTGCTGCAAATCCGGCGAGAAATTGTCCCGTCATAGCGTCGGGCAGGTGAAGCGCGACAGGATATCCCGTGCGAATGGATTGCGCGTCGCCGGCGCGGTCAGCCGCATGAGAACCGCCCTGTTACCGACGCGGAACTGGTAGCTGACGACATCCGTCGGGTTCTTCTCGATTTTCCGGCCCTGATCGAAAAGCCGGAAGAGCGCCCAGGCGCCCTGCTCTGTCAGGATGTTGCGCTGGCCGGCAACCTCCGGCGTCATCGACATGGAAGCTCCCGCCACCAGGTTTTCCGGCGGCCATAGATATTGCGTGCCCGCCGGCGGGCCGTGGGTATAGCTTGCAACCTTGCCGCCGATATCAAGCAGGAAGGCGCGCGCCGTCGCATCGAGCTTGCCAACCTCGACGGTGAAATCGACATTCGGCTTTTCCTGGCCCGCGAAGAACACGGTCGCGACATCGTCGGCCTTCTCGAAGGCTGCAAGCACATCGTCCGGAAAACCGAGGCCGAACTGCTGGCCGGTCTTCCAGCGCCAGGGTTTTGTCGTCGAATCGATATAGGGCTTCAGGTAATTCTCGCGAAAACCGGCAATAGCCCCCTTCGGGCCGAAGAGCCGGGCAAAATCATCGAGCGACGTATCGTTGATGCTTTCGATATCAAAGGGATAGCGGCCGACGGTCGTCGCGGTGCAGAGCGGCAAGACCGTCGAGTTCCAGATTTCCGCCAGCCGCTCACGCGAACTGCCACCCGTCACCGCGCCGACCTGGCTGAGGATGCGGGCGAAGAACGGCTGGAGGTTCGCCGGCAGCTTGCCGTTCCGGTCGGTCAACTGGCTCAAGAGCGTTTGCGGTTCCGTACCGAGTTCCAGGACGTCACCGCCGGCCGCGACATGGTTGAGGTGCCGGTAGAGCGGTTCCAGAGCCGCCAGCATGTCGTCGACGGGTGCCTGCTGCCCCTCCGCAGCCGGCACGACAGCCGCACGAAAAGCCTTGAAATAATCGGTGACGGACTGCGGCACGTTGACGACGCGGCGCGGTGCGCGGACGGTCTTCGTGACCTGCGAAAGCTGCTGGGCAACCATGCTTTCGATTGCGCCGGCCGCGCTCGAGGTGAGGTCCTGCAGATCCACCTCCGCGGCAATGGCCGCGAGCAGTTCCCTGGCGGGCGACGGGTTGCCCGCGACGATCGCCACGGAATCGGCGAGCCGGCGCGGATCGGTTCCGCCGGCAATGCCGAGATCGGCGAGCAGGCTGTCCCACCGTCCCATGTAGTTGACCCGGTAGAGGTCGGCGAGACCATCGCGGATACGGCCCGCCTCGCGTTCGCGGTCGAGCACCGTATCGGGCTTGCCCATCACCCAGAGATCATCGGCAAGCGCCAGCGCCGCTTCGCCTGAGGCGCGCATCATCACGCCGAAACCGTCTTTCGTGTAGATGCCCTCGATGCCGTCGAAGAAGCTCGCGCCGCTGACGCGTGCCAGTGCTTCGGGTCCGGCAAGTCCCATATGGTCGACCGGCCGCCACATCGGCATAGCCTTCACGTCGGGATAGGTGACGGCGATGTCGTAGGCGAGCCGTGCAATGCTGTAGTCGGTGATTTGTGCGCGCGCCCGCTCGACCAGCACGGCATCCGCCGAAGGCGTCGGGATGGCAACCGCCGCAAGCTCCGAGAAATGCTGTGCGATGCGCTGGTCGATCGCGTCGCTCCGGTCGTAGAGCATCCAGTTTGCCGCAAAATCAGGCCCGAGCAGGGCCGCCGTCTCGCGCCCGGGGGGACGCTCTCCCGTCAGCATCAGGTAGAATTTCAGCTGGGTGAAGCGCAGTGCGGCAGGGGTCTGCGAGGCCGCCAGTCCCTGTCGCAGATATTGCCAGACAAAGGGGAAGAACAGGTTGGCGAGGGCTTTTTCATAGGCCTTGCGCGCCTCGGTCTGCACGGAGGACGGGCTGTAGAGGCCGAAGGTTGCACCGCGCGGCTCTTCCGCGGCAAGTGCGGCCAGCCGGTCGAGCACGGCAAGAACCGGCTCGAACCGTGTCGAAAGGGTGCCGCCGGGAACCGCCTCGACAATCTGCCCGCGCGCCGCCGTCGTCTGATCCGTAACATCGGCCACATAGGCGCGCCCGTCGCTGAAGCCAAGCCACCAGAAGGCAAGCGCAGCGAAGGCGGCAAGGCACAGGACCGCATTGATCGCGAGGTCCTTCATCCGGCTCGCCACTAGCGCAGGGCGCGTCAGGCCGCCGAGATCGGCCTCGGGCAGGATGACCTTGCGGAAGAGCCCGAAGAGGAAGAATGGCCGGATGCGCCGCGCGCCCGGATCCGGCAACAGCGTCATCGTCGCCGGGCTGCGGCCGAAGAGCGGCGCGAGCGATCCGGCCAGCGCATCGACATTGTCCCCGGTCTGGCGGCAGGAGGTGAAGAAGACGCCGCGCATGTTCGTCGCCGTGCCGAAGCGGTGCATGGTGGCGAGCTGCTGCACGAAGGGCTGGATACGTTCCCTCAGTAGCGCGAACTGCGCCGGGAATTCGAAGGTGCGCCGGCGCCGGAGTTCGTCGGGCTCCTCCTGAAGGCAGACGAACTGGCGTTGCATGATGCGTTCGACGAGACCGGCAAATCCCTTGTCGAGCGCTTCCGCGGGGCCACGCGCATCACCGCCGAGATCCGCCGCGATCGGTATCCCGAACGGGGCGGCTCGCTCTTCCGTCGTCAGGTCCTCGAAAATCTCCTCGAAGCCGACGACCCGGTCGAGCTTGGTGACGACGATATAGACCGGGGCATTGGCGCGCAGCCGCTGGACGGCCTCATCCAGCCTCTGGCGGATCGCCGTGGCGTAGGCGGCGGCCTCTTCTGGCAGCATCGCCAGCAGCTCGTCGACGCTGACCACGACAATGATACCATTGACCGGCTGGCGCGAGCGCAGGCTGCGGATATGCTGGAGTGCCTGTTGCCAGAGATGGCGGGCCTGCGGCTCGGCGCTGGCGATCAGCCGGCCCGCAAATTCCACCAGCACGGCCTGATCGCTGATATGAAAGCGCGCGGACGGCGCCTCCACGGCGCCTTCACTCTCGAAGGGCAATGTCAGACCGCTGGCACGCACCAGCGAACTCTTGCCGGCACCATCGGCCCCAAGCAGCATGTACCAGGGCAGAGCATAACGCGCGCTGACGAAAAGATCGCCGTGGCCGCGCCTGAGCAGGCTCATCGCCCCGCTCGCGGCCTGTCGAAAGGCGGAAACCTCAGCATCCGCAGCCGCCTGATGCCTGTCGATCTGTGCTGTCGCCTCCTCCTCCTGCTTGCGCAAGGCTGCAAGCAATGCCGCCTCCTCACTGGAGCGCTTCGTGCGCATCAGGAAGCCGATGCCGCCCCAGGCAAGGGCGAGAAGCAGAAGCAGCGCAAGGCGTGACGCAGCAGGTTCGAACGGGCGGGCGTCGCCGAAAGCGATCATCGGCCCGACGAACCAGACGAGAAGGGCGAGAAAGAGCACGGCAAGCGTCAGGATGACGCCTGGGCGGCGCAGGGTCCGCGAAAACTTCCGCAATCTCGCCCGCACGCTCACGTCAGGCTTTCCCGGTGGGCGATGCGCCGGCGTGCTGCCTCGACATAGGCCGGGCCGACGACAAGTCCGCCGGCTTGCGTGATCGCCTCAAGCGCCTGCGCCACGAACTGGCCCTGCCCGTTGCCGGCAATCGCTTCGGCGCGCTTCTCGAGCCAAGCCTTGAGCTCGGGTGACGCAGGGTCGGCAGCCTTGTCCGCGATGGTGATCAGAGTGTTGAGGGTGGCCGTGTCGTTGTTGGCATCGACGAGATCGGCCTCAAGCCAGGCCGCAATCTCAAGCGCCAGTGCATTAACCCGCAAGGCGCGTTTCGCATCATCTATGCCGTCGCGAAGCGTGGCGCGCTTGTCGAGCCAGAAGGCATAGGTCGGAACGGGCGCCTGCTCGGCGAGCATCGTGCCGACAGCATCCAGCCGTTGCAGGGCGGCGAGCATCAACGGGACATCGCTCCGCTTGGCCGGCCCGGTCACCGGCCGCGCGTCGCCGATTGCGTCCTGAACCTGCCGGCCGAGGCGGATTTCGCGGTCGAAAGCCGAAAAGAGGACGTAGCCGCCCGTCGCACAAACGACGAGGGCAAGGGCAAGCGGCAGCCAGTAGAGCACTGAACCCGACGAGCCCTGCCGATCCTTCAGGACGAGCCCAGCTTCCGGCAGGATAGCCTTCTTCACCACGCCGCTGATGAAATAGCCATGGTTCAACTCGTCGTCGACGCCGAGATCGGGCGGCAGCATGCCGCTGCGCGGCATGGCGAAGCGGCGCGACAGTTCCGGCAGGAGGGCATCGATCGACAGCATTTCCTGCCGGGCGCTCGTCATGAAGATGCCGCGCAGCAGAACGCCGCGCCAGGTACCGTTGCCCATCGGCATCATGGCATCGACGAGCGGCATGACGATGCGCTGGATGGCAGCGATCTGGGCTGCGAAACCGTGGATGTGCACGCAGCGGATCGCGTCGGACTCCTTCGACAGCATTTCGATATGGCGCCGGCGCATGGTCTCGACGACGTCGCCGAAGCCGGCATCGATCTCCGTGTGGAGCGTATCGACGGTCTTCGGTTCCTTCGTGTTGTAAGGCAGGGCAAACCCCCAGGGCTGTGCCCGATCGGCCGGCTCAATGCGCTCGAAGATCTCCTGGAAGCCGGGCACGAGATCGGTGCGAGACAACAGCACGTATGACGGCAGCGTCTGGTCGAGCATCTCGTCGGCCTGGCGGAACCAGGCGGCGATCGCCTCGGCAGTCATGCGCTGTTCGAGCTGGTCGGCAAGCACCAGATCGGCAGGGCTGATGACCAGCATGATGCCGTTGACGGGAAGCTTTGGGCGGACGGCGCGCAGAAGGCGGAACAATTCGCCGGCATCGTCCGATATCTGGGTCTCAACGAAAACCGCGTCCGGCCCGACCCACCAGGTTGCCGGCCCGATGGTCTTCGGCATGCCGAGGCGCATTTCAGCGCTTTCGAGCAGGCAGGTCTTGCCGCTTCCTGCAGGGCCGACGATCAGAAAGAACGGCACCGAGTAACGCCCGCGCAAGCCCTTCAGACCGCGATCGGCGAGAAAGGCTGCGACCTGCCGACGCAACTCGCGCAGCGCCGGCGTTTCCGGCGTCGTGCTGCGACGGAAGAAAAACCGCGAGAAGACCACCGGCACGAGCGCCCAGGCCACCACCGGCAGCAGGGCAAGCAGAAGCCCAAGATCGGGATTACCGACGAGGCGCTGCTTCGCCAGAAACCAGCTTGCAGCCGCCGCGGCCGTAAGTCCAAGAAGCCAGAGGAGCAGCAGCCATGGCCTCATGGTGCTTTTTCCGCTGGAATCTGGAACTCGACGCGTCGGTTGCGCGCCCTGTTTTCCCGGGTCGTGTTGGCGAGGATCGGATCGTTGGATCCGCGTCCTTCGAAACTGACGCGCGCCGGGTCGTCGACATGGCGTTGCAGCATCTGCGCGGCGGAACGTGCGCGGGCAATCGAGATCGCCATATTGTCGCCGAGCGGACTTCCCGCGCCGACGGGAATGTTGTCGGTATGACCGACGACTGCAATCGCACCGCTTTCCTCGTTGAGTGCGCCGCCGATCTTGGTGATCAGCGGCTCCTCGGCAAGCGACAGGTCCGTGCCGCCGGAGGGGAAGGAGGCCTTCAGCATGCGGATGACGACCAACTCGCCGACACTTGCCACCTCTATGCGGCCAGCGGCGATTTCCGGTGCCAACGCTTCCGACAGCCGCTCGATCTGCGTCTTGCGCACCGGCGGAACCGGGTCCGGAATGGAGGGGATGCCGGCCCGCTCGACGAGCAGCGGGATACCCGGGACCAGCGCGCTGATCTGGGCTGCGGTCTGCTCGATGCTGGAGCGCAGGCTGATGCTGGAGAACGCCCAGACGACGGCGAGCAGCGCGAGCAGCACGAGGGCGGCGGCCCACGGTGCCGCCATGCTGCGCGGCGCGCGGTGGGGTGCCGCCGCACTCTGCCATGTCTGCGAGAGGTTGCGCTCATAGGGTCCGCGCACCCGGCGGATAACGCGATAAAGATCCTGGCGCAGCCGCGCGAACTGCCCCTGTCCGCCGTCCATGACGCGGTACTTGCCGCTGAAGCCGATGGCGAGGCAGATCGCCATCAGTTCGAGCACGTCGATATTCTGTTCCGGCTGCTGGAGAAGCTGCTGGAGCAGGTCGTAGAAGCGTTCGCCGCCCCAGGTCTCGTTGTAGAGGATGCTGACGAGGCTCTGGCTTGCCCAGCCGGTCGTCGCCCCCCAGCGCGTGTTGAGGATGATATCGTCGATCACAGCGCACAGCGCATAACGCGACACGCGGACCAGCCGGTCCGGCGTATCCTTGGCCATGGCCGCCGTCTCGAAGTTGCGGATTTCTTCGAGGACCCGACGGCGGAATTCCGCGATATCGTCGGGCGCGGCACTCTCGTTCAACCGGCCGGCGAGCCACAGCAGCGGGGATGCAGCCCCCACCAGCGGGTTCACCGCAGCAAGGTCGAAAGCCTTTTCGATGGCAGGATCGCCCCGATGGCGAACCCGCTCTACGGGAAGCGCATCGAGCCCGAAATCAAGGTCCTCCTGCTGTCCGCCGCCCTGTCCGCTATCGGGCCGGCCCGAAAAGAAACCGCCGCTGCCGCTGGAAAAGGCGTTGCCGGACATGCTTTCCTGGCCGAAGCCGGACGATTGCCGCGACGGCAACCCGCTCAGCGGTTTGCGGATCGTGTCGTCAGCGCCCGGAAAATCAGCAAATGGATCGTTCACCCCGCCACCTCAGTCCTTCACGGCCCAAAGATCGAGTTCAAGCGCCGGGAAATCCCCGGCGACATGAATGGCGAGCCCGTTGCCGGCCGCGACCTGTTTCCAGGTTGGGCTGGAACGGTCCAGTTCGAAATAGGCCTTGCCCGTGTGATACGGAATCTGGCGCGGGGCCACCGGCAGCGCGCGCAGCATGATGCCCGGAAGCGCCGCATTGACCAGTTCGGTGATCTGCTCGGCCGCGCCGATCTTGATCTGACCGACGAGGCGACGTACCAGCGCTTCCGCCGGCATGTCGGCCTTTGCCGCCAGGATGAAGGAATATTTCGAATAGAGCGACCGGTCGGCGACTTCGGCGACGCGGATCCCGTAGCGATGCTCGATGAGCGGTATGGTGATGGCGCTGCGTTCGAGCACGGCGCTCAAGGCCTGGCGGACCGCTGTCACGACCGGCGCGAAGGTCGGCTGCAGGCGCTCGTGATCGTAGACCGGGAAAGGTCGCGGCCGGCGGCCGGCTGCGGTGAAGGTCGCAAGCTCGCCGGCAAGGCCGATCATCGCGATGAAAAGCCGTTCGGGATGGACGAAGCTCGCCGATGCCATGTGGCTGAAGACAGGCTGCCAGCGATTGATCGTCTGGAGCATCATCATGTCGGTGATTTCGGCGGCCGTGCCGACATTGGCGCCGGCAAGGCGCGACGCGATCGCCTCGCCCCGGTGATTGAGCAAGCCGACGATCTCGGTGAGCAGTCCGGACAGGATCGGCGAAACGGCGCAGTCCATCGCCGGCGGCACATAACTTTCGTCGAGCACGACGGAATTGTCGCTGCGGACTTCACTGATCCGCGCCAGACCGATGCCAGCGAGACCGCTACGGTCGCTTGTTTCCAGCGCATAGCGAAGGCGCAGTTTGCCGACATTGATGGGGGCTGCGGACATGTCGGAGCTGTTGGCATCCGCCACGTCGATTTCGGCGAGCGTATAGCGCGTGGTCAGCTCGGTCTCGGCATCCGCCACTTCGCGTCCGCCCGGTTCGGTGAGCGGCAAGGTCAGGTAGATGACGGCGTTGCGGACATTCTCGCCAAGCATTAACGGCGGCAGCCGCAGGCTCTCGCCGGGCAGCGAAAACGGCGTTCCATCGGGGAAGATACCGGACGCCCGCTCGATGGCGAACTGGCCGATCGACAGAAGTTCGCGATTGAGGCGCAGCTCGGTCAGACCCCAGCCATACGGAACGAGTGCTTTCGTGCGGGCCCTCAGCTGGCGCTCGACATGGCGAGCCTCCTGCTGGAAATGCTGGGCACGGATAAACATCCCCTCCGACCAGATCACCTTGTCATCGAACGACATCCATACCCTTCCTTTGCCGGCGGCGCAGGGTAATCCCCGCTTCGCACCGGCCTTGCCCCCGCACGCCGGACCATGTCAGTCCTGCGGCCCCATTTCGACGGACAGTGTTTTCAGGTCCACCTTCAGCTTGAACTTCTTGTCCCCCTGAAGCCCGACCATTGCCCGCCACTTTGCCTCTTCGAAGTTGCGGAACCCGACGACCACCGCAACGATCGTCGCCCCCTCGATAAGATTGGCCTTTACTCGCTGCACCTCCGCCGGCGCCAGATAGAATTCCGTCTTGCCCAGCATGGTGGGCCCAAGTGTTTCGGCATCCGCCTCCCACAACTGGCGGAAGCTGGCATTGGCAAATGCCGTCTCGCCGTTCAGCTGATAGAGCCGCATGACGACCGGTTGCGGCAAGCCGTCAGGCCCTGGATTGACGAGCGGGGACGCCACCACAATAACGTCGAGGCTGGCCGCGGCCGGCGCCGGCTTGATTTCGATTTCCGTCGGCGGCGGCTTTTTCTGACCACAACCGGAAAGCGTGAAAACGAGCAGACACAGACACAACAGGGCGAAAGAGCGCGAGACAACCGCGCGCAACCCGATCGACCACCGCCCCGCCGGAGAGTGCTCAATCATCAACCTGACTTCTCCTTGCGAAGAAGCTCAAACAAACGCCCCTCGAACCTACGCTTTTCCTCTGCGGACAAAACCAACATTGCCGTTTCAACAGCCTTCGCAAATACCGCCTCGTCCAGCCCGAGAGCCTCGGCAGCGAGATTCGTCCCAGTAGCGGTTGCTGAGGCTACTGCCTCGCCCGCCGCATTGGTACGTGCAATCGAGGCATTCCCCATGCCCCCGGAGATATCCACAGGTTTCGGCTCGCCATTCCGGCTCTCTGCCGTGGGTATCCACCAGTCCTGTAGGACAGCAACCTTGTCCCGGGCATTCTCCGCCGCCACATCCTGGACGATTCCAACCTTCACGGCTTCCGCGACCACTTCATCGAAGCCGAAGGGCCCCCCGGCAAAGGGGTCGTCAGTGGCGGGAAGCGGCACGACGTCCGGCGTCTCCGTTTCGATGGCCACAGCGATGATCGCGTCGCCAAGCGTCAGCACATCCTTGTCGACGAGCATTCTTGAGGCTTCGCGCCCGATAGGCACGCCATTGACCAGCACGCCATTGGTGGACATGTCGGTCAGCAGGAAACCGCCGCCCTGCCGCTCGATCCGGCAGTGGAGCTTGGAAACGATACGCTCAGGATCGGACAGCACCCAGTCGGCCTCGGCGGACCGCCCTATCACGACGGCCCCCGTCTCAACGGTTCTTTCCCGTATGCCGGTCGTCAGGCGCTCCGGGCCCTTGAGTACGAGTCGCAATTGCATGGTCCATCCCCGCAGACGATTTGGATTTCCTTGACGTCAGGGAATCGCAGAATCGCTGGCACGAGCAGATGTTACCCCACCGTCTTGCGAGCGACTACCAGATAAGCGGAATAATACATGCAGGATCGATCGTGCAACCGGACGTGCCACGGAACGTCGCCGACGGAATCGGTGCGCCGCAGGGCGCCTGCGGCAAGCGGCCCCTCGGAAAGCAGGAGATCGAGGATGGCCTCCGGGCTGCCGGCATGGCCGGAGCGCTGCGAATGACCGCCGAGCCAGGCTTCCACCGGGGTCACTTGCCCTGCCCAGTCGAAGGGAACGGACAGTACGGCCCGGCCGCCATCAGCGAGGACGCGGGAGATCTCGATCAGTCCGGCCCGCGGATCGCGCATGCAGTCGACGACGTTCATGCCGATCGCGAGGGCAAAAGTGCCCTGCGAGAACGGCAACGCCAGCGCATCGCAGATCCAGACGTCGCCACGTCCCTCGGCCTTATGGCGCAGGGGATAGGCGCGCCGGTCGTACACCAGGCCGATCCGCCGCAGATTGTAATCGATGTGCCCATCGACCACGGCCTGTCGACCGCAGCGCGCGAGCGGTACCGAGAGGTCGATGCCGAGCACGTCGCGGCCGAGCCTTTCGGCCGCATCCGTAACGGTACGCCCCGCCGCGCAGCCAATGTCGAGCACCGGGCCGTCCGGCAGGTCGTCACCCAGCAGGTCGAGCGCCTGCGCAAGGTTGCGCGACACCGCCGCGGGCGCGCCGCCGCCGGGAACCGCAGGATAGGCGACCGGATCCTGGTCTCCCCAGTGATCCCAGACATAGGAGGAAACGTGCTGGCGTATCGAGTCGAGGCCGCTGCCCGGCCCCGAGGCATCGCCGAGCAGGCTTTCGACAGCCGGCGTCAGGTCCGTGCGCGCCAGCAGGTAGAAAATGTTGTCCTGCACGAAGCGGCGCACGTCCGGCACGATGATCGGCATGCCGTCAACGATCGGGAATTCGGAGCCGCAGGCCTGGCAGGACAGGATACCGCTGAGGACGTCGCCCCGCACCTCGTTTTCGACGACAGTGAGAGCAAGGTCTCCGTGCTGGCCGCTCAGGCGGCAGACGGGGCAGACCGGCCGCAGTTTCTCGAAATGGGAAATCCGCACCTCAGCCGCCGATCATCACCGTCGGGCAGCCCGGCGGCAGAATCTTGCCGACGGGGCTGGGGATGGGTGCGACGCAGGCCGGATGCATCGTCATGTCGTTGATCCGTGCCGCCGGCAGATTGCCGATCAACACCGTCGAGGAGCCCTTGGCGATCATTCCCGGCCCACCGGGAACGCAGCCCGGCAGCGAGCACAGGATGGTCATGTCCGTCACCCGGGCGGCGGGCATGTTGCCGATCAGGACATTCGGCTGGCCCTTGACGATCAGCAGTGGCAGGGCTGGATGCGGCACGGCCGTCGGGACGAGGGCGGCAGGATGGATCGGCGCATGACAATGCGGCGCATCCTGCTTGACCATGTCCCCCATGCGCGCCGCGTTCATGATGCCTTCTCCGCCGTGCCGGCGAGTTGCTTTTCGAGTGTCAAAACGTTCCAGCCATTACGACGGCTGTAGGAAACCGTGTCAAGCAGCGTGCGGACGAAATGCATGCCGAGCCCGCCGATCTGTCGGGTTTCCAGGTCCGCATCGAGATCGGGAATGGGAATGGCAAGCGGATCGAAGGGGCGCCCGTCGTCCTGAACCTCGATCGTCAGTGCGCCAGAATCGATGGACAGCGACAGGAGGATCTCGTGTGCGTTGCCATCCTCGAAACCGTAGTTCACGGTGTTGGTGAGGATCTCGTCGAGCGCGACGTCGATGGCGGTGACATCCGCTTCGTCCGCGCCATGCATTTCCAGGAAGCGCCGCACCTTCTCGGCCGCGACCTGAATATCACCATGGCTATTGCCGATCGAGAATGTCGTCTCCCGGGCGAGCCGCCCGCGTGCCTTGAAAAGAAGGGCACAGGCAGCACCCGAAGAACCCCGGTCGATCTCGCCGCGCACCAATGCCCCGATCCCGTCGGGCGGCGCTGCGGTTTTCGCGGGCGTTCCGATATCGCCGGCGGAAAGCCAGGCAAGGTCGCCGGCCGCCAGCTCCGTGCGGCCGGAGCGGTCGGGTTTTCCCGAAATCGTCACGGCTGCTTTGCCGCTCGCCGCACTCGATACCGTCCCGGATACCACGTCGAGGACGAGAAGGCCGACGTCGAGGCCAGCCGTGTCGATCCGCGCCGCAAGTGTCTCTAGCGCTTCGTTTGCAGTGCGCGTCTTGGCCACGACGGCGCGAATCAATTGCTTGATGCCCGCCGCGCGCACGGCCGTATCGATGTCATCGCCCGCCACGCGCACGGCGCTGATCGCAAGCACCGAGCGCGCCGGCCAATAATGATCGTAGAAGGAAATCGCGCCGCTCGCATCGCCAGCACCGCCCTCGATCTCTGCCTCCCGCCGCACGGGAAAGCCCTGCGGCGAGAGAGATGCGCGCAGATGCGCGACCAGCCCGGCGTCTGACACGTCGCCCGCCGTCGTCACGACGGCATACCGCGGAGTTTTAAAAAACGTTCTGGCAAGTCGTATAACTTTCTGAAATCATCACCCGCATTGGATGCGCGTCCGGCACGCGCGAGAGTGATCAACAGAAAGCCCGAGGTCAATATCATCATGAACATCGCCGAGACCCGGCAGGGCAACAACCTCGTCGTTGCGCCGAGCGGAAGGATAGACAGCCAGACCTCGCCAATCTTCGACAGGCACCTCTCCGCCATCATCGAGCGGGGGGACACCCGCCTGATCATCGACCTGGCAGGACTGGAATATATCAGCAGCACGGGGCTTTCCGCCTTTCTCTCCGCCGCCAAGAAGATACGCGCGGCCGGCGGCAGCATGGCGTTGGCCGGGCTGAACAGCCGCATACGGCTTGTCTTCGAAATGAGCGGTTTCTTAAGGTTGTTTCCAATCTATGCGAATGTCGACGCGGCAGTCGCCGGGTGACGCGGGCAGGACAGTGGACTTTCGACGGCAACTCGGCGTAAGAGTTGTCATTGTTTTGCTTTATCTGAATTGATTCTAGACATCTTTTTGCGCTGCCATACGGGTTTTCCGGAATCAGCGCGGCAAAAGCTGGGGGGCTGCTTTGCTGAACGTCGATTTGCAATCGCTGGTAGGGCGCCTGAACGCTCACTGCCGTTCGTCGCTCGAGGGTGCCGTCGGGCTGACGCTGTCGAGAACCCATTACAATGTCGAGGTGGAGCACTGGCTCACCAAGCTGATCGAGGCGCCGGACAACGACGTCGCGGCGATCCTGCGGCATTTCGAGATCGACCAGAGCCGGCTTGCCGCAGACCTGACGAAGGTTCTCGATCGGCTGAAGACCGGCAATAGCCGTTCGCCCGCCCTTACACCCAACGTGGTCAAGTGGATCCGCGAAGCCTGGATCTACGGTTCGCTGCAATTCGGCGATACCTCGATCCGCAGCGGCTACCTGCTCGTCAGCCTGCTCGGCGACGACGCCCTGTCGGCGCTGGCGCGTGACGCATCCCCGCAATTTGCCCGGATCAACGCCGAAACGCTGAAGACCAACCTTTTGAAGATCGTGTCCGGCAGCAGCGAGGCCGGCTCATCGGCGAGCGGCGGCGGCAAGGCAGCATCCTCTTCCGGCGCGCCGGCCGCATCCTCTTCCTCCGGCCCGCAAAGCGGCTCGGCGCTTGACCAATACACCATCAACCTGACGGCGCGGGCACGCGAAGGCAAGATCGATCCGGTGCTCGGCCGCGACTCCGAAACGCGCCAGATCGTCGACATCCTGACCCGCCGCCGGCAGAACAACCCGATCCTGACCGGCGAGGCCGGTGTCGGCAAGACTGCGGTCGTCGAGGGCTTCGCCCTGAAGATCGCCGCGGGCGAAGTGCCGCCTGCCCTGCAGGACGTCGAATTGCTGTCCCTCGACCTCGGCCTGCTCCAGGCGGGTGCCGGCATGAAGGGCGAATTCGAAAACCGGCTGAAGAAAGTGATCGAAGAGGTCAAGGCCTCCGCAAAACCGATCATCATGTTCATCGACGAGGCGCATACGCTGATCGGCGCGGGTGGCGCTGCCGGCCAGAACGACGCCGCCAACCTCCTGAAGCCCGCGCTCGCGCGCGGCGAAATGCGCACGATCGCCGCCACGACCTGGGCGGAATACAAGAAATATTTCGAACGCGACCCCGCCCTGACGCGGCGCTTCCAGGTCGTCAAGGTCGAGGAGCCCGGCGACGAAGCAGCCATCGCCATGATGCGCGGCCTCATCCCGACGCTCGAACGCCACCACGGCGTGCGCGTCCTTGCCGAAGCCGTGGAAGATGCTGTCCGGCTGTCGCGCCGTTACATTCCGAGCCGCCAGCTTCCCGACAAGGCGGTCAGCCTGCTCGACACGGCCTGCGGGCGCGTGGCGATCGCCAGCCATGCCGTTCCTGCCGCCGTGGAGGACCGCCGGCGCCGGGTGGACATGATCGACACCGATCTCGGCGTCCTGACACGCGAAACGAAGATCGGCGCCGACCATGCTCGGCGGATGACGGACCTCAACGAAGAGCGTGTGCGCGTCTCCGAGGAACTCGCCAAGCTCGAAGACCAATGGAAGCGCGAGCAGGATCTCGTCGGCCGCATCCGCGGACTGCACGATGCCCTCACCGCGACCGTCGAGGCGACGGAATCCGCGGCAGGCGAACAAAGCCTCGAGGGTGCAACGCCCGAGGATATGAAGAAAGAGGTCGCCACTCTCACCAGCGAGCTTGAAGCCCTGCAAGGCGAGACGCCCCTGATGCGGGTGACGGTCGATGGCCAGGCGATCGCCGAGGTCGTCGGCAACTGGACGGGCATTCCGGTCGGTCGCATGGTCTCCAACGAGATCAAGACGATCCTCGCCCTCAACGACAAGCTGCGCGAACGCGTGATCGGCCAATCCCATGCGCTGGAGGCGATCGCGGAGACGATCCGCACCTCGCGTGCGAAACTTCTCGACCCGCGCAAGCCGATCGGCGTCTTCCTGATGGTCGGCACATCCGGCGTAGGCAAGACCGAGACAGCGTTGGCGCTCGCCGACCTGCTCTACGGCGGCGAGCAGAACCTCACCGTCATCAACATGTCGGAATTCAAGGAAGAGCATAAGGTCTCGATGCTCGTCGGTTCGCCGCCCGGTTATGTCGGCTATGGCGAAGGCGGCGTGCTGACGGAAGCCGTGCGCCGACGTCCCTATTCGGTCATCCTCTTCGACGAAATGGAGAAGGCGCATCCGGGTGTGCAGGACGTGTTCTACCAGGTGTTCGACAAGGGCATGCTGCGCGACGGCGAAGGGCGAGACATCGACTTCAAGAACACCGTCATCATCATGACGTCCAATGCCGGTACCGATCTCATCCACCGTCTCTATGCCGATCCGTCCAAGCGACCGGATGTCACGGAGCTTACCGAGGCAATCAGGCCGGAACTCCTGAAGACCTTCAAGCCGGCCTTCCTCGGCCGCTGCTCCGTGGTACCGTATTTCCCGCTCGCCGACGACGTGATCCGCAAGATCGTGGCGCTTCAGCTCAATCGTATCCGCAAGCGCTTCACTGAGAACTACAACGCAACGCTGAGCTGGGACGAGACGCTCGTCGAGGCGATCGCCGCCCGGTGCACCGAGGTCGAAAGCGGCGCTCGCAACATCGAATATATTCTTTCGCGTGGACTGCTGCCGAGGCTTTCGTCCCATGTTCTGTCCGTGATGGCTGAGGGCCGCCAGATTGGCGGGCTGAAGGCCGTACTCGACGAAAACGGTCAGTTCGAGTTCCACGCGCAACCTTCGGATGATACGGTCGAGCGACCGGAGCAACCGGCGGAACTCGTGGCAGCGAAATGAACGGGATACCGGGCGGCCCATGACTGCCCCGGCTAATCAATTCTACCTCAATCAGGATCAAGGGAGCTAAAGATGGCAATTTACCTGAAATATGAAGGCATTGACGGCGAAGCTACGCACGACGCCCACAAGAAGTGGATCGAAGTGTCGTCGCTGCAGTTCGGCACCGGCCGCGGCATCTCCGCGGCAATCGGCGGAAGCACCAACCGCGAGGCGAGCCAGCCGAGCATCAGCGAAGTCGTCGTCACGAAGTCGCTCGATGCTGCCTCCTCCAAGCTGTTCACCGAATCGGTCACCGGAAACGCCGGCAAGAAGGTGGAAATCCACCTCGTCAGCACCGGTAACCCGGGCAACACCTACGTCGAATACGTGCTGACGAACGGGCTCGTCTCGGGCTACAGCGTCAGCTCGGGCGGCGACCGTCCGTCGGAATCAATCTCGATCAACTTCACCAAGATCGAGTTCAAGTTCACCCCCTTCGACAACGGGAACAAGGCCGGCACGCCCGTTACCGTCAACTACGACCTGTCGCTGGCAAAGAGCGGCTGATCGGCCAAGGCTCCGAAAGCCATCGGGGCGCGGGGGG